>JANMFC010000297.1:0-5222 GCA_031377675.1 Pseudanabaena sp. OTE_70b_metabat_355 | reverse complement strand
AAAATCGTGAAAGAAGAAGACTTTCAGAAGGCGGTAGATTTTATAAATCACAGACCGAGAAAATCTCTTGACTATCGTACCCCATACGAAGTATTCTTTGCTTCATCAGAACCCGTTGCATTTCAAGTTTGAATCGGCGATATCATTAGGAGCGCGAGAGCTTCCATTGAACTGCAAGCCGAAGGATGTAATAGATCCACTCACTACTGAGATATATCCAGTCGTTAGTGTGTTAAAAGTAACTCCCTGATACTGATCATCGGGGGTGTCGAGTACGGTAGCAATCAGCCCCGAAGAAGTTGTCGTATTGTCCTGTACACCACTAATTGTGCCGCTTACGGTTCCAAGGGTGGCTCCAGTCCCAAAATTATTTGTCGCAGTAAATGACCAATTGAAGGTAAGTCCAATTGCTTGAGCAGGGCTAGCCAAAGCTAGAGCGCTTACCAGAGAGGCGATTACCCCCCTCATTTTCGTTATACTGATTTTAAAAGTCATGAGTTTGTTGGTTGTTTAACATTTAATATTAAACATTAATTTAGTAAAATTTTCAGTGATTTAAACTACCAGCGATCTGGAATTAAACATAGAATGAATTAGTGATTTGCCATACCCGTGAAAGCTACCTTGTACAATAAACACAACTCACAATCTCCAATTACAGCCAATGCAAATAATCCTAGAAGTCCCCGATCGCCTCGGCGAAAAACTGCAACGATCAGGCGATTTGCGTGAGCTATGTATCAGTTCATATAGTTTAACTTCGATATTCGCCATGTTAAACTATGCCAAGCAGCACTTAAACCGACTGGAGGTAACAAATGACAACTAAAGAAAAAATGATCGAAGAGATTGGTCTAGCCTCTGAAGAGTCCTTAATTCAACTGATGCAACTTTGGCGTGAAGTTAAAAAAACTTCCATATTACATCCTATATCTAAACATGGTTTTATGCGTTTTGCGGGTGTAGCAAAGGCAGAAAGCCACATCCTCCAACAAATTGAAAAAGACATTGAAGTTAACCGCGAACTAGATTTACAAAGACTGATTCCATGATGCAAAAGGTTCTATTAGATTCCAACATGATTTCCTACTTCTTGCGTGGTGAGCCATCTGTAATCGCAGAACTGGAAAAATACCAAGAATACTTCGAGAAAATAACCTTCTCTATACTAACTTACTACGAAATTGTTAGTGGTCTAAAGTATCGCGACAGCAGAAAGCTCCTAACCATGTTTGAGGAACTTGCATCTGAAAGTGAAATCGTTGGATTTGAGCAAGATACTGCCAAAATTGCTAGTGAAATTTATTGCGATCTCAGGCATCGAGGATTGCTTATACCACCTATTGATATTTTCATTGGCGCTACAGCAATACAGCATGACCTAGTTCTCGTTACTGCCAACATTAAGCATTTCCAAATCATGAAAAATCTCAAATATATAAACTGGATGACTCATTCTTAGCCTGTCGTTGAGCCTGTTCCACTCTCCTCACAACCAAACTGTTTAGACTATGCCATTTTCCTCCGTAATTCGCTCATTAATCAAATCGCCTCTTACTGATGAACTAGAGAGTAAATTGGCGCGATCGCATCAACTCACGCTTTCGGGCTTATCGCGAGTAGGAAAAGGGCTAGTTAGCTCGACTTTAAGCCAAAAACAAGAACGGTTGATGTTAGTCATTGCAGCGACCATTGAAGAAGCGGGGCGCTGGTCTGTGCAGTTAGAGACGATGGGTTGGCAGACAGTGCATTTTTATCCCAATTCCGACGCGCTGCCATACGAGCCTTATCAACCAGAATCAGAGATTATTTGGGGACAGATGCAGGTACTTGCGGATTTGGTGAATTGGGATGAGCGTGAGGGAGACAAGAAAAAAGTAGCGATCGTGGCGACAGGTCGCGCCCTTCAGCCTCATTTGCCAAGCTCGGATGCCTTTAAGGAATATTGCTTATCTTTGGAAGTTGGGACAGAAATCAGACTGCAAGATATGGCGGAAAACTTGGCTTTGATGGGGTATACCCACACCTCAACGGTTGAGACAGAAGGACAATGGGGAAGACGCGGCGATATTATTGATATTTTTCCTGTTTCCAGTGAAATGCCCGTGCGGATTGACTGGTTTGGTGAAGAGATAGAACGGATTCGCGAATTTGAACCCTCCACGCAGCGACCAATGGATAGTATTCCTTCCGTTTTATTAGCACCGATTAGCTATGGACATATTTTAGGTGGTTTAGATTTAGAAAATATCTCTCCAGACGATGAATTTACAACTCAAGGTTTTGCGGTTCATCCCAAGTCCACAGCCTCTTTGTTGGATTATTTACCCAGTAATGAGAATTGTTTAGTAGTTATTGATGAAATCGAACAATGTCAAGCCCATTGCGATCGCTGGTACGAATCGGCTGAAGCAATTGCTCCCCATTCCCTCAATGAGAGAGGGGCTGGGGGTGAGGGAAAACTCCATCGCTCTTTCACTGAATGTCTAGAACAGGTAGCCAACTTCGATCGCCTTGACTTATTGGAGTTAGCCGAAGAAAATCGCGGTTTGAATATGTCCAGTCGTTCTGTACCAGCAATTCCGCATCAGTTTGCTAAGCTGGCGCAAACAATTCGTGATTATCGCGAACAGAAATACAAAATTATTCTTGTTTCGGCTCAACCTTCGCGCACTGTGGCTCTATTGCAAGAACATGATTGTCCCGCCCAATTCATTCCCAATGTCCGCGATTATCCTGCGATCGAGAAAACCCATAATTTGCGAATTGCTGTCGCCTTGAAATATTCGGGCATCGCTGAAATTCAAGGTTTTGTCTTGCCGACATATCGGATTGCCGTGCTTAGCGATCGCGAGTTTTTTGGACAGCACGCCTTGGGAACGCCTAATTATGTGCGTAAACGCAGAAGGGCGGTTTCTAAGCAAGTTGACTTGAATAAACTCGCGATCGGTGATTATGTGGTTCACAAAAATCATGGTGTCGGTCAGTTTCTCAAATTAGAAAAATTGACTGTCAATAATGAAACTCGCGAATATCTAGTTCTCAAATATGCCGATGGCATTTTGCGGGTAGTTGTCGATCAAATGTCGATTTTATCGCGCTATCGGGGAATGAATGAAGGTCAGCCCGAACTGCATAAAATGACGGGCAAGGCTTGGGCAAATACCACGTCTAAAGCCAAAAAAGCGATCAAAAAAATTGCCTTTGATTTGTTGGAACTCTACGCCAAACGTGCTCAACAACTTGGGTTCGCTTTTCCTCCTGATAATCCTTGGCAACAGGAAATGGAAGATTCTTTTCCCTATCAGGCTACGCCCGATCAATTGAAGGCAACACAGGACGTAAAGCAAGACATGGAAAGTTCGCGCCCGATGGATCGCCTTGTTTGTGGCGATGTGGGCTTTGGTAAAACTGAAGTTGCGATTCGGACTATTTTTAAGGCGGTGACTACGGGTAAACAAGCTGCCCTACTGGTTCCCACGACAATTCTCGCACAACAGCATTATCATAGTTTGCAAGAGCGCTATGCCGCCTATCCCGTGAATATTGCCTTGCTTAATCGGTTTCGGACTACTGCCGAGAAGAAAGAAATCTTTAAGAAACTAAAAACTGGTGAACTGGATATTGTCGTGGGTACGCATCAACTTCTATCTAAAGATGTGGAATTTAAAGATTTAGGGCTACTGGTAATTGATGAAGAACAACGTTTTGGCGTGGCTCAAAAAGAAAAAATCAAATCCATGAAAACGGAAGTAGATGTGCTGACTCTATCCGCAACACCGATTCCGCGCACCCTCTATATGGCGATGTCTGGAGTTCGCGAAATGAGTCTAATTACGACACCGCCACCATCAAGGCGATCGATTATGACCCATCTCTCTCGCTATAATCTAGAATTAGTGCGATCGGCGATCCGTCAAGAACTCGATCGCGGTGGACAGATTTTTTATGTAGTGTCGCGAATTGATGATATCGAAGAAGTCTCGGCGCGAGTGCATGAAATGTTGCCCTCAGTCCGCATGGCGATCGCCCACGGTCAAATGCCCGAATCGGAATTAGAGTCAACGATGCTGACCTTTAGCAGTGGTGAAGCGGACATGATGATCTGTACCACGATTATCGAATCTGGTTTGGACATTCCCCGCGTGAACACGATTATTATTGCCGATGCTCAGAGATTTGGACTTGCCCAACTTTATCAATTACGCGGGCGGGTCGGTCGCGCTGGCATTCAAGCCCATGCATGGCTGTTCTATCAAGAAAAAGGCGAACTCACCGATATCGCTCGCAAACGTCTCAAGGCAATTCAAGAATTTACCCATCTCGGTTCTGGCTATCAGTTAGCAATGCGCGATATGGAAATTCGAGGCGTAGGCAATCTCTTGGGCGCGGAACAGTCAGGTCAAATTAACACGATTGGTTTTGACCTTTATATGGAAATGCTGCAAGAGGCGATCGCGGAAATTCGTGGTTCCGAAATCCATGAAGTTGATGATACACAGGTGGATTTACCGATTACTGCCTTTATCCCTGCTGAATATATTCCCGATGGCGATCGCAAGATGAGCGCCTATCGATCCGTTGCTTCGGTAACTTCGCGTCGAGAACTTACTCAAATTGTGGAAGAATGGAAGGACTGCTATGGAAATGTGCCACCTCCTGCGATGCAATTGATTAAAGTTATGGAATTAAAATTAATTGCTAAGCGCATCGGTTTTTCACGAATTAAGCCCGATGGTAAGCAGCACGTTGTCTTAGAATCAAAAATGGAAGAACCAGCATGGAAGTTATTGCATGAGTATCTACCCAGTCATTTGCGATCGCGGTTTGTCTATAGCAAAGGTAATGTCACCGTTAGAGGTTTGGGAACTCTCTCCCATGACAAACAGCTTGATAATTTGATTGAATGGCTAGATAAGCTAATCGGCATTTAAGTTGCAAGAAATAGTAATATAGAACAACACACTTACTGAGAATAATAAAATGCCAGCACGGAACTTTTTAAACGAAGACCAAGTAAAAAGATTGCAAAATGAATTACGAACAAGTGAATTGGGACACGTAAGAGAAAGGGTATTGATTTTATTATTACAAAATACTGGGAAGACTCAACCAGAGATAGCAGAATTTATAGGATGTTCACCAAGAACAGTAGCTTATTGGTCACTACATGGAGACCCAAATAATTTAGAAAGTTTACACAATAAAAGAGAAGAGGAACA
>JANMFC010000262.1:0-6003 GCA_031377675.1 Pseudanabaena sp. OTE_70b_metabat_355 | reverse complement strand
GGCTTTGCCCGCCCCAACAAATTTGGGTTCTAATAAATTTTCATTCCTTATGCAATTAAACCCAAACATCTTTAGGGCGGGCTTAGCCCGCCCTAAAGATTTCTGGATTTAATGAATTTAGGGAATATTGTGCATGAATTGGTGAAAGTCATGTTTCGACATTTTGGTACAATAATAAATTATTATTTTAGATAAAGATTTTTAGACATTACATATTTTTAGAGGACAGTTATGGCAGGTACTACTGGAGAGCGTCCATTTACCGACATTATTACGAGCGTGCGTTATTGGCTAATTCATAGCCTTACAATTCCTGCTCTATTCTTAGCAGGTTGGCTATTTGTCAGCACTGGTCTAGCTTATGACGTATTTGGTACTCCACGTCCCAACGGTTATTACACCGAAGAGCGTCAAACAGCACCACTAGTAACCGATCGCTACAACCCACAAAAAGACATCAATTCACTTGGGCAATAGCGCTGACGCTTTGCGGCTCTGTTTGTTAATCTCCAAGCTGTAACAAACTATAAAATCTTCAAGATTTACCTTCAAGGTTTACATTTTCGGATTCATTAATCTTTAAATTACTATGTCAGTCAATAATCCTAATCAACCCATTCAATATCCCGTATTTACATTCCGTTGGCTAGCAGTGCATGGGCTAGGAGTACCTACCGTATTTTTTATCGGTGCGATCGCCGCCATGCAATTCATTAGCCGCTAACCTCCATTTGGTTTCCCCTGACGACACTTCTACTCCAACTTTTTCCTTTTTACCTTTTACTTCTTACCATGGCTCCTAAAAACCCTAATAGCCAACCTGTAGAGTTGAATCGTACTTCTCTCTTTTTGGGACTGTTGCTGATTTTCGTGACTGTTTTACTATTTTCTAGCTATTTCTTTAATTAGATTTCATAAACTCATTTTCTCAGGAGGTTTAAATTTATGCTTCAAAATGGACGTATTCCGCTTTGGCTAGTTGCTACTGTTGCTGGTACTGGCGTATTGGTTGTTGTCGGTCTATTCTTTTATGGTTCCTATGTTGGTCTTGGCTCTGCAAGCTAAGTTAAAAAAAGAGGGCGCTTTGCGCCCTCTTTTTTTATGTTAATCCTGTACTGCCAAACCCGCCAATACCACGATCGCTTGTTCCCAACTCACCTTCAACATAATTCGCTTGAATTACTGGTTTTAAGACTAATTGAGCGATCTTTTGACCTTTCGTAAAAGTGTAAGCCTCATCCCCAAGATTAATCACAATCACTTGAATTTCACCACGATAACCAGCGTCAACTGTGCCTGGAGAGTTAAGCACCGTGATCCCATGCTTGAGTGCTAATCCACTTTTAGGGCGCACTTGAATTTCATAGCCAATGGGAATATCGACAGCTAAACCCGTGGGAATCGCCGCCCGTTTTTGTGGCGCTACGGTCACTTCGGTAACGGCATAGACATCGGCTCCCGCATCACCAATATGGGCATAACTGGGAATTTGTGCGTCAGGATGTAATTTTTGAAATTTGATTTCGATGGTTTGCATTAATTGACTTTATCTACGTGGAGAATTTGGGTTGGGCTCAAAGCGCGTGGGCGGCTCTGAGCGGATTGGCTCGATCGGAATAACGGTGGGATCAGGCGATCGCGGTGTAAATGTGGGGCTGGGCGTGGGAATAGGCGATCGCGGTGTAAATGTGGGGCTAGGTGTAGAGGTTGGTTCAAGAGTTGGTGTACTGCTTGGAGATTCGCTAGGTGTTGCAGTTATAGAAGGCTTGAGCGTGGGCGTGGGTGTGCTAGTTTTTGTGGGAACAGGTTTCGGTGGTGGTGGGGCATCTAGCTTGACATCTAGTTTATAGGTGGTTTCATTGGTAGCCGTGGTTTTGATTTTGATATAGTACACACCTTGTTTTTTTAACCGCCCCTGCCAATATCCTGTCGCATTATCGATCGCTTTACGGTCTAGCCCAATTTGATCATCGCTCTGGATCGTCATTTGCAAATCAGTACCCGTTAGCGAAACCGTAAGTAAATCATCCTTTTCACCATTAAAACGGACATTTACTACTTGTTCCGCCGTGATTGTATTGCTGACAGAGCCACTACTTATTCCTTCGCTGGTTGACTTGAGATCAATACTCGTATTGATATTCTTGACATTGGCATTATTGGATGCGGTGGTTGGAGAAGCGATCGCGGGGCTGCTGGCAATAGGCTTAATCTGATTGCGCCCAAATATCAAAGATGTGACCGCCCATGAACCAACCCCAGCTACCAAAATGACTAAAATTCCGACCAACCAGCTAAGTACATTGCCAGAGTTGCTTCTATTTTGATTATTGTTTTCGTAATTAGTCGAGTAATTCTCAGGATTACGGTTATTTGCGCCAGCTACTACAGTTTTTTGCGGTAAGGTTGCCGCGACATTTGTAGATAGTTGCCGACCAACTACATAAGTTTTTGCTCCAGAAAAAGAAGCTTGAGCAACTTGCAGGGCTTGAGTTACTTCCTCAGCCGAACGGTAACGATTGGTGGGCTTGTAGCTCAACATCTGGTTGATAACTCTAGCAAAGGCAGGATTAACATTAGTAAATTTTTGCCAGTCCCAAGCCAGATTAATGCTATCAAACAGTTCGGGCGGCTCTTTCCCTGTGAGCAGCACGATGGAACTTACCGCCAACGCATAAAGATCACTATTGGCATAGGCATTGCCCGACTGCAATTGTTCGGGTGGGGCATAACCAGCTTTACCTGCCACGGTTGAGGCGGGAATTCCCATTTGTGAATTTAATTTGGCAGTAGTTTCCTGCACGACCCCGAAATCAATCAATACAGGTAAATTATCCTGCGATCGCAACATTAGGTTTTCGGGAGAAATATCGCGGTGGATGATGTTGTGACTATGGAGATAGGTCAGCACTGGCAAAAGTTGCTGCATCAGCGCAAAAATTTCATTTTCCGAGAAAGTCTGTCCTTGCTTGAGACGATCGAGTAGCAAATTGCGATAATTCTTGCCTTCCACATAGTCTTGCACCAGTAATAATCTGCCCTCAGACTCAAAAGTTGCTCGAAATTGTGGGACTTGAGGATGGCGAATTTGATAAAGCACCGAGGCTTCACGGCGAAATAGTTCTTTGGCTTTTTCGGTTACTTCTTGTGAATCTTGGGGTGGGATGAACTCCTTCAGGACACAGGTTTCATTAAAGCGCTCTAAATCTTCCGCTAAATAAGTGCGCCCCATCCCGCCCTGACCAATTGTTGATAGGACAGCATAACGACCTTTTAAAACAAAACCTTGGGGGAACGGGGGTTGCATGATTAATATCTCACTGACATTGCACTGCCGCGAATAATATATCTTGATCCTTCAATATCAATCGATGTTCCGACTTTTACCTTTTCGTTACCAAAGACAACGCCGTCATTAGTGACTCTAGCGGTCGCTTCGAGGGTGATCGCCAGATCCGATTGTGATGTTGAGAGAGCGCGGGGATCTTCAAAATAAACCGCCGTGCCATCGGCTTTAGCAGCAACGACTTTTGGGGTAGAAATATCAACTTTTTTGATCGTGACTTCGCCCCTTGGTTGGTTGCGAATAATGATATTGACTTTATCGCCGACCTTGACCAGATTTTGGGGATTAGCGGCACTCAATCCACGCACGTTCATGTCCACTTGGACGGTTTTATTCTCAGCCGATACCATTTGGGCGATCGAACTGCCGCTATTGCCAGGGACAATCAGTAAGCCGATCAAGACAATCAGGATCGTAGCGATCGCGCCGATGTCAAGCAGACTAAGTTTGCCAAATAAACGCCCCTGTCGATCTAAAATTGCCATGTCTGTTTCAAGTTTAAGTTTCTATTTTGAAGTTATTTCAGCTTTCTTTTGACACTGAATTATACATCGCGGTCAAGCACATAATAAAAATCAGTAAGCTGATTCGACCGCGAAGCGGTCGAATCAGCTTATTTGGGTTTCATTGATGCTGAGATTGTAAGCCAATTTATCGGCGATCGCCGATATCCAGTTTTCATCCTGTTTGGTATAGCTACGCGGCACATTTGCACCTAAAACCATGACTCCTTTTTCACCAAGAGGTTGCACAATCACGCCCTGCGTATTTTCGGGTAAGTAGTCAAACTCAATGCGTCCTGGGTATAGCTCTAATTTCACCAAATAAACTGGTTTTTGGGTTTTGATCACCCGCTCGGTAATTGTGCCAATATTCAGGCGATCGCTTTTGCCCAAAATACCGCGCCGTAAAATTGTTTGGCGATCGTAATAAATTACCACCACCTTAGTAACTGTATTCGTCAGCAAAATATGTGAAGCCCAAGCTAGTTCAGTTTTAACTGGATCAGGGAGCGATTCCGCGATCGTAAAACCTTCTTCGCCAATTAAAGTCACCGACTCAGGGATCTTGGTCTTCACCTGCTGCCATAGCAACCCCGTCAAAATCAAGACTGCACTCAACAGCACGCCTAGCGCATCGGCGCGTGATTGACTAGTTGTCAGATTTGCAGTTACCATGCGATTGGCGAGTAGCGCTAAACCGCCCAGCGCCCCCACTACAAGCGGCAAATATCGAATCATTTTTTTATTCTATAGTTTGAATTACAACGCTTTGCGCGTACAGGAAAGCCAATACCAATCCAGCTTATCGAGAGTTACGCCTTGTTCAATGGGTTCAGCACGGGCTACATTGATACTTTGAACCATTCCTTCAATTCCTCTCAGATATTCATCATCGCTGATGTAATCGGATTGGTCTAAAATTTTAATTTCGTTTCTAGAAAAGCGATCGAGTAACCATAGAAATTTGTCGCTAACGCTATCATCAATTTGTAGGGTGATTGTCCGCATAAGTTAACTCCTAACTTCTCTTTCTAAATCACTTTCGCTTTGAGGTTTATACTTTGGCATCTTATCATCTCTGCCCTGAATAGCGATCGCTGTTTGACAAAAATTGGCAATATTTGCCATAATTGAATAGTCAGAAATATACATAACTACTAGCTATGACTACGGTAAATATCTCTGTTCCTGATTCTATGAAGACTTTTATAGATGAGCAGGTTGCCAAGGGTGGCTACAGTACTACGAGTGAATATATTCGGCAGTTGTTGCGTCAAGAGGCGGAGAGGGTTGCTCAAGCGCGTCTGGAAACTTTGCTGTTAGAGGGTTTGGATAGTGGTGAGGCGATCGAGATTAATGATGATTGGTGGCAACAGAAACGGATTCAACTTCTAGAGAGACTTCGCAAAAAGTAATGAGCAGTTTGGTTATGTATGATGGAATTGATAAGTCAAGTTAAATTCTTAAACAATATGAAAGAACAAGATTTGTTAAATCGGATCTACTCTAGTCCTAGAGTGATGGTGGGAAAGCCTGTCATTAGAGGGACTCGATTATCTGTTGAGTACATTCTAAATCTGCTGGCTCATGGTGCAACGGTGACGGAGATTTTGGAAGAGTATGAAGGTTTGGTTGAGGCGGATATTAGGGCTTGTTTGCTGTTTGCGTCTCGTGCTTTGGAAAGTGCAAGTTTTATGCCTTTGGCGGAGATTGCTTAGGTGCGATTTTTGGTGGATGAAAATACGGTAGGACTTACGCAAAAAGACTTGAAACCCTGATTCTAACGTAGGGGCAATTCATGAATTGCCCCTACGTTTGGTTATTTTGCGTAAGTCCTATACGGGTGTTGTGGTTGCGCGTTGGTTACGCAGTCAAAACCATGAGGTTTTCTCAGTTTATGAGGAGGCAAGAGGAACTGATGATGACAAAATTCTACAAAAGGCTTGGAATGAGAATTGGATTTTGATTTCTTGCGATAAAGATTTTGGTGAAAAGGTTTATCGGGAACGAAGACGCCAATTCAAGGATGAAATGCAACGCCTAGAGATCTTTGAATAAAGGGACTCATAAGGATATTCTGATATTAATCACAACCATCAGGAAATCCTCATGAGCTTCAAACATCTTACCACCACAGAACGAAGCGAACTGTAT
>JANMFC010000251.1:0-5938 GCA_031377675.1 Pseudanabaena sp. OTE_70b_metabat_355 | reverse complement strand
CGCTTTGCGGGCGATTCCGCTCATTTTGGTTTTATATTTAACTATGCTTACCTACTTATTAAAAATAAAAAACTCAATAGTTGCTTCAGAAGGCAAGAGATAAAGCTTTGTTAAACTTTCCCTTATCTTTTCCTATGCCAAACATCTATTGAGTTTTAACTACATAGGGGGGAATCTTGTAAGCTCAATATTGTCGTAAAGTTCTCAGAGCAGACTTGTCTATTCTTCGTATTTATCGACAATAATCACACTCTGATGAAATCCTGTCTTTTCGAGAGTGTCTAAAATAAATTCTTGGGCTCCAACCACATAGATATCTACATTGGGTCCCAATTTTTGTCTAGAAAACAGCAAGACACGCAAACCTGCACTAGCCATATATTCTAGGTCATGGGCAAGTAGAACTAGACGCTTTGCCTTTTGTTCGTAGGCTTGTTCAACCTCGGCTTTCAAAGCTGGGGCTGTGGCCGCATCTAATTCTCCTGCTAGAGTAATCTTTGCGACATCATCAATAATTTCTAAAGTTGCAGTAAAAGCCATGATTGTAAGTCCTTGTGAATAATTAGGAATTAGATAAAATTAGTAGATTGCTTACTTGCCGACTAAAATCACTACGGAGCGATCGCCAACTAATAAACCCGATTGATTTTCTAGCACAGGTTCAGTCCCAGGTAAATAGCTAGAAGGAAAAACTGCGCCAGTATTAGCAAATACATGCCAATGCAAAGACTGAGGTAAGCCTGGGATCTCAAACCACTGAGTCTGCCAATGCATATTCATCGCTACATAAATATAATTATCCTCAATTGTTCCTCTCTTAGCATGTTTTCCGCAGAGCAGAAATGCAATTGCTCGATTTTCTACTGACCAATCTACATTCCAAGCTTTAGTACCGTGCCAAGAAATATCAGAATAACCACTACCCACATAATCTTGATTACGGAAATGGTTAGGATTACGCAAAACAGGGTGCGATCGCCGAAAAGCAACGCAGTGTTTAACAAACTCTAATATTTCAGAGTTTTTAGTTTGCAAATTCCAATCCAGCCAACTTAATTCATTATCGTGACAGTAGGTATTGTTGTTTCCATTTTGAGTACGACCAACTTCATCGCCCATCAGCAACATCGGTACACCTTGACTAACCATAAGCATAGCGATCGCATTTTTAATCTGACGGCGACGCAAAGCATTAATCGCTAGATCATCGGTTTCTCCTTCCCAACCACAATTCCAACTATCGTTATCATTACTGCCGTCATTGTTGTTTTCACCATTTGCTTCATTATGTTTATGGTTATAAGAAACCAAATCCATTAATGTAAAACCATCATGGGCGGTAATAAAATTGATTGAAGTAGCAGGAGCCCTTCCCGCCCAAGCATAGAGGTCGGGAGAACCTTGAACACATTGAGCAATCTGTCCTACAGTGCCATCTCCCTTAAGAAATTTACGAATGCCATCTCGATACTTTCCGTTCCATTCTGCCCAACGGCCATAGGCTGGGAATGAACCCACTTGATATAGTCCACCAGCATCCCAAGCTTCGGCAATCAGCTTACATTTTGCTAAAATCGGATCAAAAGCTAATGACTCTAATAATGGTGGATTAGCTAAAGGATAACCTAATGGGTCTCTTCCCAAAATCGAAGCTAAATCAAATCGAAATCCGTCAATATGATACTCTGAGGCCCAATAGCGCAAACAGTCTAATACTATATTTCTTACTATAGGATTATTACAATTAATTGTATTACCACAACCACTAAAGTTAAAGTAATAACCTTCTGGAGTCATCATGTAGTAGGTCTTATTATCAATACCTCTAAAAGAAATAGTCGGACCACGTTCATTTCCTTCGGCAGTGTGATTAAAGACCACATCTAAAATTACTTCAATTCCATTTTTATGCAGTTCCTTGACCAGATTTTTTAACTCATCAACCTGCATACCGAATTTACCCGTAGTGGCATAACCCGCTTTCGGAGAGAAAAAACCTACGGTACTGTATCCCCAGTAATTGAATAGAGTTTCTCCAGTTTGAGGATTAGGGCGGGAATTTTCAAATTCATCAAACTCGTACACAGGCATTAACTCAACGGCATTAACACCTAGCTCTTTTAAATAAGGAATTTTATCCCGAATTCCCGCAAAAGTACCTCGATGGTTTTCCTTAATTCCTGAAGATTCATGACGAGTAAAGCTGCGAACATGCATCTCATAGATGATTTGATCTTCTGGAGGAATCTCCAAGGCACGATCATTGCCCCAATCAAAATCATCAAAAGCAATTCTGCCTCGGTGATGATAAATATCGTCCCAATCGGGAACTACACCCCACTCATCTCGACCACCAATAATTTTGGCATAGGGATCTAATAAAATCTTACTAGGATTAAACCAATGACCTTGCTGGAAGTCATTGGGACCATCCATGCGATAGCCATATTCCAAATCTTCATAGTCAAGATCAAAAACAACCATACAATAAACATTACCAATCCGAAACTCATCGGGGAAAGGTATCTCTACTAAAGGGGCTTTAGCATGTTTTTTAAATAAAACTAGAGAACAGGAGGTAGAATGACTAGAGAAAATCGAAAAGTTTACTCCACCTGGAACTATAGTTGCACCAAAGGGTTGGGGTTTCCCTAGACGCAATCTAAAGCTCTCAAAGGAATGGGTCGGATGAATATCAATACGTTCCATAATAGTTTTAGGCTAGTGCGGCTAAGCCTTCTTCTTGGCTAGCTGTTGTGACAAAGAAATCTAAAAAACCTGTAACAGACATAGTGTCAATTAAATCTTTACTTAAACCAACTAAAACCATCTTTCCTTCTTTGGCTGTGATTTGTCGGTACAAAGATAGTAGTGTGCGTAAGCCTGCACTAGACATATAGGGAACCTTAGTCATATCGAGTAAAAGGCGAATATTCGTTTTCACCAACTCGGATACAAACTTGGTCACATCAGGAGCAGTACTGGCATCAACATCGCCATCTAACTCAACAACCTGAATTTCTCCGACAGAATTTAGTTTAATATCCATTCAATATATCCTTTCAACGTGGTTATTATTTGTATGGCTGCTTAATATTGAACAACTTAAATTGCTAACTATCAAAAATTGTCTGAAACCAGATTAAAAGTGTCATCACTAAGACAAATTACCACTTTTCTTAAATAAAAGCTATTATTCATCATTTTTAATTTGGTCTCAGACAAATAGATAGTAATTGAAATTACGATGCTGCATCTAGAAAATTCAACAAAGTAGCTTAAGGCTAATTCTTATTAAATTACAAAGCAGAATCTAACTCTGTACTCCTAATTCAAGTCCAAAATTAAACTTAAAATTTAAATTCTTAAAATTTAAATTAAGTAGTGGGGACAATCTGCACTTTAATCTTGACTCTATCCTCAGTGTCAGGAAGCTTAACGGTTAAAGCGATCGGGTCAAAGTCTGTGTAAGCAAGTCCATTGACTTCAACAAAATTAATTTTAACACTTCCAGGAGGAAGAATATCTGGAGAAACACGTAAAATGCCGTCAGGAAAACCTTTAGGAAAGGGCTTAAAGAATAAATCTAAAGGCTGTTTAGTAATCAGAAGATTAGTATAAACTGCGGATAAATAGCATAATTCCGTAGAATGATAGGCTGACATGGAGTGAGACCCTTTATATCTTTCTGTTCCCATTAGATAAGGAGTACCATTTGCCAAAACATTGAAATAAACAGCACCGTCATCATGATCGAGGAAGAAAGCATTATAGAATGCAGCTACCTCACGAGCGTGTTTCAGGTAATCATCACTAGGCAGCAGTCCATGTAGGATCAAATAGGCAAGAACGGCTTGTTCCTGTTGCCACCAAGCTTTACGATCATGCCATACAAAGCTAAAGAAGTCTTCGCCAGGTTGTTTTGTGCGCTCAACAACATCGTACCAGCCACCACGTTGACGATCGCTTCCTGCTTCTGGCATTAGCTCCGCAATTTTTTGAGCCAGAGCTACATAGCTATCCTTGGGCTTGAGACTTTGCATCCGCATTAGGTTCCAAGCAATCTTGAGATTGTGTCCAACTACAGCACGATTCTCCTGCCATCCCCAAGATTGATCCTTGCTCCAATTTTCAAAGAATTTCTCTTGAACAAATGGACTATTTTCATAGTCTTGGAAATATTTTTCAATTGTGTCAAAGGTGTCTTCCAACATATCTGCATATTCTTGGCGACCAGTACCCAGATACAGATTAATTAAATAAGCAGGAGCATGATCACCTACAGAATTCCAATTTTTGCGAGCCTGATTCCTTCCCATAGATGCCGACCGTGGATCGAGGGTCAGAGGATCGATATGGGAAAAATAGCCACCTTGCTCTTTATCCAAATAAAACTTATTAAATAGATCAATAGTCATCTCAGCATCTTTTAAAATGCGGGGATCACCAGAAATTCGATAAGTTTGAATGGGGCCAGCCAAGGCATAGATTTGCTCATAGGCAGGGATGCAATCATAGTCATCATTAAATTCAGAAGTTAATAACTTCTGTTCACGATTTCCAGTTACCTTGACACCGTGATACCAGTAAATTAGGTCTTCATCTGGGTCGTAAAATCGCATGTGACCGCGCAAGTATTCTGTACCCAGCTCTGCCGCTTCTAAAAATCGATCTTCTCCTGTTAGCAGGAATGCCGAGGCAAATCCATATACCAAACGAGAAACTGTGTCTGTTTCTTGTAAGTAGTCATCTTTTTGCTTTTCTCCAGTAAGCTTCAACATTGTCCGATATTCTCGGTAGTCAATGGGCTGATTGGGATAATCAAATTGCCACTTCAGATATTTGTCGGCAATTGAACGGATCTGCTTGATCCACCAGTCAGGTTCTTCATGCCTGTATTTATCAGGCGCATCTCCAGGAAAAACCAGAGATTTAGCTTCAAATTTGTGATCGTCTCCTTTAGCGTAGAAAACACCATAGGCAAAAACGTGTTGGCCGGGTTTTAGCAACTCATTTAACTGGTCAGTTGCATCAATATAAGCTTCTTCTAAGTTTTGACTAATCCGACCATAGGTCGTTGAACCAAGATAGGCTGTATATTCCCGTCCTTCAGAAGTTTTGATGCCAAAACTTTTATCACTGCGATTGAAGTGGGTGACATAGCCCGTAATAAGGTCTGAGAAAGAAAAAGGAATCTGGCTTGACATTGGTTTTCCTAAGTAGAGCTAAAATCAACTATTAACTTAAAGCGGGAAATTCGACGAGATATTTTGCCTAGATATAATCACTGAGGATCTTACCTTACAAACCATAAGGAGATTTCACTTCTTACACCTATTTAAGGTGCGAAGGTAAAAGGTAAAAGCACCTGTTTCATACATTACTTTAAAGTTTACTTGATGTTTCACAATAAACTCGCAAATATCAGTACTACTAGAGTCTCAGTTTGTTTCATTTAATAAATTAACTGAATTAAGTAGATAATAATATATCGGGACTTAAATTGATACGTCCAAAAAAATAAATTAGTCCTAGTCTCGAATTCAAAAAGCATTAAATAATACAGTAAGTAGGTAGTCATAATTAACTATAAAATCTAGACAAGCTAATTCGCCCACGAAGAGAGCGAATCAGCTTGTCTAGATTCTTGGTTTTGTTGAGCCGAGGTACTTAGGAATGAAAATTTATTAACTTGTGAAATAAAAACCCAAATTTGTTGGGGCGGGCAAAGCCCGCCCCAACAAATTTGGGTTTTAATTGATTTTCATTCCTTACATAACAATTTGCACACAATGAATTTTACCCGAAAAATCGAAGTGTTAGAATTATTCAGCATGGGGATGCACTAAGATTTAACATCGGTAGAGGCTACGGTCTTTAGAAACTCAAAACCCATGCATTTTGGCGGAAACGCAGAGGGTGATTGTTGGAGCCAATC
>JANMFC010000240.1:0-2797 GCA_031377675.1 Pseudanabaena sp. OTE_70b_metabat_355 | reverse complement strand
TGGCGACACTTCGCGCCGCCACTCTCTCTTGGGTTTTGTTTCCCGACTTGGCTAGCTACCGCTATTTCTTGACTGGAAAGGAAGTATTTGATTATTGATCGGGATCAACCCCCATCGCCTTCAAAAGAGCGGCTAAACGATTAGCCCGAATAGTCTCTAACTCAGCCTTTTCTTCGGCAATGCTAGCTCTAACCGCTTCCTGTTCCGCCTTTTGTTCTGCCGCGTTAGCCCGAATAGTCTCTTGCTCAGCCTTGTCTTCCGCCACGTTAGCCCGAACCGCCTCTTGCTCAGAGCGTTTTTGAGCTATACCCGCGATCCGTTCAGCAACAATGGCTCGTTGTTCTAATTCTAGTGAACTCAGAAAGCGCTGCCCATCAGGGCGATACAAAACTAATTCTTCACCATGTTGACATTCAAACCGAATTTTCAGTAAAGGGCTGATCCATTCAGACTGCATGGCGATTGCCACAAATTTCCCTGTTGACCGATGCCATCCGCTCAGGGTCAGCGCATCAGGATCATAAATGTAATATTCCTGAACTTGATGGGCTTCATAAAATTCAAACTTTTCCTGTAATTCCTGCTTCCCGCGCTTTGTTTTGTTGCTAGGTGACAAAATCTCAAAAACTACTTGCGGCGCAATATCTCCCTCTACCCATTGCTTATAAGAACCACGCCTTCCCTTGGGTCGCCCGATCGCCACCATCACATCTGGTCCCATGCATTTGAGACTGTGACGGACGGGATACCAGAGCAAATCCCCTGCTATAAACACATGGGGATCATCCGCAAACACAATCTCTAAGTTTTCTTTGATCGTGACAATCCAGCGATACTGCTCGGTATTTTCAGACATAGGCTTGCCATCGCTTTCGGGATAATCGATTTCGGGGTTTTGCTGTGTTTCTGGCGCGATCGCCTCAAAAGCTAAAGATAGCGGAGTCATGAATTTATCCTCACAGAAACCTGCTTGTGGTTAATATATTTTATATGTTCGCAACTATCGACTAACCGCCAAAATGCAAATTTTACAAATGCTAATTGCTCAGATCCCAATTTGGCAATGGATTACTGAGCCGCTTGGATTAGAATTTATGCGAAATGCATTAATTGCAGGTGGGTTAGCAGGAATTATTTGTCCAGCGATCGGTTGTTTTTTGATTGTGCAACGTATGGCGCTACTCGGCGATGTGATGACCCATACGGTGATGCCAGGCATGGCGATCGCCTTTTTTTATAAAATTGATGTGGCGATTGGGGCGTTTATATCGGGATTAGGTAGTGCTTTTTTGATTGCATGGTTGCGATCGCAGACTCGCGTTAAGGTTGATGCAGCGATGGCGTTGACTTCTTCAAGTTTTTTTGCGATCGGAATTTTGTTGATTTCACTGCTGAAAATCAAGATTGATTTACATGGATTTTTGTTTGGGGATATTCTCAGCGTTTCTCAAACTGACACGATCCGAGCAGGGATTATCACCGTCATTGTGTTGGCGGCGATCGCCATGTTTTATAAACAATTACTGTTTTATACCTTTGATCGGATTGGGGCGCAAGCGCTAGGCTTACCCGTTAATCTAATTTATTTAGGATTGATGGCGGGTGTAACTTTGACGATTATCGCCAGTATGCAAACAATGGGAGTAGTACTAGTCGTTTCGCTCTTAGTCGGTCCTGCGATTACGGCTTATTTGTTGGTTAAAGAATTACACCAGATGATCTTTTTAAGTTCTGGTTTAGGCTTTTTGGCAAGTGCGATCGGGTTATATGGCAGCTATTATTTAAATTTGCCATCGGGACCAGCGATCGTTTTGTCGGTATTAACTTTGTTTTTGCTGACGCTCGTTTTTAGTCCCAGTCACGGATTACTTACAGGGACTAAATAAAAAGCGCCGCATCGCGGCGCTTTTTATTATTCTTCAGTTGATTCTTCAGTAGATTCTTCAGTAGATTGTTCAGAATCGCTTTCTTCAGTTACTTCAGCCACAACTTCTTCAACAATTGGTTGAGGTTTAGTGGGTTTGGGTCCTCTGACTAAAGCGAGATTTACAGGTGCTTTTACTTCTTCATCCCGCCCACCTCTTTTATCTCTCTTGCCTTTTCGGTCACTGTCACCACCATTACGGGTAGAACTATTTTTATCGGAGCCATCAAATTTCTTAGCATTTGGAGCGCTTTCGGTGGCTTCGGAGTTGGGCTGACGGTCAGCTTTTTTGATAGGACGTTCTACCATGGTTAATTCCTGATTACTGCATTATTTAATCGATATGCTTGTATCGTATCCTGTTTGTGCAAAAGAATACAGAGCAGTTAGCCTTTTTTCTGGGGCGACCGCACACGTTTCTCAACAAAAAAAAAGACATATATCTTAACAAGCAAGAAAAAGGAGAGCAAAAACAGGAGGATTGAGCATATTTAAAAAAGAAGTCAAAAATGCAAGCCACAAACAGCCTTAGCCCACTAATCGAGACCTACTTTGATAGTCTGCAAGATCTCAGAGCCGCGTATAGTAAGCTAATCGGCATTTAAGTTGCAAGAAATAGTAATATAGAATAACAGACTAACTGAGTAAGTAGGCATAATTAAATATAAAACCAGAACCGAAACCTGTGGCGCACGCGCAGCGTGCGCCACAGGCTTTAGGGTTTTATATTTAATTAAGCCCACTTACTTACAATAAAATGCCAGCACGAAATTTTTTAAGCGAAGAGCAAGTAAAAAGATCGCAAAATGAATTACGAACAAGTGAATTGGGATATGTAAGAGAAAGGGTGTTGATTTTATTATTACAAATAAG
>JANMFC010000231.1:0-4214 GCA_031377675.1 Pseudanabaena sp. OTE_70b_metabat_355 | reverse complement strand
GTTTATCCGTTACTTTTTAGCCGTATTTATCGTGCGTCAATTTAACATTGTTTGGGTAATTTGGGACTTTGAGAAGGAATTAATCTCAGGACAGCTTTCCCATCGGTTGTTGCAACCAGTTGATCCATTCTGGCATCATTTTATGAGTCACATTGCTGAGCGTGGGGCGAGACTTCCACTAATTGTGGGATTAATTGCCCTATTTTTTATGCTCTATCCCCAATCCTTTTGGATTCCATCGTTTTCAACCAGTTTAATGACGGGATTCGTTGTGGCGATCGCCTTTGTTCTACATTTTTTAATTCAATATGATTTTGCATTACTTGCATTTTGGACAGAACGAGCCAGTGCGATCGAGAAACTCTGGTTCTTACCCTATTTATTTCTATCGGGAATGATTGCGCCTTTGGATGTATTTCCAGATTTGGTTCGGGCGATCGCTTTGTGGACTCCATTTCCCTATATGGTTTATTTCCCTGCGGCAATTTTAGTGGGGAAAGAGGTGAATATTTGGCAAGGACTTGGGGTGATGGCAGGGTGGCTGGGGATTGCTTTTATTGTCAATCGTTGGCTATGGCATCGGGGAATTAAGGAATATTCTGGCATGGGCGCATAACAGGTAAACAAGCTGATTCGCGAGCGAATCAGCTTGTTTGAGTCTACCTAAAGACAGAAAATGTAAAGAAAGATTGCTAATCAATAAGTAACCTGTTACATTCCTTAATGTAAGTTAACTAAATTACATCACAAGGTAAATCGATTATGTCTGACGAAAATCGTAACGTATGGAGCTGGGGCTTCACTGCTGGTGCAGAAAACTGGAATGGTCGC
Organism: Pseudanabaena sp. OTE_70b_metabat_355; assembly: GCA_031377675.1. GTDB lineage: Bacteria > Cyanobacteriota > Cyanobacteriia > Pseudanabaenales > Pseudanabaenaceae > Pseudanabaena. Next base: position 3,383 of record JANMFC010000231.1, on the reverse strand, counting down.
TTAGCGATGATCGGATTTGTGTCAGCCATTGCGATCGAGCTAATCAGTGGTCAAGGCGTACTTCACTTTTGGGGCATTCTGTAATTTTTCTATATAAATAAAAAAAGGGCTGCGCTTAGCGCAGCCCTTTTTTTATTGGTTATGCATCAACAGTTTCAACTACGTCAGCCACGGTTTCAGTGATCGGCTCTTCAGCACTAGGGATTGCTTCAGCATCTTCCTCAACAGCTTCAGGCTCAAGCTTGATAGTCATGTAACGAATCACATCATCAGCCAGACGCATGGATTTTTCTAAGCTTTCGATGGTCTTAGGAACCGCCAAGTAATTTACTTGAACGTAAATGCCTTCGCGATGCCCCTTAATGTCATAGGCTAATCTGCGTCTGCCACGATGTTGGATCGTGATTGCTTCCGATTCTTGCTGGACTAAAAATTCTTGATACTTGGCGATCGCCGCATCCGCTTCCTGATCAGGAAGGTCTGGGCGCAAAATATACATAGTTTCGTATAAACGCTTGACAGTCATTGAGTTATTTCCTTACGGGCAGTTATTTGGCTTCTAGTAATTTGATAGCAGTGTATTCAAGTCTAGAAGCAAGGATCTCTCATTGTATCCTGATTAAGGCAAATAAAATAAATTTTTGTGGCTAAATCTGCTTAATCACCTGAAAGTCGGTTTTTTGCAATAAAATCTACTCTGAGATACATTTTAGACTAGGTTTTATTTTTGGTTTTATATATTAATAGTATAATTAAACGATAAGCCAAGCCAAAAGTCTTGGATCCTAAGTTAGGAAAAAATCTGAAGTGAAAAATATGGCAGTAAAGCCCAATCCCCTAGCCAACGTTTTGATTGTAGAGGACGAACTGGTAACAGCGAACGCTCTTTCTGACGTGTTGTCAGATTTGGGATATAGGGTGATGGCAATAGTTGATAGTAGTGATAGCGCGATCGCTTCGATCACTCGTCAACATCCAGATATTATTTTGATGGATATTAAGTTAAGAGGTGCAGATAGTGGAATTACGGCGGTCAAGGAAATCCACAAAATCGCGTCAATTCCCGTTATATATCTGACGGCTTTTAGCGATGCTGATACTTTAGAACAGGCGATCGCCACTTCTCCCTATGGATATCTCACCAAACCACTTCGGTATGCTGAAGTTAATATGGCAATTATCCTAGCATTAAAAAAATACAACGAAGAAAAAATATTACAAGCAGCATTTGATAAAGAAAAAGAACTACATCTCTTGAAATCTCGGTTATTGGCGATCGCTTCCCATGAGTTTTCTACACCAATGTCGGTGATTAGATTATTGATTTGGAAATTACAAAATTTTGAAGGAACTCTTAGCAAAGAAGGTAGAGACAAAAATCTTGCTTCAATTCAATTAGCGATTAAAGATATTAATTGGCTATTGGAAGAAGTAAAATTTATATCAGCTTCAGAGTCTGGGAAGTTCCCTTTCCATCCCGAAAGCATTGATCCGATCACCTATTGTCAACAGTTAGTGGAAACTTTTCAGTCAGAAGATAATATTTGTAAATGTAAAATTCAATTTCACAGTCAGATTAATGGTCAGATTAAGGGTCAGAAGTCATGCCAAAAACTAACACTTGACAAGAAATTGCTATGGCATATATTCATGAATCTGGTTTCTAATGCAATTAAATATTCCTATGATGGCGGAACTGTCGATGTTGATTTAACCTGTGATGCCGAGCAGTTGATTTTGAGTATTCGGGATCACGGTATTGGCATTCCTAGCGATTATTTAACGAATTTATTTTTGCCATTTTTAAGGGCGGAGAATGTGGGTAGTGTGAAAGGGTTAGGCATGGGGTTATATATTGCCAAACAAGCAGTGGATGCTCATCATGGCAAAATAGCCGTGGAAAGTGAAGTTAACATTGGCACAAAATTTACTGTCGTTTTGCCCTCGTGGGGTTAATACAGATTTTCACTAGTTTTTGTACCGCGCAAAGCGCGGTACAAAAACTAATTTATAGAGGAAACCAACACTGTTGCGGAAATTGGAACTACGCCAGCTTCGTCACTCTTGAGCGCGATCGCGGCAGCGTGGGATAAATCCAAGTTGCGATCGCCAAAATATGGTCCGCGATCATTGATTCTGACCACCACCGACTTACCGTTTTGCAAGTTGGTAACTTTGAGATAGGTGTTAAAAGGCAAGCTCGGATGCGCGGCTGTAAAGTCCTGCTGCTCAAATATTTCACCAGAAGCGGTTTGTCGACCTTGAAAATAAGGACCATACCAAGAAGCAAGCCCATCAATGCGATCGTCAGTGACCGCCAACTGATGCATTTGTTTTTGGGCTTCGACTAGGGTTAGAGGCTCGACTCCAGCCGCAACCCGCAGATTATTAATCCATTGAGTCAATTTCAGAGAAGGATTGACAGCATCAGCTTTAGGGATGGCAAATAAAATTTCATCTTGATATTTGCCGATATATTTGCCGACATAGCGATCGCTCTCTTCGATGGGCTGAAGATACTGGGGATCAAAATCTGGAGCGTTCATAATTGAGGCAAGTTTTGTGGCAGCGATCGCCGCATTCGCTATATCTTTGACAACAAAAGTTGGCTGTTGATTAACTAAAATCAACCATTCTGTAGTCGAATAAACTTGCAAAGAGATCCCATATCGATTACGCAAAATAAACGATGAATTTTTATCAATAAAAGCTGCTTCTTGATAACTATATTTTGAAGATAAATTAGTATTTTTATCAAGATTTAATGTAGGAAGCATTGGCAGCGAAGCCCCAGAGAGTATTGAACTCAGGGATATTGTCCATAGTGCAGCTAGCGTAACCATAAGCGTTTAGATGTTAAGCAATAGTATTGTTTGTTAAGAATTAAGCTAAAAATCAAGATTAGTTATAGATATGTGAATAGCAATAAATTTGGGAAGTATTGTGTATTTTTGCGTCTTAAATAAGCCTTAGATTAAGCTGAATTTGAGGGTGTAAAGTATTTTCTTATACCAACTAGTTTTAACGCTACGTTATTAGTGGGGATCACAAATCTCTCTTGAGAAAGAGATAAGAGAAAATAAGTCTGATTTACTTAAAAACTTTAGTTGAAATTTCTTGCTTAATATTCTCTCAATGGGCTTTTGCGAGCTATTTACACGCACTTAATGCCTCACTTACTTACTTAATTTTGTAAAAGCGTTGCAAAGCAGCGCTTTTACAAAATTATGGGGTTTTGATAGCTTACTTTTCCCGTTATCTTTTTATTCCAGCGTAACCGTCAATATGCCTACCGCCACAAGCCTTATTCTAGCGTTGTACATTGTCATTAAGTAAAACTTATTGCAAATGAGTTTGTTTTTGAAACCCTTGTACAGAGAGTG
>JANMFC010000197.1:0-5924 GCA_031377675.1 Pseudanabaena sp. OTE_70b_metabat_355 | reverse complement strand
TTCTACGACATAAAATTGGGCAAGATAGTGCTGTGGTGCTACTTGCTTTGGTATGTCGTAGTTGTTTATTTCTATTTTGATCCATCGCCTAAAATTTGGAACAATGCTCTGGGTATAAGTGCGATAATCGGCACGGGGCTTATGTTAAGTGTCTCTACGAACAAAGCTGATACTGTAAACCATTGGCAAACATTTCGGCTTTATTTAATGCCATTTTGTGTTTCCAGTTTTTCTGCCTTGATCAAAGATCGTGGATTTATTGTGTTTATCTCACCCAAAATAATAGAAACATTTATAGCAATTTCATGTTGCACCCTTTTTTTGGCAATCGTATTTGGGATCAAATCATTTATCAAAAACGACACTGTTATTCCACCGAATATTCCACCGAACTAATGATGTGAAATTATTTTTTGCGCTATGCTCGTAAGGAATGAAAATTTATTAAAACCCAAAATTTATGATGCGAGCAAAGTCCACATTACAAATTTTGGGTTTTAATTGCACCTTTTTAATCTTTTTTAATCCTTTTTAATTTATGACAAATACTGCCAAAATCCCTGTCGTTGTCTCTGGGGCAACAGGCAAAATGGGACGCGAAATCATCAAAGCGATCGCTCAATCATCAGACATGAATCTTGTCGGTGCGATCGGGCGCAAACATATCGGCGAAGATATCGGCGAAGTTATTGGGATTGGTGAATTAGAAATTCCCGTCACCGATAACCTCGAAGTTGTGCTTGCTCAAGCCGCGCAAGAATCACAACTGCCCGTCATGATTGATGTCACCCATCCCAGCATCATCTATGACAATATTCGCTCAGCGATCGCCTATGGGGTGCGTCCTGTGGTCGGCACAACAGGCTTAAGTGAACAACAAATTGCGGAACTGGCTATTTTTGCCGACAAGGCAAGTACGGGCTGCATTATTGCCCCAAATTTTTCGGTCGGTGTGATTTTAATGCAACAAGCAGCGATCGCCGCCGCTAAATATTTTGAACATGTAGAAATCATCGAACTGCACCATAACCAAAAAGCCGATGCTCCCAGTGGCACGGCGATTAAAACTGCACAGATGCTTTCCGAACTGGGACAAGCTTTTAATCCTGCACTTGTGGATGAAAAAGAACATCTCGCGGGGGCAAGGGGCGCAACTTATGGCGAAAATATTCGTATTCACAGCATCCGCGTCCCTGGGTTAGTCGCTCGTCAAGAAGTAATTTTCGGGGCGGTGGGAGAAACTTTGAAGATTGAACATAATGCTAGCGATCGCACCTGTTACATGGCGGGGGTGTTGCTTTGTGTTCGTAAAGTGTTAGCACTTAAATCACTCATTTACGGGCTAGAAAAGTTACTTTAAAACCCGTTGAGGTGAACTTCCCTCACCTCAATGATTTTGAGGTTTATTTTAGTCTCTGTTTTAGCCAAAACTGCAAAGTTGGTAGAGCAATCCGATAACCATATTTGGCGCTATAGACTAAACCCTTCTGCTCCAAACTATCCAGCGCTCCTTGTAGACTGCCACCCTTAGACAGTTGATGTTTCTGAATATATTCACGTCTATGAGGGCTAACCGTCGGATCGATCGCTAAGCTCTCCAATACTCTTACTTGCGATGGCGGTAAAAGCATAATTAATGATTCAAAGGTGGGCGCAAGATCTTCGATTAGAGCCAACATATTTTGATGGACATGATGGGGCTGAATCAGGAATTTCGCAGGCGATGGAGAAGAATTTTGCGTGAGCGCATCAAGCCAGATTCTTCTGGTTAAAGCGATCGCATCACTCATATTCCCCTGAATATATTCGGTAAATAACTCTATGGTAGCAAGATCAAACTTTAAGCCCTTCATTGCCATTGTTGGTTCCAGCCATTCCCAAAGTTCTTGATTATTCAGGGGTGGCAGTTCGACCACATGAATACTCAGCTTATGCATCCAAGGTTCGGGAACTGTGGCAATCAGGGCATAACTCACCCGACTTTGCAACTGAATTTCTCGGCGTAAATATTCTTCCCATTCCCCTTTGCGATCCCATGAACGAATATGGGTGAAGTTATGTAACACGATCGCCACCCGACAATCCAGCCATTCTGCCATCTGTTGGGGCAAGCTCAGCAAGTTTTGAAATAAACTCCAAATTCCTGCGGCGGGAAGTTTCCAAGTAATCCGAGGTTTAAATTTTTCGGAAGCTTCAAAGGTCACGGGTTGATCCGCGAGTAAGTGTTGTAGTTTGGCAAATTCTTCAGGGCGATCAAAGGTCTGTAACAAGCTTTCGGCTAGTAGCTTCGTAAAGCGATCGCCATCGGTTGCGCGTAAACAATCTAAAGTAATCACCCTTGCGCCAGCTTTTTGCGCCGCCCATTTGACCAGAGTTCTCCGCCCACTACCTGCAACCCCTGCGATCAATAAATCACCATCAGCAAGCAAAATTTGACCAATCTGCTCTAATTCTGGCTGTCGCCCCACCAATTTTTGAGGCAAAAAGGGATTGTTGCTCATTGTCTAATTATATGACAATTCAAGACAACTAGCACTATTTTTTAGTACTATAGGTACAACCGTTTACCCGTAAATATCGATGGCAATAGAGACAAAAGATCTTGGGGCTACTCCTCAAGTAGTAAATTGGCATAGCCTTGAGGCAACCGAATCACTGAAATTGTTGCAAAGTGATCCAGAGCAAGGAATAAGTAATCAAGAAGTTGCGATTAGATTTGAGCGCTACGGAGCCAATGAACTGATTGAAAAAGCAGGGCGATCGCCTCTGAAAATTTTTATCGATCAGTTTACGAACATCATGTTAGTGATGTTGATGGCTGTGGCGATCGTTTCGGGGTTTTTAGCGCTAACCAAACCAGTACCAGAATTCCCTAAAGATGCAGTCGCTATTTTCTCGATTGTTTTGCTGAATGGCATTCTTGGCTATATGCAGGAAGTCAATGCTGAAAAAGCCCTCGCTGCCCTCAAACGCATGTCCTCGCCCAAAGTCCGCGTGATTCGCAATGGTGAAGTCAGCGAAATCAACGGCAAAGAACTCGTCCCTGGGGATATTATGCTCTTGGAAGCGGGTGTACAGATTGCGGCGGATGGAAGATTGCTGGATGAACAAAATCTCCAAGTACGCGAATCGGCTCTGACAGGGGAAGCGGAAGCAGTTAATAAAGAAGCAAAATTGATTTTAGAAAAGGATTCAAGCTTAGGCGATCGCTTGAACTGTGTCTATCAGGGGACTGAAGTTGTACAGGGACGCGCCAAGGTTCTGGTTACAAAAATAGGAATGCAGACGGAATTAGGGAAAATTGCTGCTCTAATTCAAGATGTCGAAACAGAAGATACGCCTTTGCAGCAGCGAATGACGCAACTAGGAAATGTGCTAGTAAGTGGTTCCCTTGCTCTTGTGGGTGTAGTTGTGGCGATCGGGCTGTTCAACAAAGGTAACTTTGGTGAGCTTCTCGAAACTTCTTTGAGTATGGCAGTTGCGGTGGTTCCCGAAGGACTACCTGCGGTGGTGACAGTGACCCTCGCCTTAGGCACTCAACGTATGGTCAAGAAAAAAGCCCTGATTCGCCGTTTACCCGCAGTCGAAACCCTCGGTTCCGTAACCACGATTTGCTCCGACAAAACGGGTACGCTCACTCAAAACAAAATGGTGGTGCAGAGCATTCGTACAGGTGTACATTCTCTCCAAGTTTCAGGCGATGGATATGCTCCAGTTGGAGAATTTAGAATTTCAGAACATCCTGAAGAAAATTCAAACTTTATAGTGCAGAACATGCCTGAAGTGCAGCAATTGCTGATGGCTTGCGTATTTTGTAATGATTCAATTTTGCAACAAAAAAATGGTGAATGGATTATTATTGGCGATCCAACAGAAGGTGCATTATTAGTTCTTGCCACCAAAGGTAGTTGTGATTTTTCTGAATGGCAACATCGGATGCCGCGTGTATCAGAAGTTCCCTTCTCTTCTGAGCGCAAGCGGATGAGTGTGTTGGTAAAGGGCGAACATGGTGGAAATGTACTGTTTTGTAAAGGTTCACCCGAATTAACTTTGGAATGTTGTACCCAGATTAAAATTGGTGATCGCATTCAGTCGATCGCCGATGATCAGCGCCAACAAATCCTCGATCAAAATAACGAACTCGCTAGCCGTGGTCTGCGCGTCTTGGGGTTTGCTTATCGGAATTTTACTGATTTACCTGAAGCTGGTATCACTACCGCCGATGAAAGCAATCTAATTTGGGTTGGCTTAGTGGGAATGCTTGACGCTCCAAGACCAGAAGTACGCGAAGCCGTCAAACTTTGTCGTGAGGCTGGTATTCGTCCTGTAATGATTACAGGCGATCACCAACTCACTGCCAAGGCGATCGCTGTTGATTTAGGCATTGCCCAAAAAGGCGATCGCGTCCTCACAGGTCGGGAACTAGAAGTAATGCAGGACACAGACTTAGATCGCGAAGTTGAACAGGTCAGTGTCTATGCGCGAGTCTCTCCTGAACATAAATTACGCATTGTTAAAGCTTTGCAAAGACAGCATCATTTTGTCGCGATGACAGGAGATGGCGTAAATGATGCCCCTGCCCTCAAGCAAGCCGATATTGGTATCGCGATGGGGATTACGGGTACTGACGTTTCCAAGGAAGCCAGTGACATGATCCTGCTAGACGACAATTTTGCCACCATTGTGGCTGCTACCGAGGAAGGTCGGGTAGTTTATACGAATATTCGTCGATTTATCAAATACATTCTCGGAAGCAATATTGGTGAAGTAATTACGATCGCGGCGGCTCCTTTATTGGGCTTGACCGTTCCTCTGATTCCTCTACAAATTTTATGGATGAATCTTGTCACCGATGGTTTACCTGCGCTAGCCCTAGCCGTTGAGCCAGCCGAGCCAAATGTCATGAAACGACCACCATTTGATCCACGCGAGAATATTTTCGCAAGAGGGATGGGTGCATACATGGTTCGGATCGGTATTGTTTTGGCGATTATCACGATTTCGCTCATGATCTGGGCACATGGCTACACCACCACAAACTTTATTTTTGATGGGGTCAGCTACGAAAAAGATCGCTGGGAAACAATGGTATTTACCACTCTCTGTTTGGCGCAAATGGGACATGCGATCGCCATTCGTTCTAATACCCAACTGACGATCGAACTTGACCCGCGTACTAATCCCTATGTTTGGGGATCGGTGATTATGACTACGGTTTTACAGATGGTGCTAATTTACGTTGAGCCATTTCAAAGGTTTTTCGGCACACATTTACTCAGACCAGAAGAGCTAGCCGTTTGCTTTGGATTTAGCGCTTTGATGTTTGTGTGGATAGAATTAGAGAAGTTGGTAATTCGTTGGTGGTTGTGGCAACGTCAATCCTAACGACGATCTGAATCACAATTCCAAAAAGTATGCTAGGCTACAAATCTCAGTAGCGATTCAAGTGTATTAAAGTTCAAGAATCAGTGGAGGAGTTAAGTTGAAAAAAGTTGAAGCAATCATTCGTCCCTTCAAGCTAGACGAAGTCAAAATTGCTCTCGTCAATGCTGGCGTAGTGGGCATGACGGTATCAGAAGTACGCGGTTTTGGTCGTCAGAAAGGTCAAACAGAGCGTTATCGTGGCTCTGAGTACACAGTCGAATTTCTACAAAAGCTCAAAATTGAGATTGTAGTAGAAGATGACCAAGTGGAAATGGTAGTAGATAAAGTTATTACGGCGGCCCGCACTGGCGAAATTGGCGACGGTAAAATTTTCGTATCTCCTGTAGAGCGAATTATCCGCATCCGTACTGGTGAGAAGGATTTAGACGCTGTCTAAGTTTTTAGTCATCAAAAAAGTAGGGGCAATTCATGAATTGCCCCTACTTTTTTGTATAAGGTCGGTAGGCATAATTAAATATAAAACCCAAATAAGCTGATTC
>JANMFC010000122.1:0-8706 GCA_031377675.1 Pseudanabaena sp. OTE_70b_metabat_355 | reverse complement strand
CGGTCAAGTAATTCTCAACCTGAGCAGGGAGTTTCAGTTTATTTAGATGGTCCGTATGGGACACCAAGTACACATATTTTTGAATCAAGATATGCTGTGTTAATCGGTGCTGGTATTGGTGTGACTCCTTTTGCTTCAATTCTGAAAAGTATTTTGTACCGCAATCAACATAATTCTTCTAATATAAATTTGAAGAAGGTACATTTTTATTGGCTAAATCGAGAACAAAAAGCCTTTGAATGGTTTGTGGAATTATTATCACAAATAGAACTAGAGGATATTAATAAACTTTTTGATATTAACTTATATCTCACAGGCGCACAGCAAAAGTCAGATATGAAGTCTAGCACCCTATTTGTGGCCATGGATTTGTTGCATTCTCGGACTGAAGTTGATTTAATTACAGGTTTAAAGAGTCGCACAAAAACTGGTCGTCCAGATTGGGATAATATTTTTCGTGATTTAGCAAAACAACACGCACCCCATAAAGTTGATGTATTTTTCTGTGGACCACCTGGACTGTCCACACAGTTGAAGAGTCTCTGTACCAAATACGGATTTGGCTATAGAAAAGAAAACTTTTAGCCAAAATTTCAGATATTAAAATATCTTGTTCAAATAGTTGTAAATTAGGAAAAAATTAACATGAAATTAGACAAATTTGTTCTTGCACAAAATATGGCTTTTCTGATATCTATTCCCCCGGAAAGCAATCTCGCTAAATTACTAGCTTTTTGCTTGAGTACAAAAACTAGGGAAAATACTACGGGAACAAAAATATTGGAAACGACTTATGAACTCATGAAAAATCCATCTAAGTTGCCTTATTGGACTCAAGATGTTATGGGACAGGATTTAGATTACACGATCCAGGAATGGCAAGCATTGGGAGAAATGGGTATTAAGGATGCTAACGACTTCATGAATACTCTCTACCAAGAATTAGAAAATTTGAATTTGTAACTGCTTTTTTCCAAATTACAGCACAGGGATTTTATTTTAATATATCTATAAATTATCAAAATTCCTGTCTAAAACCTCAATTTCTTATTCTTTTAAATAGCAAAAAAAATATGTCGTTAAATGTTGAACTTTTAGAGCAAAGTTTTGGAAAAGTTAAACCCCACGCTAATGAATTTGCAGCCAGTTTTTACGATAATCTTTTTAACGCTCATCCAGAGGTAAAGCCATTATTTACTAATACTGATATGGTAGAACTGCAAAAAAAGCTGTTACAATCCCTGGTTTTAGTAGTAGAAAATCTCCGCAACCCAGACGCTTTAGGTCCAGTTCTCAATAATTTAGGGGCTAGACACGTCGGTTATGGAGCTATTCCCAAATATTATGAGCCAGTGGGGGCTGCCTTGCTAGTAACATTTGAGCAATATCTTCAAGATGATTGGACTCCTGAAGTTAAAAAAGCTTGGCAAGATGCTTTGAGAGCAATTACTGGATTGATGTTAAAAGGTGCAGGTCAAGTATCTTCTTCTAAATTTGTCCAAGCTGACAAGTCTACGAACTTAGTTAAACCTGTCTCGCAGGAAAAAAAGACCGCAACTCTAGCTAAATCTTCAATCTTGAATAGCGATCGCCAAAGTAATAAACAGGAATCTCAGATAGTTGAATCCTCCATCGATAAAGAGAAGAAGCCTTTAATCTTGATTCAATCAGATGGTGAAATTTTACAAGAAATTATCAAAAATTCCACAATTAAATATCAGCAAATTCAGGCAAAAATTACTGAACAGCCATTAACCGAAGTCATTAAGCAATTTCCTCAAAAATTTACTGATGCATTTTGGGCTGCGCCAACATGGTTAATTGCCATGATCTCCACAGTTGTTTTTACAGTAATTATCGTAGGTGTGGATGAAAATTCATGGATGGGAAAGGCTCTGGGTGGTGCGGAAACTATTAGTCTCGTTCTCGCATTGATTTTATTTATTAAAGAATCACCCGATCGCCGTAAGCAGTTCCATTATCAGGCATGGAGTACGATTGATTCTGCTCACAATGTCAAAGTCAGTTATGCCCGAATTTTAGCGCTACAGGATTTGAACGAAGATGGCGTATCCCTAAGAGGATTGGACGCACCTAACGCGGAGTTAGTTGATATCAATCTATCCCAGGCTAATCTGAGTAAAGCGAATTTGAGGGAATGTGATTTAAGTAATGCGAACTTGAGCTACGCCAATTTAGATAATGCCAATCTCACGCAAACTAACCTAAGTGGCGCAAATCTAAGTTATGCCAAATTGGGTTTTGCAAGCTTGAGTAAAGCTAATCTCAGTAGTAGCAATCTTAGTAATGCGAATCTTATTTGTACAGATTTAAGTGACGCTAACTTGAGTGGGGCAAATTTAAAAGATGCTAGTTTGAGTGGTGCTAATTTGAGCGGTGCTTACTTAACTGGTGCTAATCTCAAAAATGCCAAAGTAAGTGACTTTGAGCTAAGTATTGCTTTTCTTGAAGGCGCGATTCTACCTGATGGTTCACGATATAAATCTTCAGCATAAATGGGTAAATTTCAATTTCTAACCATAAGCACTAGCTTGACAATGCTATGATCTCAAGATGCTAGGAGTGTCTAGAAATACTAGACTGAGAGCAGATCCTTAGAACCTGAACCGATTGACATCGGCGTAGGAAAGCACATTATTTGAGGAAATTTACATGACTGTTGGATTAAAGCTTAGCTCTGCACCCACAAGGCGCGGAGAATATCGCGGTACGCAAATGCATTGCGCCCGTCAAGGCATCATCACTGAAGAGATGCAATATGTGGCTTGGCGGGAAAATCTACCCGTAGAACTTGTCCGTGCTGAAGTCGCCAGAGGTCGGGCGATCATTCCTGCGAATAAAAATCATACCAACCTTGAGCCAATGGGCATTGGTATCGCCTTCCGATGCAAGGTCAATGCCAATATTGGTGCATCTCCCAACTCATCCAACATTGACGAAGAAGTTGAGAAATTACAGCTCTCAGTCAAATATGGCGCAGATACCGTCATGGACTTGTCCACAGGTGGTGGTGATTTAGATGTGATTCGGACGGCGATCATTAAAGCTTCCCCCGTTCCCATCGGCACGGTTCCCATTTACCAAGCGCTCGAAAGCGTTCATGGCACAATGCAAAACCTCACGCCCGATGATTTCTTGCATATTATTGAGAAGCACGCTGAGCAAGGTGTGGACTATCAAACTATCCATGCAGGGATTTTGATTGAGCATCTTCCTTTAGTCAAGAATCGTCTCACAGGGATTGTTTCGCGTGGTGGTGGTATTCTGGCGCGTTGGATGTTGCATCATCACAAGCAAAATCCTCTCTATACCCACTTCAATGACATCATCGAAATCTTCAAGAAGCATGATGTCTCGTTTAGTCTTGGTGATTCACTGCGTCCAGGCTGTTTGCATGATGCCTCCGATGCTGCCCAACTTGCAGAACTGAAGACCCTCGGACAGCTAACTCGCCGTGCTTGGGAACATGATATTCAAGTCATGGTTGAAGGTCCTGGTCATGTGCCAATGGATCAAATCGAGTTCAATGTGCGTAAGCAAATGGAAGAATGCTCAGAAGCTCCTTTCTATGTATTGGGGCCTTTGGTCACAGATATTGCTCCAGGATATGACCACATCACTTCGGCGATCGGGGCTGCGATGGCGGGTTGGTATGGTACTGCCATGCTTTGCTATGTCACACCAAAAGAACATTTAGGCTTGCCCAATGCTGAAGATGTGCGTAATGGCTTGATTGCTTACAAGATTGCGGCTCACGCTGCCGACATTGCCCGTCATCGTCCTAATGCCCGCGATCGCGATGATGAGCTTTCAACTGCGCGTTACAACTTTGATTGGAATAAGCAGTTTGCGTTATCTCTCGATCCAGAGCGTGCTAAGGAATATCACGATGAGACTTTGCCTGCGGATATTTATAAAACCGCAGAGTTCTGCTCGATGTGTGGACCAAAGTTCTGTCCGATGCAAGAGAAGGTTGATGCGGAAGCAATCACTGAACTTGAGAAGTTTCTCGCGAAAGAGCCGATCGCTGTAGGCTAAGTTGTCGCTAAAAAGGGAAATGCAAAGCATTTCCCTTTTTGTCATTTACCATTCTCGTTCAAATCTTTCCCAAAGGCTTTGCAATCTTGGCTCACTAGCCGTATCTGCAAGCACAGCCGCCACTACAGTGCGAATTTTTAGCAAATTACCAAAACTAGCGCGGATAAAGATTTTGCCAGAGGCAACAGACTTATCAAGGGAAGTTCTACCAAACATCACATCACACAAAGTTTCACTCGTACTTTCAAAGGAATTATTGGCTTCGGGATCAGCCTCGGCAATTTTGAGTTGTAATTCCTGTCCACCTTCTGCTTGAATATATAAACGAATATCATCGATCGCAATAGTCGCGGATTTACTAGAAGCCGCTCTCACGATCGCCGTCCATGTATCACCTTGGCGATCGCGTAAAATTTCAATTAATTCCAAAAGCATTTCTGAGAGTAGGTTGGTACGCGGCGTTGTCATAGTTACAGCAAATTTAGTTAAATAACTGCAAGAATTATAGAATTATTTGTTACGTTACTTTGACCCAGCATTTTATGCTGACTTAAAACTAAGAAAGGTTTTTAAAAGCGGCGCAGAGCGCCGCTTTTAAAAACCTTTCTCTAAAACAAGAAATATCGCTGCGCCATTGGCAACACTGACGCTGGTTCGCAGGTTAACAACTCGCCATCGGCTCTAACTTCATAGGTTTCGGAATCAACTTCCATTTGTGGCAGAGCATCATTCAGCTTCATATCCAGCTTGCTGATATTTCGTACTCCCTTAACCGCGATCGCCTGTTTTTTCAGTCCTAATTGAGCAGGAATACCCCGCTCGATCGCAATTTGAGAAAGGAACGTGAAAGAGGTTGGCGCGATCGCCCCGCCATAGCTGCCAAACATCGGACGCATATATACAGGCTGGGGTGTGGGAATGCTGGCGTTAGCATCACCCATTTGCGCCCATGCGATAAAGCCGCCCTTAATTACCATTTCTGGCTTCACACCAAAAAAGGCGGGATGCCAGAGGACTAAATCGGCGATTTTGCCAACTTCAACGGAACCGACATATTCAGAAATGCCATGAGTAATTGCAGGATTAATCGTGTATTTAGCAATATACCTCTGAGCGCGAAAATTATCGGCTCTGGTAACTTCTGGACTAGCAAGAACGCCCCTTTGGACTTTCATCTTGTGCGCGGTTTGCCAAGTTCTAATAATTACTTCTCCAACCCTTCCCATTGCTTGCGAGTCGGAAGAGATCATACTAAATGCACCGAGATCGTGGAGAATATCTTCGGCGGCGATCGTCTCACGGCGAATACGCGACTCAGCAAAGGCGACATCTTCGGGAATGCTGGGATCGAGATGGTGACAGACCATCAGCATATCGAGATGTTCATCTAAAGTATTGAGAGTATAGGGACGAGTGGGATTGGTGGAAGAAGGAAGCACATTCGCTTCACCGCAAATTTTGATGATATCAGGGGCATGACCACCGCCAGCACCTTCAGTGTGATAGGTATGGATGACGCGATTCTTGAAAGCAGCGATCGTATCTTCCACAAATCCTGCTTCATTCAGGGTGTCGGTATGAATGGCAACCTGTATATCATATTCATCAGCAACGCTCAAGCAAGTATCAATAGTTGCAGGTGTCGTCCCCCAGTCTTCATGGAGTTTCAATCCAATTACTCCAGCTTCCACCTGTTCAATCAATCCTTCAGGCTTACTGCTATTTCCTTTACCCGAAAAACCGATATTCATCGGGAAAGCATCCGCAGATTGCAACATCCGATAAATATTCCAAGGTCCTGGGGTACAAGTCGTGGCATTAGACCCCACGGCTGGTCCCGTGCCACCACCGATCATGGTGGTAATGCCAGAGGCGATCGCTACTTCGATTTGCTGTGGACAGATAAAATGGATATGGCTATCAATGCCACCTGCGGTGAGAATGCGACCTTCTCCCGCAATAACTTCTGTTCCCGCACCGATAATGATGTTTACATTATCTTGAATGTAAGGATTGCCCGCCTTGCCGATCGCGGTAATTTTGCCATCTTTAATGCCAACATCCGCTTTAACTACACCCCACCAATCAAGGATCAGCGCGTTAGTAATTACGACATCCACTGCGCCATTGGCATTGGTAATTGGCGATTGTCCCATGCCATCACGGATGACTTTACCGCCACCAAATTTGACTTCATCGCCATAGGTGGTGTAGTCGCGTTCCACTTCAATAAATAATTCTGTATCAGCTAGTCGAACGCGATCGCCTACGGTTGGTCCATAGGTTTCGGCATAAGCTCGGCGAGACATTCTGTAACTCATTTAGTTTAGTTCTCCAATTTTCCTTCAACCAAAGCATTAAAACCATAAATTTCACGAGTACCGACATAAGGCACAAGATTTATATCTTTCTCATCCCCTGGCTCAAAGCGGATGGAAGTTCCCGCAGGAATATCGAGATGAGTACCTTTGGCGCGATCGCGATCAAATATCAAAGCGCGATTTGTTTCATAAAAGTGATAATGCGAACCCACTTGGATCGGGCGATCGCCTGAATTAGCAACTTTGAGCGTAATTAATTCACGCCCAGCATTTAATTCAATATCACCTTCTTGAGTAATTATTTCACCGATAATCATAATTTTAGTCTCCACTTTAAATATTTAAAATTTGTGCCGCAGTTAAATCTAGTTCAGGAAAAGTCCGCGAAATAATTTTGTCATCTCCTGTAAATTTATTTGTTTGATATTTACCATTTTCATCTAGTAAGTTAATAAATACTGACTTTACCTTCGGATTCCCCAAAAAACTACGGCTACCATTTGCCAAGTAATCAACAATCCAATATTCACTAATCCCCATATTTTGATATTCTTCAAACTTGTCAATATAGTCATCTTCCCAGTTGCTAGAAACAACTTCAATAGATAGCTGAATCGGTTCTATGAAAGCAGAATAGTCAGATGGATTAGAGCGCCAAATATTTCGATCAACAACACTAAGATCAGGAACTCGACCCTGTGATAAGCCATCATTTTTGGTGGTTTTGATGCTTACATTCTGTCTTACAACAAAATTTAAATTTAGTCGATCAATTTCGCCGTCAAATTTTTTATAAATGAAAGCAACGATGTCTTCATGTTGTCTCGTGTTTGCCACAGGGATTATTTCTCCATCAACAAGCTCATAACGTCCATCTGTGGGACAAATCTGTAGAAATTTTTCAAAGCTTAACTTAGGTTTTGACTCTACTGCTTTATATATTTTAGCGATCGCAATCATCTCAAACCTCCATAAAGTATTTGGAATTGATCAGAATAAAGTGCAAAGCGCTTTATCCTGATTGCAGGTTAGCGAATTGGATTATGAACCGTAACAAGTTTTGTGCCATCGGGAAAAGTTGCTTCCACCTGCACATCATGGATCATTTCGGGAATACCTTCCATCACATCATCGCGGGTTAGCAAAGTAGCACCATAAGACATCAAATCCGCAACTGTGCGCCCTTCTCGCGCCCCTTCCATAATTTCGGCACTAATAAAAGCGATCGCTTCAGGATAATTTAACTTCAAGCCTTTCGCTTTGCGTCGCTCTGCTAGAAGGGCGGCGGTAAAAATTAGTAACTTATCTTTTTCTTGAGGCGTTAGCTGCATGAATAATTACCAAACTCTTGGAGCGCATATTTCTCTATTTTTATAGGATACACGCAAAAGCTGCCAAATTTGCTGAAACCATTTACGCGCATCACTCGAAGAATCTCCAGAGTAGCGACAAACTAAACCAAATAGCGATCGCGTTACTCCTGATACACCTTGATAGTTTCCCTGCTCCCAAGTAGAACGAATTCGCGTAATTAATTCTGGCTCCACGGTTGCACCGACAAAGATAAAACTCGCGGCGATCGCATAGTTATTTAATCCATTAGGACTTCCTAACATTTCGGTATTTCCATTCAGATGTTGCCGATCAATCCATAATGGCATTTGGTCGCGCCATACCTCCGTACGCGATCGCCAATTACCATCGATAAATTTTTCACCCATTGCGGTACGCCCAAATCTGACAATTTCCCATAGGGTACAGGTTGCATTGGTTGCAAGGTCAATTCTCATGGTTTGGCGATATTGGGATGCAGCAAAAGCGATCGTTTCTTGGGGAAACCATTCTAAACTTGCACCTTCATCAATGCGAAAGTGGATATCTTGCAAAGATTCTTCGCCATTGCTGCGATAGATTTTACTAGCGGTAGCGGTGGTCAGCAATGCTTGAGTATGCGGTGCGAGATGGATTTTTGCGGATAGGCGATCGCCACCAACTAGACCACCTGCGGTATGCAACAAAATGCAATGACAAATCTCTTCACCTTCTGGATAGAGCGATCGCTGGATTTTCCACGGCGCAACAGTATAACTACGGGTTAATACAGTTTGTTGATTCCGTTTGTCAAATTCTAATTCTAATTCTCCCGCCCAAGGTGCAGCCATAGGAATATCTAATTAATTCTGTGCATAGGAAACATAGCATTTAAAGCGATCGCCACATTGGGAAATGCTTGCATTGGATCTACGCGATCGTCTTCATCTAAAATTTTTATTTCAATTATTTGGTGATAAGTACCTCCGCTTAATAAGACCAAAATAAGCTGATG
>JANMFC010000124.1:0-5312 GCA_031377675.1 Pseudanabaena sp. OTE_70b_metabat_355 | reverse complement strand
ATTAAATATAAAACCCTGAAAGCTGTGGCGCACGCGCAGCGTGCGCCACAGCTTTTGGTTCTGGATTTTAATATAACTTAAACTATAGTTTTAAGTTATATCATGATTTACAAATCATACTGAGATTAGGATTTTTGGGATCTAAATCAGTTTGGGTGAAGATGTAATCATTGAGTGATTTACAACCCAATTGCTTCAAATCCCCTAAATTAATATTCCAAAGAATGATCGTTTTATCGTTACTTGCTGATGCTAAATAATTACCATCAGGGGAAAAAGTAACAGAGGCGATCGCATCGGTATGACCTTTGAGCGTAAACAATTCATTGCCATCGATATTCCAAACTTTGATGATTCTATCGGCACTCGCGGAAGCTAATTGTTGACTATTGGGTGCAAAAGTAACAGTGGCGATCGCGTCACTATGTCCTTTGAGAGTTTGTAATTCTTTGCCATCGCTGCTCCAAATTTTGATCGTGCGATCGCTACTAGCGGAGGCAATATATTTACCATCAGGAGAAAAAGCGATGCTCGTGACCTGTTCAGTATGTTGTCCAAGGGTTTGCAATTTTTTAGTTTCGATATTCCATAGCTTAACCGTTTTATCTCGGTCTGCAAGAGCTAATTGCTTGCTGTCGGGAGAGAAGGCAATACTCAAAACTTCGCCAATACCTTCACTAATTGTCTGTAGTTCTTGACCTGCGGCATTCCATAGCTTGACCGTTTTATCTAGACTTGAGGATGCTAAATACTTACCATCGGTGGAGAAAGCGACGCTGTAAACTACGCTGCTATGCCCTGTGAGCGTTTGCAATTCTTTCCCTTCACTATCCCAAATTTTGATCGTATCGTCAGAACTACCTGAAGCGATCTTCTTACCATCTGCTGAAAAAGCAATGGATGTAACTACTTGGGCGTGACCAGATAGAGTCTTTAATTCTTTCCCATCACTGCTCCAGATTTTAATGGTTTTATCCGCACTTGCCGAAGCAATTTTTTGGCTGTCTGGGGAGAAAGCGATGCTGCGAACGCCCTTGCTGTGACCTTTCAGAACTAGACGTTGCAGCCCTTCAAGATTCCAGATTTTAATAGTTTTATCTGCACTTGCTGAAGCCAAACTTTTACCGTCATTGGCAAAAGCAATACTTCGTACAATATCACTATGTCCTTGCAGAGTTTCCATCTCTTGACCTTCAACAGTCCAGACTTTAACAGTTCTATCGTCACTCGCCGTTGCTAAGCTTTTGCCATCAGGTGAAAAAGCGACATCTGTAACCTTATTGCGATGTCCTCTGAGAGTTTGCAGTTCTTTCCCATCAATACTCCAAAGTTTCGCCGTATTGTCCGCACTCGCTGATGCTAATTGTTTGCCATCGGGCGAAAAAACTACGCTGGCGATCGCGCCGCTATGTCCTTTGAGGGTTTGGGATTCTTTGCCATCATTCCAGATTTTAACGGTCTGGTCAGCGCTGGCGGTTGCCAATAGCTTGCCATCAGGCGAAAAAATGACCTTGACGACATCGCCGCTATGCCCTGAGAGGGTTTGCACTTTCGCGCCACTATCAACGGCAATAATCGTGGCGGTGTTGCCACTAGCGATCGCCAATTGCTTGCCATCAGGTGAGAACGCGACACTATTAATTCCCTCAGTAAAATCTAGATTTTTGACTTCTTTATTATCAATATTCCAAATCTTGACGGTGCGATCAATGCTGGATGAGGCTAAGAATTTACTGTCTTTGGAAAAGGCAATGTTGGTTACGACATCCCGATGCCCTGTGAAGGTATGTAATTTTTTCCCATTGACATCCCAAAGTTTTACCGTGGTGTCATAGCTGCCTGACGCGATATATTTGCCATCCGCAGCATAGGCGATCGCCGAAACATCACGGCTATGATCGGTGAGGCGATTCTTTTCTTTGATGTTATAGAGGACTTCGCCTGTGGCTAAAGCCACCCGCATCTTCACAGCAGAGGATGCGAGGAAATTATTGGGACTGCGTTGTAAGCGATCGCCTGTTTGTACTGCTTCCATTAAAGCTTCAAGCTGAAGGTTGTCATAGAGCAAAGAGGTCATCTTGTAACTAGCAGAAACAAAACCTTGATTAACGTTGGCTTTGTTGGCTTCATCGGCATTTTTTTGAGCGATTAGAGCTAATCCAGACACGATCGCTAAAAAGAATGTGAGAGCGCCAACAGTAATTTGGCGGCGGCGTTTGACCTGTGCTTCCTGTTGTTTACTCCATGCGAAACTGACATCAATAAATTCATTTTCTAAATTGCTCAATCCTCCCAACTTCTCAAAAGCTTTTGCTTCTCTGAGTGTATATAACTGCTCTAGTCGCGCTCCTTTCAGTAACTCCGTTTTTGCCTTTGCCTCATTACTTTCCTGTCTAATTCTTTGCCAACGATTAGTTTCATCAGCAAGATAATTTTTGAGGATAATTGTTTCCTTCTCTTCTTCCAGCCAACGCTTTAGCTCATCCCAAGAACTCAAGAGAACTTCATGGGCTATCTCCACTGTCGCATATTGTTTTTTGCCAGAAGTACCTTTAAAATCTAATCCCTGCTCATTTTGATATTCAGTACTGCTCACCAAGAGATTCTCTTTCACAAAAGTGGCGAGGAGCGTTTTCTCAAAGTCTTTACCTTCAAATTCGCTCTGATTTGCCCTACGGCTGACAGGACGACTACCGCCATCGGTATCGACAATATTGACTAATTTTAAAAATATTTGTTTGGCAAGCGATCGCTGATCTGAAGATAAATTTCGATAAAGCTTGTCAACACGAGTCTGTAAAGCGCCTCTGACACCTTCCAAAAGATTATAGGTGGAAACATTGAGGACACGATTTTCGATTTCTGCACGACCATCGGCGGCTAGAGTTTTACATTCCGTTTCCCACAACAGATTGAGACTATATTGCAACAAAGGCAAGTATCCCCTCTGTCCTTGCACATCCTGAATAATTTGTTCAACTAGCCCTGTTTCAAACACCACGCCATGTTTGGCTGCGGGCTGCTCGATTGCTTGCCGCAATTCATCAGGGTGCATTTCTGTCACCAGATGAATATTATCCTTATCCAAAATCGTTCCCAAAGCAGGATAAAAGCTAAACTGCTCCAAAAAATCCGCCCGCATTCCCAAAATAATCCTTACCGAACCATCGCCCGACTTCACGATTTTGACAATACCATCAATAAAATTCTGCCTGATGCTCTCATCACCGCAGTTGGTGAATAGCTCTTCAAACTGATCGATAAACCATAGCCAGCGCTCATCCTTGTCCTTGAGCCGATCGATTACCTGTGCGATCGCATCAGCTTTTTTGGTCAAAACAACTTGAGCATCGCTTTCACTAAACTGATAATCCTTCTCTTCACTCAATAAACATCGATACAGCGATTCAAAGGGATCTTGACTGGGTGTGAAAATGAAATCTTTAATCACCTGACTAGATAGAGATTGCTTTAGTTCAGGAATTACCCCTGCGCGGATCACTGAAGATTTACCGCTTCCTGATGCGCCTGTAACCAGAGTTAAGCCACTGGCATTAATTGCTTCTAAGATTCTTCTAATTAATTTATCGCGCCCATAAAAGCGATCGCGATCGGCTGCATTAAACCGATTTAAACCTTTGTAGGGAGATGCTTTGATTAGCTGTTGCTGCGTAACCTTCTGGACAGAAATCTGAATAACTTGCGTTTCAATAACTGTGTTTTGAGTAGGCGCAAAGGTAATAATATTGCTACTGCCTTGAATATTAATATCCTTCAGGACATTTTCTTGGCTCTGAGAGACGTTATAAGTTCCTTTGCTTTCAGTCATTGATTTACAGATATTCTTTAAAATGAATCTATTATCGCAGTTTCCAAATGAGTGCCTACGGCAAGATGCTTTGCGCTCAACACAGAACTAAGAATAATTTTGAAAGTGTTGCTTCGCAACACTTTCAAAATTATTCTTGTGGCAATCATTAAAAAAGTGCGGCTTTGCGGCGCTTTTTTAATGGTTGCTTATGGAACAGGAAAGCCATATAGCTTGGCTACAACAGAGGCAACTTTCACAGTAAGTGGGGCCAGAGTAAGCACCCCATCTAAACCTTTTTTAATCGTGTCAACTGTACTTTGCACAAAGCTGGGATCTGGTTTGGGTTTCTGCAATTCCTCTGTCAGTTTTTGTACTTGCTGTGTGATTGGCTCCTTCTGTGACGCACTAAGTTCGGGGCTGTCAGCAATACTTGCCTTGAGTTGGCTCAGGTCTTCGAGAACCTTTTTAACTTCTGGATTGACCGTATAACTCTGATTAAAGTTAGACTCAACGTTTACACTACCACCTTGGTTTTGGACGGGTGCAAAATTGAAGGCATTATTAGCACCACCGCTAAAATTAATACCGCTCAATGTATTGCTTTGGCTTTGTCCAGTTGCGACAGATTTATTATCACTTGCATCCAATAATTGACTAACTTTTGCGAGCAAATCGGACTTATCAGCCCCAGACATAGAAGCCACGACTGGTCGCAACATATTCAAAACCATTTCGACTTGAGACATAATTATTTGGCATTATGATACAAACACTAATAGCAAAAAACTATAACATGATTATGTAACGATTACATGGCGATAATTCTACAGGTAAACTGCTAATATGCTGTATCTAATTAAGAATCAATGGAACTTAAATCAAGTCGAGTCCGATCATCCAAAGTTAAAGTTGAAAGCGATCGCGCCTCTAGCCCTGTTGACACCAAGCACATAGAAATTAATTAGGTAGCGATCGCAATTTCTTGATTGAGTTTAGCGAAAGTGAATTGAATTGGCGTATTAATAATTTGATTGAGGAGATTGATTCATTGGGAAAAGCTCAAAAAAATGCGCTCAAGGGACAAATTCGCACCCTCATCGAACATATTATAAAACGATGCTATGTCGATATGCCACTGGAATACAACGGATGGGAAAAGACGATTCGCAATATCCCCCCTGAAATTGAGGATTTAATCGAAACTTCTCCCAGTTTGCAGAACGACTACTCAAAAATACTTGATACAGTTTATCTGCAATGTCTCAAGAAACTGCGTCCAGAATATAACACAACGAAGTTCCCTGAAACATGGCAATTCAGCAGATCACTTGATGATCTATTGAATTTGGACTTCTGGGCATCTCTAAAAAAAGGTAAAAAGTCAAACACGAAAATCAAACGCAACAGATTATTCAAGCAAAAAGAAATTAGCAAGACTATTTTACGATAGTGCCTACGTTATCTCCCTGATTTTAACAATCTATCTTTGATTTCTCGATTA
>JANMFC010000067.1:0-11023 GCA_031377675.1 Pseudanabaena sp. OTE_70b_metabat_355 | reverse complement strand
AAAAAATTTTATTTTTCAATTGCCTAAACCTTATTTATTTAAATTTAAAATTTTATCTTTTTTTTAATTTATTAAAATTCTCTTGACTCCGCTCGGTTTGGGCGGCGCTCCGCCCCCCACATCCCTAGCTAATTCCATTAGAGATTTTGATGAACAAGAAAAAAATTATTGCTTTTCTTTCTTTAATATTCGTCACCCTATCCGCGATCGCAGGATGTAATTTCTCATCACCGATAATCGAACAGGAAAATATTCAATTAATAGTTTCGGCGGCGGCTGATTTAAACTATGTCTTTCCAGAGATAGCGAAACTGTGGGAGCAAGAAACCAAACATCAAATTACATTTAATTTTGGTTCTACAGGACAACTCGCACAGCAAATTGATCGAGGTGCGCCCGTTGATTTATTTGCCGCCGCAAATAAGAAGTTTGTGGAAGACTTAGACAAAAAAGGATTAATCCGATCTGATACGAAAGCTTTATATGGAGTAGGGCGAATTATTCTTTGGCAAAAGGAAGGAAGTACTCTCGAAATTAAAGATATTAAAGATTTGACTAATCCAGCCATAAAACGAGTAGCGATCGCCAATCCTAATCACGCGCCCTATGGTATGGCGGCAAGAGAAGCAATGCAATCCGTAGGGATCTGGGAAGAACTACAGCCCAAACTAGTCTTTGGAGAAAACATCAAACAAACTCAGCAATATGCCGAAACTGGCAATGTCGATGTAGCGATCATCGCTCTTTCGCTCAGTGTTCATAAATCTGGAAAGTGGACATTAATTCCATCAGAACTGCACAAACCCCTAGAACAAATGCTTGCCGTACCTAAAAGCTCACCTCATCCAGATGTTGCCAAAAAGTTGGCAACTTTTATTAATGGCGAAAAAGGGAGACTCTTGATGCGAAAATATGGTTTTATTCTAGCAGGTGAGAATCCTCCATTATGATTTGGCAGCCTTTATTTCTATCTCTACAAGTCACTTTTGTCGCCAGCATATTAATTCTAATCCTTGGACTGAGTTTAGGAATCTTTCTTGCCAGAACCAAATTTAGAGGGCAAATTTTTGTTTCCACATTGCTAAATTTGCCTTTAGTGCTACCGCCTAGTGTGGTGGGCTACTTTCTACTGCTGGCTTTGGGGCGCGGTAGTCCGATTAAGGAATGGTTGGGAATTGACTTGCTATTTACTTGGCAAGCAGGGGCGATCGCCTCTACAGTTGTCGCCTTGCCCTTAATGGTGGAATCGACTAGAGCCGCGATCGCTGGTGTCAATCCTGAACTAGAAGCCGCAGCGCGTACCCTAGGCTCTACGGAAGTAGAAGTACTTTGGCGGATTACCTTACCTCTTGCCTATCGCGGCATTTTGGCAGGATTTGGACTGAGCATTGCTAGAGGGCTAGGAGAGTTCGGTGCAACCTTGATGGTCTGTGGCAGCATCCCTGGACGCACTCAAACCTTACCTCTAGCAATCTATGATGCGGTGCAATCTCAGGAATATGAATTAGCTAATGTAATGGTATTAATCATGACCACAATAGCCTTTGCGTTGTTATTGTGGGTCAGGCTTTTGGAAAGAAAAAACGATCAAGGCAAGGACAGAATCGATGCAATTGATAGTCGATATTCAAAAGAAATTCCCTAGCTATTCCTCTAGCTATTCCTTAAACGTGTCCTTTGAGCTTAAAGAAAAAACACTAGGAATTTTAGGTGGTTCTGGCTCTGGCAAGACCATGACCCTACGCTGTATTTCGGGAATTGAAACCCCGACTAGCGGCACAATTGTACTGAACAATCAGATTTTGTTCGATTCTCGCAAAGGGATTAACTTACCAATTCGCGATCGCCATGTTGGTTTTCTATTTCAGAACTACGCGCTCTTCCCTCACCTCACCATCTCTCAAAATATAGCTTTCAGCCTAACTAAAAAATATACGCGATCGCAAATCAAACAAAAAGTATCTGAGCAATTACATAGCATTGAGTTACAGGGATTTGGAGATCGCTATCCCCATCAACTTTCTGGCGGTCAGCAACAGCGTGTGGCTTTAGCGAGAGCGTTGATTAGTCAGCCTGATCTGCTTCTGCTTGATGAGCCATTTTCGGCACTGGATACCCACCTGCGTAGTCAAATGGAACGGGAGCTAATTTCTATGCTTGGCAAGTACTCAGGAACAACTTTATTTGTCACTCACAATATTGAGGAAGCCTATCGCATCTGTACCAATCTGTTAATTGTGGATCAAGGTCAAGTTATGCGTTATGGCGAAAAAGCGGACGTTCTCGAAAATCCTACTAATTTAGAAACAGCGAGGCTTACGGGTTGTAAAAATTTTTCGCGAATTGGAGCGATCGCTCCTAATCTAATTGAAGCTTTAGATTGGGAATGTAAGCTACAGCTTAACTATTCAAATTCTAAATTGCTCACTCATATAGGAATTCGCGCTCACCATATCACCTTTCTAGAGAATTCAGTCAAGCATGATTTATCAAATACGCTTCCATGTTGGTTAGTTCGTACTACGGAAACGCCGCACCGTATGACTTTATACATCAAATTAAATGCTCCCCCAAATCATGATTGGGATTACCATCTGCAAGCAGAAATGTTTAAGGAGAAGTGGCTGATTCTTAAGCAATATTCTCAACCTTGGCAAGTTTATCTCGATCCTGCCCAACTATTTTTGGTCTAATAGCAAAACACGAAAACCAACCCCAAAAACCTAATAAAAGTGTTGCTTTGCAACACTTTTATTAGGTTTTTGGGGTTGGCATGAGCGCAAAGCGCTGTAAAACGTTCAATAGGCTGTATCTTTAGGAAAAGGATGTCAATAATACGCAAATATGCAAATATCTTTAGAAAATTTACTGGAAGAATTATCAGGTATCGAAGCAATTGTCAATCCAACGCAAGTTGCGAAACTTTCGGAAGATTATGCCCATTTTAGCCCAGTTCTCGTACCTTTACTGGCTGGTAAAGTTGGCGATGTCGTATTTCGTCCTAGCAATGAGAGCGAAGTATTAAGAATTGCTCAAGCTAGTGTGAAATATAAAATCCCCCTCACGGTGCGGGGCAGTGGTACTGGTAACTATGGACAATGCACGCCTTTGAGGGGAGGGATAATTTTAGAAACTTCACGCTTGCAAGAAATTAAATGGATTAAAGCAGGATTGGCTCGTGTGGAAGCTGGCGTAAAATTTGGCGCACTCGACAAAAAAGCCCAAGAAATAGGTTGGGAATCGCGCATGGTTCCCTCAATATATAGAAGTGCTACGGTGGGTGGATTTATTGCGGGGGGAAGTGGTGGAATTGGTTCAGTCCTCTATGGACAATTGCGCGATCGCGGCAACTTGAGAGCCGTGCGCGTAGTCACTCTCGAAGACGAACCCAGAATCATCGAACTACGCGGTGATGACGTTCAAAAAGTTGCCCATGCCTACGGCACGAATGGAATTATTACAGAATTAGAAGTTCCCCTTGGCACTGCTTACGGATGGTCAGAATTTATAATTAGTTTCAGAGATTTCATGACCGCCGCCAGATTTGGACAAGCCCTTGGCAATAGTGATGGCATCATCAAAAAGATGATTAGCGTCCATGCAGCACCAATTCCCAACTATTTCACGGCTTTACGCGACTCAATTCCCGCAGATTCTCATTGTGCATTAGTGCTAGTTGCCGAAAGCGATCGCGAACCATTTCTGAGTCTAGTACAAGAGTTTCATGGAGAAATTAGCTATGAAAAAAATGCTCAAGAAGCTAGTAAAGGGGGCAGTTTAGTTGAATTTTCTTGGAACCACACCACGCTCCATGCTCGTGCGGCTGATCCTTCTCTCACCTATCTCCAAAGCCTATTTTTAAATGATCCTAAGTTAGAACTTGTACAGAAAATGTATGACTACTTTGGTGATGAAGTGATGATGCATTTGGAATTTCTCAAAGTAAATGGAGTGGTAATTCCTGCCGCTCTTCAAGTCGTGCGCTTTACCACTAGCGATCGCCTTAACGAGATCATTGAATATCACGAATCGCAGGGGGTATTTATCGCCAATCCCCACACCTATATTCTCGAAGATGGTGGCATGAAGACCGTAGATTATGATCAGCTAAATTTCAAGCGCATGGTCGATCCATACGGCTTAATGAATCCCGACAAAATGAAAGCTTGGCAATCTGAATAAGTTGGAGCATCCTCAAATTTCAAGTTTCAATTTAATCGAAAACTCTATGTGTTGCAAGGGTATAAATTATTATATGCTTAGTTTAGTTTGAATCATTACTTAGTTTTTGCAGAACTTTAGCTATGCTCTCTTGGCGATCGCTGTTACGGATTTTTCTTGGGCTTATCGTAGGTTTAGTCGCTACGATTTCGCTTCACGCTTGTCAAACTGAACCGAATGCAACTAATAGCATTCCTAATTCTGCTCCCAATTTGGAAACGAATAAAGTAGTTGTCCCTTCTAAAACTGAAGATAAGCCTAAAAAAGCAGTCGTATTGCCTCCAGCGACTAAGGCGATCGTTGATAGCGTTCCCAATGGTTTATACAATCCGCCACGGGGGGATATCAGACTGGCGGTAATTAGCGATTTGAATAGTGCCTATGGTTCTACTGATTATGATCCAGAAGTAGATAAAGCGATCGCCTTACTTCCATTTTGGCAACCAGATATGGTGGCTTGTAGTGGCGATATGGTGGCAGGTCAATATCCATCGCTGACTGAAGAGCAAATGAAAGCGATGTGGGCTGCTTTTGATGATCGCGTAGCTGCTCCTTTACGGAAAGCCAAGCTGTCATTTGGGTTTACGATCGGTAACCATGACGCATCTGGTGCCAGAAGTACTTCGGGAAAGTTTTTGTTCTCGCGTGAGCGGGATGTTGCTTCAAAGTATTGGAACGATCCCGCTCATGATTCTGGGGTTGAATTTGTTGATCGCTTTGAGTTTCCTTTTTATTACACTTTCAAATATAAGGATGTTTTCTTCTTGACTTGGGATGGTTCATCGGATTTGATTCCCAAAGACAAATTGGCGTGGGTGGAGAAATCGTTGCAAAGCCCTGCTGCGAAAGCAGCGAAAATCAAGATCTTGATTGGACATTTACCTCTCTATGCAGTCACGGTGGGACGAGACAGTCCTGGAGAAGTGATGTCAAACACCGAAGAATTACGCGCCATGTTAGAACGCAATAATGTCCATACCTACATTAGCGGACACCAACACGGTTATTATCCCGCGCACAAGGGGAAACTCCAATTACTACATATGGGCATTCTCGGTGCGGGTCCACGTCCCTATCTTAATAGTCGGATGCCGCCGCGCAAATCGATGACACTTATAGATATCAACTTTGCGTCGCCCGAACTGACCGCCTATACTACCTACGATATGAGAACGATGCAGCCGATCAAATATGACGAACTGCCGCGATCAATTAATGGACATAACGGCATGGTATTACGGCGGGATCTAAAAATGGAAAATCTGAGTGCTTCCGAACGAGTGACTTGTGAGAAACAATTAGACGCAAATCTCTGTAGTGCCTAAGATTTCTGATGAGCAGGTTCCTCGCCGTCCAAGGCGATCGCTCTAGCTAGATTCCACTTCGTGTTAATTGGACTTTGGACAAAATTGAAGCACAGAATGGATGAACAAGCCAATAAGGGAAGAATAAATATAAGACAAGAGAAAGTGAAGCACGCATAATTTAGGAGTGCCAAAATAGAAGTATTAGCCAAAATCAACAACTTTATCTTCTTGATTCTCTTCATTGTCAGGAGGTAACGGAATCTCTATGAGGGTTGCTTTAACATGGGGTAGTGATGCACCCTCTAAACCTTTAGTAATACGAGGTGGGGAATAATCAAGGGTGACAAATAGAGGATAATGGGCTTCGCCGCGATCGCTAATGAGGCTCTGATGTTTCCAAGGAAGGAGCCAATAATATTCGTCACCGAGGGCAACTTCTACTTGTCGCCAGCGTTGTAATAGACTCGAATAATCTTCATTAGGTCGATGGATAAATATAAAAATTTCTTGCCCTGTTTTCACCTTCCAATCGGGATCGCACATAATCAAGGCGAGATCGCATTGCATCTGTACATGACTTTTAGTCAAATTAGGACTAGTAAACTGAACTACTGGCAATGGAATCGCTATCAAGCTCTCTTTCGGACGGCGCAAACTGGGAATCAACTCAAAATAGGGGCGATATTCGCGCAACAGGGCGATCGCTTCCAGGGGATTGCTGTAATGACTGAGGAGATTATCGTACTGGAGTTGATGATTACTCATGATGGAATTGTCGGCAGATGTACGAAGAAAGTGGAACCTTGTTGAGAGTCTTGATTTTGAGAACTTACCGAAATTTTGCCGCCGTGGGCGCTGATAATATAGTGCGATAAGTATAAACCTAAACCACTACCCTGTTTTTGATGATTGCCTTGACTAAACCTTTGGAACAAAAATGCTTGCTCCTCTAATGGAATCCCCATACCTGTATCAGCGATCGCAACGATTAGCTCAGATTGATTATGCTTCAGGCTAACATGGACACTACCAGATTCGGTAAATTTCAGAGCATTACCAATCAAATTATTAAATACTCGTAATAGTTCTAAGCGATCGCCTTTTACTTGTGCTTCTTGATTCAGATCCGCATTAAGTTCCAGATTCTTAGAAATAGCGATCGGTTTCAGTTCCTCTACCACCTGCTCCAATAATTCCCGCAAATTTAGTGTCTGCAAATTAATTGTTTTACTACCCGACTCGTAACGATAGACATCTAATAATTTATTGACCATCTCTAGCAAATTACGATTGCTCCGACCCATAATCGTCAGCGCTTCCCCAATTTGCGGCGAAATTTCCCCTAGTACACCATCTTGCAACAGCCCCAACATCCGATCCGCCGCCACTAAAGGTGTGCGTAAATCATGGGTCAAGCGCGATACAAAATCCTGTCGCTGGCGGTCAATGCGATCGCGCTCCGCAATACTATGTTTTAAACGTAAGAGCGATCGCACTCTTGCCAATAATTCATCGGCTTCAATCGGTTTGCGAATAAATTCATCCGCACCGAGATCTAAACCTTTTACGGCATTAGCGCGATCGTAGGCGGTGAGTAACAAAATTGGAATAAACGGCAAATCATCCATCGCCCTAATGCGGCGCGTCACCTCATAGCCATCCATCTTCGGCATCATCACATCTAGCAATACCAAGTCAATTGGCTCTGATTCGATAATTTCTAGCGCATCTTGACCATTTGACGATGTGATGATCTCATAGCCTTCTTCTTCGAGAATGGTACGAACGAGAAATAGGTTGTCTGGAACATCATCAACAATTAATAAACGGTCAGGAGATTTCATTCAAACGCTCAAGCGACAGAGTATGGCTAAATACAATGTTGTCATGAAACCGTAATCAATGCAGTCATCCCGATGGTAGAAATTTTACTTCTTTCCCACCCAAAAAATAGCAGTACGCGGCTTTAGGTGTTTTTGTTCATACTGTTGGGAAACTGGGGATCAAAAATTTGAGCGATCGCATAGGGGCATTCCAAGGGCAAATCTTCATAATCTAGTGGAGTCTCGCGGACAACGAGGGCTAGGGCAAATTCGTGAGCTTCGGCTTGTATGGATTTTTGAAGGCTGAAACGACCAATCTACGTTCGCTATTTTTGCACCTTTACAGGGGTAATAGTTAAGTCTTAATCTCTTGAGATATTGGATAAAATACGCAAAAAACAGCTATAATTTTTATGTAAAAGCTTTGTTTGCTCAATATTCATCAATTTAAAGATGCAACAACATTTAATCGGGCAAATTTTAGATAAATATTGTACTCAGAGTCCTCAAGGTCTATTTTTACTAGGTATGCCAACAGGATTTGGCAAAACCTATAGTGTTTTAGACTTTATCTATAAAAATTATCGTGATTTTGCTAGCCAAGGTAGAAAAATTTTCTTTGTTACTAATCTCAAGAAAAATTTACCTTTGCAGGATTTAGAAAATCGCTTTAAAAATGATGGTTGTCGAGATGATTTTGTAAAACACGTCTTACTTATTGATAGTAACTCTGGCTCTATTATGGAGAATTTACTATCTATAGGAAATGAAATCCCTGAAAGATATACGCAAAAGCATGAATATAAAGCTCTTGTCAGCTATGTTAATCTTCTAAGTAGTCAAAAAGATTTCAAGGGAATTAAAGAGGATCTGATTTCTAAAATCAGACAGGATTTAGAGCCAGCTTTTCGCAAACTAATTGAAACTGATTTAAAAGATAAGTTCAATGATAAAGCTAAGCGTTTAGCAGCAATTAAGGACAATTCGGAATATCAGTGGATTGGAAAGCTTTATCCATCTGTGTTTACGGACGAGAGGACGATCATTTTTCTTAGTATCGATAAATTTTTACTCAGGAATACAACTTTAATTGAAAAGTCTTACCTTTTTACAGAACGTCTTGTTGCCAATTCTCTTATTTTTATTGACGAGTTTGATAGTACTAAGGAAAGAATACTTGAGTATATTATCAAAGATGGTATTAAAGATCGCATTAATTTAATTGACTTATTTACTGCTGTCAATAATCACTTGAATCAAATAAAAGATCCCAAAAGTATTACGGAAGAATCTAAGTGGTGGAAGGAAAAAGCTTCTCAAAATCAAAACATACTTTCACCTAGCACCATACTAGAAAATATTCGACAAGAATCAAAAAAAGTTTTTAAGGAAAATAATTTACAGCATATTTGCAAATCTGATGGAGAAGAATTTAAGAAAAAGAGAAATTTCTTATTTTACGACTATGAATTTCATCGCGTTGTGGACATAGATAAAAAATTTACTATTCACATAGATGCAAAGAAGAAAATTAATTGGATTCGAGCATCAGAGAAAAATATTAATAATCTTGACAGTGAGAAGATTATCGATATTCGTTCACTAATCATTAATATTAGTAGTTTTTTGACATATTTTCAAAAAGGGATTGGTTATTTGGCTCAAAACTATAAACATTTAAAAGAAGGAACTGCGACTAGTAAAGATGTTTTCACAATCGAGTTGTCAATTAGGACGCTACTTAATCATTTTAATATTAATGATAAAGATGTAAATATATTGACATCTAAAGTCCTTGCTAGAGAGATAAACTATAAATCGTTTCATAATCACATCAATACATTAGATTCATTTTATGAAAATGGATTTTGTTATTACGATATTATTGATAGAGAAGATCATGATGCGTCTTCAAAGATTCAAATGCTTGAATTTAATAGAACACCAGAAGCATTTTTAGTGGATCTTTGTTCTAAAGCAATGGTTATAGGTGTTTCTGCTACCGCTAATATCAGGTCTAATATTGCTAACTATGATCTGGATTACTTAAAATATCGTTTGCAAAGCTCGTTTATCAGTCTACAAGAGCAAGAAGTTACAGATCTTAAAAAGTCTTATGAAGAATTCACTAATGGATATAAAAATCTAGATATTCACGCACAATTTGTTGGAGCAAAATCTTTAGAAGAAACAAAAAAATATCTTATAGAGATCCTTGATGATAAAGAAGCTGCAAATAGCCTATATACATCAATATTACATGATGATAATATTCTAGAAAGTGAGGTTGAATTTGTCTTCAGCCGCTATGTTAAGATCTTAAAAGCTTGGAAATACTTTTTAGACAATCAAGACTGTCATGGATTTCTTTGTTTGCTGAATAGATTTCCTAAAAGCAAAGATTCCAAACTTGATTTTGATAAACTACAAGAGTATTGTCAACTACTACTTGAAGATAATAAAAGCAAAGATTTATCGGAAGAAGTAAAAGAAATAATCTGTATTGTTTCTAGCGATGATTTTGATTCGCAAAAACAAAAGTTCCTAAATGATTTAGCCAATGGAAAACGTAGATTTATTATTTCTACTTACCAAACTATAGGCTCAGGTCAGAATTTGCAATTTGATATACCAGAAAATATTCAGCCAATTTGCATCAATGGCTTAAAAGAGAATAAGTCTATGGATATCAATGCTATTTATCTGGAAAAGCCTACTCATTTGATAACGTCACTTGGGAATGATAATGTCTCAGACTTTGATTTTGTAAAACATATCTTTCAGCTAGAGTTTTTACGTCAGGAGGGAGCGATTTCTCGTAATGAATTTAAGAATAAGCTAAACAATGCTTTCTGCTCATTAGCTAGAGATTATAAAAGCCGATCGCAAAAAAAAGACGACTATACAAGCTTGTATCAAACTCCTGCTTATTCAAATTTTCTGAATAAGGTTATTATTCAGGCGATCGGTAGAATGTGCCGTACTAACATGAAGTCTCCAAATATTCATGTTTTAGCTGATATTGAGATTCAGAGACATCTTAAGCACGTCAACTTACCAAGTGACATGATATTGATACATGAATATGCTGCCCTCAAAAAAGCTGCATCTGTGCCTGATGAGTTTAATGAAGATATTCAAATTAAAGCATTTGAAAATATAGCATCCTCATTTAGTCATAAAACCGCTAAATTTATTAGTAACAGTCTCGAATATGCCTCTTGGACAAAAGTAAGTGTTGACAGATGGCAAGGTTTACGACAACAAGTTTTAAAGCAGCCCACAGTTATCAACGATTTACAACTAAATGAAGTAAGTGAAATATGGCGATCTATCTATTTAAAACTTCCCAAGCTAAATAATTTCTACTACTATAAAAGAGAAACTGATACTGATGTCGAGGTTTTCTTTTCTGAGAAGAAGGGTGCTTATAGACTGGATGAAAAAAGCCTACGACTTTCAGAACTAATGAAAATCAAATTATTTAATAACTTATTTCTAGAAAAAAGATGGGCAACGTCTCTGCCTGAGCTGATTGACTGACAAAAGTAGGTAAAAAGGATACAGGGGGTGGATTAGAGAAAAAAAGAGGCGTATGCTGTTTTTAGAACAAAAAGGAGCATAGGACAAATGACCCAAAACGCCTCACGTCTTTATAATGAACTAATAAAA
>JANMFC010000047.1:0-7179 GCA_031377675.1 Pseudanabaena sp. OTE_70b_metabat_355 | reverse complement strand
AATTTTCAGCAAGAGTTGATTGATAATCAGCGTTTAATACCAATTTATCTCAATGAGTTGGGTGAGTCTGAATCAGTGGCGATCTCGATAGTTCAGTTAATTACAAGCCCCGAAAGTGATGCGCCGAAAATTGTGCAGGGTTTGAAGCAGCAAAACTTAAATCCTGATATTATGGAGTTAGTTGAAGCTGTGCTTGTGTCCAAATTTAAAAACTTAAGCCGTGAGGAGATTGAAGCGATGTTTACACTCAGTGATATAAAAAATACCAGAGTATATCAAGATGCTTTGCGAGAAGGTGAATTAAAGGGCTTGCAAAGAGGGTTGCATAGTGGATTAAGAAAAGGCTTGCTAAAGGGTCGCCAAGAAATCGCTCTCAATTTGCTGAAGACTGGTATGGATATTGAGCAAGTTGCTCAGGTTACTGGCTTAAAAGTTGAGCAGGTGCGTCAGTTGCAATCATAGGGATGCCTCACGAATTGGCTGAAGCCAACCGATCGCATTTTGAGTTGTCGGATGCTCAGGGCAAAGTTTTTGTTCGTAAATCTGGATGGCGCGTTGGATGGATTGTAGGACTTGGGGATGACGTTGGGTATCGTGAGATGGTTGAAATTGGTAAAACTAAATTTAAGCAGAAACTAATTGTCTTTCTTGAATCGGATGATGGTACAAAACCATTAACTGTCTTTCTGTTAGGGTTTCGATCGCATAGGCTCTTCCATTGAGGTCGCTAAATTCGACTTCAAAAACTTTAGGTTCGTAAACTTCTACAATTGTGCCAACTTGTCCTCGATATAAGTGACAGTTGGGGACATCTTCTAAGAGTGCGACTACATCTAATAATTTCATGAATATTTCCTTTTTAAGGTACGTAACAGGTGACTAAACGCGGGAAGTTTTCTTCAAAACGGACAATCCAGACGCTATGAACGATCGCTTGCTTATCGCGTCTGCTCATCGAAAAGTCAATTATATATTTTTTGCCATAACTATTTTCTCTGTCAAAGGCTGCATTGTAATTTTTGAGTGCTTCTTTGAGGGCGTTGCGGAGTTCTTCTTCATTTTCTTGTCTTAGTCCCAAAACTGACTGAAAGACTCGCGCTTTGTGTTGACCATCGGGATGTTCGGGATTGAGGCAATATCCTGATAGTTTTTCGGAGTCAATTATGGCTTGTTCTGGATTAGGAAGTTTCATGCTTTTTAAGTTTGCTCTTTCCTCAACTCTCGTAGGTATTGTAGATTATTACGACAGGTTTTTGTGTTGGGATGATCGTTGCCTAGCGAAACTTCAAAAATAGCTAATGCTCGCACATAGAGTGGTTCGGCTTCGCTGTACTTCCCTTGACATCTGTAAAGTGCTGCGAGATTGTTGAGACTGGTGGCGACATAGCGATGGTCTGCTCCTAGTTGACGTTCCCTAATTTCGAGCGATCGCAGATAGAGAGGTTCGGCTTCGCTGTACTTCCCTTGCGATTTGTAAAGTAATGCGAGATTGTTGAGACTGGCGGCGACATTGGGATGGTCTGCTCCTAGTTGACGTTCCCTGATTTCGAGCGATCGCAGATAGAGTGGTTCGACTTCGCTGTACTTCCCTTGCGAATAGTAAAGTCCTGCGAGATTGTTGAGATCTGTTGCAATTTCGCGATGATCTCCTCCATAAATGCGTTTATCGATTTCGAGCGATCGCAGATAGAGTGGTTCGGCTTCGCTGTACTTGCCTTGCGATTCGTAAAGTAATGCGAGATTGTTGAGACTGGTGGCGACATCGGGATGGTCTGCTCTTAGTTGACGTTCCCTGATTTCGAGCGATCGCAGGTAGAGAGGTTCGGCTTCGCTGTACTTCCCTTGTGAATAGTAAAGTGTTGCTAATTCGTTAAGAGCGTGTGCGACATTAGAATGTTCTTTGCCTAGTTGCTGCTCATACAATTCCAAAGCTTTTTGATAAGGCTGTTCAGCCTCAGCGTAGCGAACTGCATCTTTATAAGCTGCTCCAAGACTGATATAGAGACTAGCTAATAGAGGGGAATCAGGAGATTGAGACAGTAACTCATCGATTTGTTTTTGTAGTTCTTTCGGGTCAGCACCTGTTTGCGGCGAATCTTTAACTACAGGGGCTTGAGGTGATTTTTCTATTGGGAAAGTTAAAGATATCGGCTTAAAGAACTCGAAAACACCACCGCGCCAACTCCAAAAATCAGGCGCTTGCTGGGCTAGAGATGTGGCAATCTCAGGTGTTAACCAAATCACAATCGGAAATTTAAAATCACGCAATCCTTCCCTTGTCCATTGCGCCGAAAAGAAGAATTGTTCTTGAGCCGATTTTGGTTCATTGAGCCGAATCCCTAACAATTCGTCAGCACCCAAGACCGTAGCGATCGCAGGTTGATCAACAGACATTAACTGCTGTGATACCAAATCCTGCAAACATTGCTTCAAACTCGGTTGCTGGCGATCTATTCTGACCCGATGGCAACTTTTCCCCTTAGCCGTCAATTCCTTCTCATAGCTACCTATCAACTCATCACGATATTTCCAATTATCACAAATCGCAATCAACAAATTCAGACTGCCATAACTTGCCTGCACAGACATCAACAAGCGCCGTAAATTCCGTTGATTTTGACTAGGATCTTTTTCCATCGCCACGATCTATGCCTCGATCAGTTTTTTCTCTTTGAGCAAATCCACCACAATCGGATGCACGTCATACCACATCAAATCATTTTCGTACTCTAACACCATCAAACCATGCAACAGTTTAATAAAACCTTCATTACTAGAATCCTTTACTTCCGAAGTCTCATATATCTCTACCATCAGATCATAAAGACTAGCTCCAATTTGACGAGCGAAATCATGACGTAAATTTCGCAACACAGTATCAAGGATCTCTTGATTGATCGCAATATCTTTACGATCAGGCTCGATCTCGATTTTTACCATGCATTCTATACGACATTCCCGCGCAATCCTCACCAACTCACGCATTACACCACCACTCTTTAACACCATCGCACAAGCAGTTTGTGGATCAAGTAAGTCTTCAGGGACACGTTTAGCTAATACTTCTAGAAATGTATGAAGATTTTTGGGGATGGGTTCGATGTCAGGATTATGGCGATCTACTTTTTGAAAAAACTTACATACAGGGAACAGATACGGACGCACCCCGCCTTCCGAGTTAAACGCACCAATAACTTGCGGCTCCTGCGTTGACGAAACAGGAATCGTAAATACAATCCTAATTTCTGGCGAAAATAGAGCCTTAATATTATTGAGGTAAATCGCCTCTACAAGCGGCAAGTCTAGCTTATCAAGATCGTCAATGATTACAATTACTGGCTTCTTTGTTTTAATTTGAATGGCAGCCGCAAGGCGATCAATTTTGCCCACTAAGTCAGAAATTTTTTTAGCAAAGGTGGTTTCTATGCCATCACGAAAACTTTTTTCCTGTTGTAGCTTGGCAGAAAATTCCAAAAATTTAAGCTCGAAACCCGCTCCTCCTTTAGTCTCTTCGCTTTTTGATTGCTTATGGACAGTGGTATTCCAACCTAAAATAGTTTCCTGAATATCTCCAGCGACATCTATCCCCAGTCTTTGAGCATGACTAAGCATCAGCAAGGCGATCGCATACAAAATATTCGTATGGGTTACAGCAGACATCTCAATTAGGTCAGCGATCGAAAAGAAAACCACATGATGCTGATCGGACATTTCTATGGCTAAGCGCTTCAAGAGCGTAGACTTACCACAACCACGATGACCCGCAAAAATAAACTTACCATTTTTCTCAGATGCCTCAATTTCCCGTCTCAGACGAACTTTGACCTCGATCCCATAGTCAACTCGAAATTTTTTAATATCATCTATTTCAACTAGGGGCAACAGCGCTAAGTCTTTATAAGCTTGTTGAAATCTTGCGAGAAGTTCGAGATCCATAGTTGCCGCAGTTGATAGTTAGATAAGTAAATAATGCAATCATAGCAATAAGAATTATAGCTTAACGCTTACTTACACATTATCTCCAGAAACTAAAGCGCTGTTTACTTACTGGTGTTACATGGAACGCAGACGATGAATCTCCTGCTACTAGCGTGACAGGGCAAGCACGGGGACATTGCCCCTACCTGAATAATTCATGTCCTGTAAGGGCTGCGCCCCCGTGTCAGCCCCCAATCTTGAGGATTGCAAGAATTCTTTCCACATAACAGCAGTTAATAAAACCAAGAAAAAGTGTTGCGTGGCTTTGCCACGCAATACTTTTTCTTGGGTTGGGAAGGAGTAAAATAACCTTTAAATTTTTTGAATTGGAGCGATTTTCGGATCAATAATTTTTTTACCTTGTCCTGCAAAAGCAACTGCTAAATACATCTTGTCACCAGTGCCTAGCAAATTCGAGACTTCACCCTCACCAAATTTGTCATGGATGACGCGATCGCCTACTTGCCAATCAATACGAGGTTTAGGCTTAACCGCG
Organism: Pseudanabaena sp. OTE_70b_metabat_355; assembly: GCA_031377675.1. GTDB lineage: Bacteria > Cyanobacteriota > Cyanobacteriia > Pseudanabaenales > Pseudanabaenaceae > Pseudanabaena. The sequence goes on along the minus strand of JANMFC010000047.1, from coordinate 2,705 downwards.
TTGACCTTGGCAGGAGGTACGGAGCGGAGGGAACCTTTGACACTGGTGGCTTCAGCGCGTTGACTTGCTTTGCTGATAAATTTATCGATGCCATGTCCCGTTAAATATTCTTTAGGTAATTCAGCGAGAAACTGCGAAGGAATTGCATATTCGCGGTTGCCATAGAGACGGCGAGCTTGAGCATGGCTGAGAAATAATTTCTCTTGGGCGCGGGTGATGCCCACATACATGAGGCGGCGTTCTTCTTCGAGAGCCATCGGATCGTTAATCGAACGAAAACTGGGGAATAAGCCTTGTTCTAAACCAACCAGAAATACAACGGGAAATTCTAAACCCTTAGCGGCATGGAGGGTCATTAGGGTCACTTTTTCGGCATTGGCACTGCTGTCATCGAGGCTAGAGGCTAGAGCAGCATTGGCTAAAAAGGCATCAAGGGAAGCATCTTCATTTTCTTCCGCAAATTGAACGGCGGCGTTGTAAAGTTCCTGCAAGTTGGCAATGCGATCGTTGGATTCATCATTGCTTTGTGCTTTCAACTCATCCACATAGCCCGACTCTTCAAGAATGCCTTGGATGATATCGGCAGCAGGAGTGACGGCAACTTTGTCCTGCCATTTTTTCATCAGTTCCACAAAGGAAAGAACACCCCGCGCCGATCGCCCTGCTAATGTTTTTACGGTCGCTTCATCGCTGATGATTTCCCAGATCGGAACTCCAAGTTCTTGAGCCGCTTGTTGCAGCTTATCGAGGGTTGCTTTACCGATACTGCGTTTGGGAACATTAATGATTCGCATCAAGCCAAGGGTATCGGATGGATTGGAAAGTAACCGCAAATAGGAGAGAGTATCCTTGATTTCCTTGCGATCGTAAAATCGCATTCCGCCTACAACTTTGTAAGGAATATTCCAACGCACCAGCATTTCTTCAAAGGGACGCGATTGGGCGTTGGTGCGGTAGAGGATTGCAAAATGTCCCAGATTCGCAGTTGGATTTTTGGTTTTGACGCGGCGAATTTGTTCAATCACAAACTGAGCTTCATCAACTTCATCTTCAGCGCGATATAACTCAATCAAATCACCATCGGGACGGGTTGCTTTGAGAACCTTGTCGATGCGTTGGGTATTGTTATCAATCAGTTGATTGGCAAGTTCGAGAATATTTGCGACAGAGCGATAGTTCTCTTCCAGTTTAATCATTGAGGCGGTGTGAGCATCAGGCAAGCGATCGCCAAAAGCTTCTTGGAACTCCATCAAAATTGTGAAGTCAGCCGAACGGAAACTATAAATCGACTGGTCAGCATCACCAACCACAAAAATGGAACGATTTTCCCAAGTTGGTTTTTGATCGTTTGTGGATAATAAGCGAATTAGATCATACTGCGTGCGATTGGTATCTTGATATTCATCCACCAAAATATGCTGAAAGCGATCGTGCCAATATTTCAACACTTCAGGATTTTGCAGAAATAGACGCACGGGCAAAAATATCAGATCGTCAAAATCAAGGGCGTTGTTTGTGGCTAGCTGATTTTGGTAGAGATTATAAACTTGGGCGATCGCCCGTTTGCGAAATGAGGAATCATCGCTTTGAGCTTCGTATTCTTCAGGAGTCCAACCTTTATTTTTGGCATTACCGATCGCAAAGCGTACCGATTTTGGCTCAAATTTCTTTTCATCGAGATTTAGCTGATTGACAACAATATCTTTTACTAAGGATTGCGCGTCTGAATCGTCAAAAATCGAGAAATTCTTTGCCCAACTTCTGCCATTACTATCTTTGTACTTATCAATATCCAGACGCAAAATCCGACAACACATACTATGGAAAGTCCCCATCCATAGACCATCTTGAGCAAAACTATTGATATAGCGCTTATAAACTTTTTTGCGAAGTTTATCCTGTTCCCAATCCGCAATTTCGCTGAGAGCCTTACCTAATTCTCTTTGAGCAATTTCTTGAGTTAACAAAGATTGAATTCGCTCATTCATTTCTTTGCCCGCTTTGTTGGTAAATGTCACTGCGAGGATTTGCTCAGGAGCGACACCGTGATTGAGCATTAAGTTAGCGATGCGATAGGTCAATGTTCTGGTTTTCCCCGACCCTGCACCCGCAACCACTAGCATGGGGCCGTGAAGATGGCTGGCTGCTTTTTGTTGAGCAGGATTGAGATGATGCAAAAAATTGGAACTCATGGGTGCAAGAGGGGAAAACTTAGGTAGACTCTAATACAGTATGCCAAAAATGTTTACTCATACGTTTGCACAGTGGATATTTACTGCACGCGCCCCAATTGTATCAAGCCTTTAAATTCCTTTGCTGATCTTGATAGCGGCAATACACTCAAAACTATTTCTCAAAAGTTTTGTACGAGTTGTGGGATGCCCCTCTTGCTCGGTGGTCGCTATATCGTCGAGAGTCCGATCGCTAGAGGTGGCTTTGGTGCTACTTTCTTAGCCCGCGATCGCTATACTCCTGCGATGAAACGCTGCGTGGTAAAGCTATTACAACCTGTGGGCTTTACGAGCGCTCAGATGGCGATCGCTACGCAAATGTTTGAGCGCGAGGCTACGGTTTTAGAAGATTTGGGGGCACATCCGCAAATTCCTGATTTGCTCGCCTATTTTGAGGTGCAGTCGTGACAGGATGAATTTTTTTATTTAGTCCAAGAATTTGTGGATGGCTTTACCCTAGAGCAAATTGTCGAG
>JANMFC010000494.1:0-6310 GCA_031377675.1 Pseudanabaena sp. OTE_70b_metabat_355 | reverse complement strand
AGGAAAAGGGGGCGAGCATAATTTTAAGTTTAAGAGCTTTAGTTTTAACTTCAACTCGTTGGGAACAATTTTGGAACAAGCTCAATCAGTATGGGTTTCCTGTTGCTGCCTAATAACTGTATTATATTGAGGTCGCACCCGTTTTAGCGATGTATTCATGGCATTTTGAACTATGCTTACTTGTATAATTATTTCATTGTATTTTTCATCAGAATCTTAGAAATGACAGTACACTTACCACGAATTGGAGTTACTCATCCCCGCAGAGCTATGGCATTACTGGAAGAGTACCCTCAAAATATTGTTGGTAGCTTTTGGTTAATGTGTCGCTATGGATTTAGTACCGAAGATATTCCCTATTGGTGGAGTGATCTCGCTTTAAAAGAAAATCAAGCGCAAGCCATTATAGATGCTTACAAACAAGGTGCTTTTGATGGAGAACACAACAATCCCTTATATTTAGGATTTTGTATTCTTGTTATTGCAGATCCATCTAATCCTATACATCTATCTTATTTAATAGAACATTTAAGAATGTGGAAACAAGAGGGCATCGCTTTATTAGAAATAATGGCACAGTTTAATATACCCGCACTTACAGAAGTAACTTATCCTGAAGGCTTTTTAAAAGAGCGTTATGGTTATAATAATGAAAGTGATACTTATAAATATCTATGTGAGTCTCTAAGTAATTGGTCAACTCAGACTTGGGAAGATTATTGTAGCTATCTAATGGCTGAACATGGACAGTATATGTTTTATGATTACTGTCAAAAAACTAACCTTACCAAAGATACAGTAAAAGCTACTGTTGAAAAAGGTTCTAAATATCTAGTTCTGACAGAAGGAGAAACAGATTCAATTTATATTAGGACAGCGTTAGATTTGTTGGGAAGACAAGAAATTCTAGAGCAAGTAGATATTGAGTGGGTGGGGCTTTCTGTAAGTAAGGGAAAAAGTATCAATACTGGAGATAGTGGTTTAAATAACACTAGAGATGTTCTTCTTTCTAACCCTAAATTTTTAACTAGAAATGTGTTGCTTTTATATGACTGTGACACAAAAAAGCAAAGCGAAGATCATGAGAAACTCAAAATAAGATCTATTCCTAGACAGGAAAATAGAAAGATCAAAAAAGGGATTGAAAATTTATTTCCCGATCATTTATTTATTGAAGAATTTTATGTGCTGAAAACTAAAACGGGTGATTATGGAGAGGTAAATCACATTCAAGAATTTCAAAAAATGAAATTCTGCACATGGATTTGTTCTCAGAAAAAGGATGCTAAAGATTTTGTTGACTTTAAAGTGATTGTTGATATTCTCAACGACTTCTTAAATTAATAATTGGAATAGTTAATACGAAAACCGGCAGTAAGTATTTTGTCTTGCTATAACGCTCACTAAGAATATTTAATTCACAATCTTGGTAAGGTACTACACATGACTACAGTTCAATTTAAATCAGAAGTTAGTATCGAACTCGATCAACTACTCACTGGAGTAGCCCAGCTAGACACGCCTGATTTAGAGCAATTACTCATTCAAATTCAACAAGTACTTGCCCACCGTCAGAATCCAAGTGTTCCCGCACTAGAACTAGAACTACTGCAAAAAATCAATCAAGCTTTACGAGAAGAAATACAACAGAAATATAACGATCTAAGCGCAAAAATGCGATCGCAAACTATCACTCCCGAAGAACATCAAGATTTGCTCAAGCTGATTGATATTGTCGAACAAGCTGATGGAGATCGCCTCCAACATCTTATCCAGTTATCACAGTTACGGAATATTTCGTTAACCGAATTGATGCAGCAACTACAGATTCATCCTCAACCAGTCCATGTCTAGGCGATACATCACAGCTACAGAAGAGAGTCAAATTATAGAAAGAGCTAACCGACTTTGTGAATATTGCCGATGTTCTATGGACTATTCCGCACAGCCATTTGTCATCGATCATATTGTGCCGATCGCTGAAGGCGGAACAACAACGATGGAAAACTTAGCCTTTTCTTGCGGTGGATGTAACGGTCATAAATACACAAAAGTTGAAGCATTAGATCCAGTCAGCCGCGAATTAGTGTCTCTTTACAATCCCCGAACTCAAAAGTGGCTTGACAACTTTGTTTGGAGTGATGATTTCCTTCAAGCAGTTGGTTTGACAGCAATTGGCAGAGCCACAATCAACGACTTACAGATAAATCGTTCTGGAGTGGTCAATATGAGGAAGTTGCTACTTATGGCAGGACTACATCCTCCAAATAACGAATAATCTTACAGATTTACAAAAGATTAAAAAATGCTGAATCGATCTCGTAGCCTAAACTTTGAGTCATTTGTTGTAACTTGGCAGTGCTATCAATACCGCGTGACTTGAGCCAGAGCGAAATTGTGAACACCTTCTGCATCACAAAAAGCTCCAAAGCCTCAGGATTGTATTGCAACACATAGCCATCACCTTCTCGCTTAAACTCGTGGGGAACTAGCATCGCCGCATAGCGACTGAGTTCTGCACGCCAATCGAGGAGATAGCTAAACCAAGGATAGGTCGCATCGAGACGCACAAACCAGAGACGGACTTCCGAGATTTCGGATAGTTCGCGTGGATCACCATCTTCCTTATCCCAGACAAGTTCAATTTGGAAAACGCGATCGCCTTCAGCCGTATCATCCCAATTTGCTAATAACTTCTCGATCGCAATCTTGGCAGGACTAATATCCAACGACTCAATACAAGCCTGACTCACATAAATTACATTTGACATTATGGTTTTTAGATAGAATTAAATTAGGGTGGCGTGATGCGCGGCTCTAATAATGGATTATTTTTTTGGTAAGTTTTCGCGAGGATCGAAGGATTGGATTGCCAGTAACTTTTCGTAGAGTTCGCGTTCTTGTTTGCTAGGATTTTTGGGAACGACAATCTGGATTTCCACATATTGATCGCCAAAGGTACGCGCATCCTTGGGGAAACCTTTACCAGAGAGACGCAACTGTTGACCCGACTTCACCGCAGGAGGAATCGTTAATTTTACTAGACCGCTTAGGGTTGGCACTTCCACTTGAATACCAAGAACCGACTCGCTGGGTGAGATTGGCAATTGACAGCGAATATCGGAACCTTCGAGGGTGAAAAATGTATGGGGCTTGAGCGTAATTTTTAGATAGAGATCGCCACCCGATGCGCCTTGACCTTTCAGCCTGATTCTTTGACCTGAGAGGACACCTGCGGGCATATTCACCTCTAGCGATCGCCCATCTTCTAGGCGAATCCGCTCACGACCACCGACATAGGCGCGTTCGAGGGGTAACTCTAAGACGGCTTCGGAGTCACGGCGAGGACTGGGACGTGGTGGCGCTTGGGTATTGGCGCGATAGGAGGACGATCCGCCGCCCGTATCTTGGGCGCGTTCGTTGGTGCGGAATTTGCCCAATAATTGATCGACAAATTCTTGGAAATCGTTGTATTGGCTGAAGTCCACATCGCCGTTGTAGCCCTGTTCAAAGTCGGGTTTATATTGTTCCCTTGCCGATGGGGCGCGTCCGCCTTGACCTTGAAAGCCGCCTTGTTTCCAATATTGTCCAAAGCGATCGTACTGTTGGCGCTTGGTAGTATCCGACAGTACTTCATAGGCTTCACCAATATCCTTGAAGCGCTCTTCGGCGGCTTTATCTCCAGGGTTGAGGTCGGGATGATATTTCCGCGCTAGCCTGCGATATGAGAGCTTGATTTCGTCTGCCGTTGATGTTTTCGGCACACCGAGGATTTCATAATAATTGCGAAAATTTTGCATATTTCCCGAACAGCAAACATGGAGATTACTTAGCTTAGCTTAACCAGTGGTTAGTTGCAGTGCTTTGCGCCGCAACTAATCAGATCCAGCTATGCAACCACATTAGCACGGGTAAATAACCAGAGGAGATCGGTAAACCGATATAAATTGGTAGCCAGAATACAAAAGCGATCGCCACTAAGCCCCAAATTCCTATGCCGATCGCTCTAATATTTGGATTGATGTTTTCTAAAGGCGATCGCCACGTTAGCGAAACTAACAAAGCAAGGGCGGCAAAGGCATAAACGGAGGCGGGCATATAGTGATAGAGAAATATGCAACGCTTGCTTAAGCTCCAAGGCAACCAATGGGCTAAAAAACTTGTAGTTACATAAAAGGCAAACCAAAATAAGGTAGCTCTTTCTTTTGGATTAATTTCATTTAATATTTTGGGTGGGACTCTGAGCTTTGAGGCAATTAAAAAAGCTAGGCAGATTAACAAGGCGATCGCGCTGAGCCAGTATAAAAACGGATTTCCCATCGCATGAACAAATTCCACCATGCTATTGGGGCGGATCTCAAAAAAATAAGCGATCGGACGAATTAACAAAACCCAACTCCACCAAGGCGCACAGTAGGGATGAATTGGTTCAGTTTTGCCAACGCCTAAATTTTGATGGAAACCAAGAATCTGTCGATGCAGTTCCCAAATATCGCGTTCGGGATTAATCATTAAATGCGGAATCCAGTCCACAACATAAAAGGCGATCGGTAAAATAATTAAACCAATTAGAATCTGCGGTGCATTCAAAGTTTGTCGATAACGCGACCATGCATAACCCGCGATCGCCACTAGTCCGACAATATAAGCCAAGCCCGTCCATTTGACGCTCATCGATGCGCCGAGCATTAAGCCTGTAACGATAATCCAAAACCATCTCTGTCGCGATCGCTTCAGGGCTAAGACCATACACAACTGGCTGAGCATCCCGAATAGCAAAATATAGATATTAATTAAGCCAAAGCGCGACTCTACCAATAGCAATCCGTCCATCGCCACAAACCAACCTGTCAGCCAAGCCCAACCACGGCGATCGCTCAATTGCCAAATAAATTCGTATGCAACTAATGGGACTAGCGATCCCGCGAGGGCGGTCATGAACCGATAGCCAAAGGGCGCATAACCAAAAATCTTTACACCTAAGGCGATGATATATTTCGCCAATGGTGGATGAGCGTCAAAAAACGGTTCGTTATTGAGATAATTTTGAGCAAACTTAGGATAATAAACTTCGTCAAAAACTATATCCGCCGTGCCGTCCAGATTCCAAAATCGCAGCCCAAAGGACACTAAGGCGATCGCCATGACTCCATAAACAGGATGCTCCGATAGCCAAATCAAGCGATCGGTTAAGCGATTAAACAATCGAGCGAGGGGATTAATAATTTGGCGATCGCTCCAATTGCTCATTTAAAATAGGGTGTCGGGTTTCATCGCTGATTAGCTTATCACGGATAAATTAACCTCCAAAATTGCGCGATCGCTACTTTCATATTTTGCCATCTAGCGATCGCTGTCAGGAGAAGATGGTTTATCGTTCAAATAATCTGCGGATTAGTTCATCTTTTGTTAAGCCAAAATGATTAGCGATATCAGCTAGAATTGCGGATAGAGTGCCGACTCGCAGAGGATTGTGATAAGGGATTGTAACGTTATGTTCGCCATTTTGTTGAGTAGTCAGGCGCATATGGCTACCAGTTTGACGAGTGTTTTCATAGCCAAATTTACTCAGTAGTTTTACTAAATCTGCACCTGAAATATCGCGGGGTATTCTCATACGGCAATAACTTCTTCGCGAATAAAGTGCAAACGAATTATTTTTGGCAAAACGACTTCATCGAAATGACAACGGACTGCATCACGGATTAGCTCGTATAACTCTTCTAGGGAATCGGCTTCTGTAAAAATAGATGCACCTAAAGCACGGGCAATATATCCGCCTTCATTGGCATCTTCGATAATAAACATAATCTCGTTCATTGATTTACCTTGATTTTGTTGGCATAAATGTATTATCGCTACTTTCATATTTTGCCATAGGCTAGCAAATATTCAGATTGACTTCTCTCTGACCCAGCGTTCGATTAAGGGGACTTCAAATTTGTATTGGTTATTGATTTTCTCGATGATGTGATAGCGGAGCATTCTTTGGAGGGATTTTTGGGCTGACTCGTTGGTGGGGTGGGGTTGTTGTCCTTGGGCTAGGGCTAGGAGTTGTTGTTGTCCTGCGGTGATTTCCGTGGGGGATGTGCCTGTGAATTGCTCCCAAACGTTGGTGAAGTAGCCGATGCCGTTGATGTAGGCTTCGGGGATGGCGGATTGGAGGAGGGTGGGGGTGACGAGTTGGGTGTGGGTGGTGTTGGCTAGTTGCACGAGTACCCAGCCGAGGAGTTGGAGGAGGTAGGGATGGCAACGGGTGAGGGTGAGGATTTGGTCTACGATGCCTGTGTCATATTCGAGGGTGAATTCG
>JANMFC010000364.1:0-3667 GCA_031377675.1 Pseudanabaena sp. OTE_70b_metabat_355 | reverse complement strand
AATTTAAAACGATTTCTTAAGTCCCCACGAGGTGCGAAAAAGCCGCAAAAGAAGAAGACATACGACCCTAAACATCCCCACCTATCTACCTTTCGTCTCCTTTCTGCACAATAGTAAAAAAGCCACCTTTACAGGGGTAGTGTAGGAATGCCATTGAAATTATTAATCGTTGCCACACGGCTAAACATCACCCGCGAAGAAGATTTGGCAAATCTGGTAAAAGCGATGCCTGTAATTACGGCAAAAAACATTAAACTAGCGATCGATTCTAGCGTAACCAGCAGATTTGCATAGAGGGTATTTGGATGCATCACGCCGTAGCCAATAGAAGCAAGGGTCTGAACGCTAAAGAAAAAAGATTCTAAAAAGCCTATATGCTCCATTCCCCCGATCGCATTGGCTTCGAGCAAGTAGAGAATGGCAAAAATAGTATTGAGAAGAATATTCACGATCGCCACGATTGCCGCAAAGCCAAGCCAAGGGATTGTCAACATCAGGTGATAAGGATCGCGGAGGTAGGAGTACCAAGTGTTGCCACCAACCACCTGAAGCACACCTTCTTTTTGTTCTAGCTTAATTAAAGAAGACTTTGGTTTCCGTTTGCTATGCATAAGTTATCCGCATGATGTATTTCTGCTCATATTACATTGCTTAAATAAGTATTCTTGCTAATAAACCAAGTAATCATTGCCGAAATGATAAAAACTAGGCAGCTTACCGCAGGAATCGAAATTAGCGAATTAAATTTTAAGACTGAAATACCACAATAATTTAATGACTCAATCACGATAGGATGAATCAGATATATTCCCAAACTTAAATTGGCAATCTCTTTCGTCAAGTGTCTATTAATAATTGGATTATTCATTTTTTGAAATAGAAGCATCACACTCAGCGACATCGGAATAACGGTGATACTTAAGTAGTCATAAAAATATAATCCCTTCGATAAGCCAACAAAAATACTCACAAAAAAACATCCTAATGCTGTAGATATAACACAGCCAATGAAGAAGAGTACAATAAATTTGGTGCTAATATTTAACTTGATTTTAGTGATCAGATGCCCAATTATAAAATATGGCAAATACATTAAAAACCAGTTAGTAAATAAAATGTTGTCATTAGCAATTAACCCTCTATACAAAGCATTAAGCCCTGCTAACCAAAATAAGGCGATCGCTAAGGAAATAATTTCATTAGTCATTGCTTGCCTGACAAATACCCTTAGAAATGGAGTTACTAAATAAAGCCCTGCGATCATGTATAAAAACCAAATATGGTAATAGGGCTTACCTAGTAGGAGATTTTGAACAACAACTAATATTGAAGGTGGATTTTTTTGAATGAAGCCTTGAAGGTATGTCCAAATCGTAAAAAATAATGACCAAAATAATATTGGCGTTAATAACCTGAGTATTCGTTTTTGATAAAAGATAGCTATTGATTCAGTCTTAGCTTCTGATAGTAATAATGCGCCACTAATCATTACGAATACAGGTACGCACCAGCGCGTCATTGAATCGTAAATATTCCCAAACCACCATTGAGGATCATAGAAATCTTTAATGCCAACGACCACGATCGCCGAAACATGAAGAACAATAACTGCAAAAACCGCAAAAATTCTAGCTTTGTCTACCCAAATCATTGCTGTTTATTATCAACTTAAATTTCATCTCAAATATCCTCATCCAAATCTACACCAAGCGATCGCAACTTTTCAGCTAATCTTTCAGCGCGTAAACGTTCTTTGTCGGCACGTTGACTTTCTTGTTCAGCACGTTGACTTTCTTGCTCAGCGCGTTCTTCAGGAGTAGCCGCCCACTTACCATCCGCATCATACCAACGAAGCCACAGCCCCTCTGTGCCTTGATATGCTCCTTGCCAAACCCCCAAGCCCAAATTTAATTCGGGAAACCAAAATTTTGGCTCGTCAAGCTCCACCGCTTGATATCTAGTTCCAGTTAACTGAAATACACGCAAAAGATTTTCACGGCGATCGAATACAACGTAATAGGGGATACGCAGATACTGTTCATAGGCTTGCCATTTAGTGGGAGGCTTGTTAGCAGCCCTTAATGTTTGTCCTAAATCCTCCGCTTCTGTGCCTTGTGATAAAAGTTCTACGACTAAAAAAGGTGCGATTACTTCTTGCCAAACTACATAGCTCCAGCGCATTTCTTGCTGTTGTTGAGCAGGAGTTACACCTAATACAAGAAACCAATCAGGGCGCTTATACCAAAGAGTATGCCGACCATCGTAATACAAGTTTAGGTCAGTACCAATAAACATTTCCTCTCTAGAGTAGCTAGGAGATTTACAGGTTTCTCGCAATAATTGCGGTTGAAAGTCGTGAAATTCGTCAGGCAAACCAGGCTCCTCTGGGTTTTCGCTAGGTAGATCGTACATTGTGGGCATGGTTTCCCACACTGGGCGCGGATGAAGGCTTAAATCTATTTCTTCATCTTCCATATCTTCACTAGGTAAATCATACATAGTGGGCATGGTGCTATTAGGAAAACGGGGAGGTGTGGTTTGTTGATACATATCGTCACATTTTATGCGTAACAGCTATGCGTAGTCTCGTTAGCTAGCATAGCATTAGAACAATTGGAACTTTGACGCGATCGCTTAGTCAATTAAAGATATAAGTAGCTGGGCATAATTAAAAACCAAAACCAAAAGCTGTAGCGCACGCGCAGCCTGCGCTACAGCTTTTGGGGTTTTATATTTAATTGCGCCTATCTACTTATTCTTCTAACCTCAATCCCAATTTAGAGATAATTTAAAGATACATTTATGAAAGCAGTTTTTTTAATTGGTTGTGGGTTGTCCTTGGGGGGATTATTAGCTAGCCCCGCGATCGCCTCGGAGTTATCTTCTAGGGTTGCGACAAAACCGCTAGTTCAAACTCTAGCGCTCAAAAACGAAAACAAGATCAACAATGTTGATAAAGTCAGTCAAAATTCGGGGTTTGTAAATTTTGAAACTCAACTTCTAAGACTGACTAATCAAGAACGTCAAAAAAGTGGATTAGCGCCCTTGAAGTTGTCTGCACAATTGAGCAGATCTGCTCAGTCTCATGCTTTAGACATGGCGAAAAATAATTATTTTAGTCATACAGGGCGCAATGGCTCCAAGATCGGCGATCGCGCTAAAGCTAGTGGTTACAAATACTCACGAGTTGGAGAAAATATTGCCGCAGGTCGATCAACGGCGGAAGGCACAATGAAACAATGGATGAATAGTTCGGGACATCGCGCTAATATTCTCAATCCAAAATTTACGGAAATTGGGTTTGGATATGCGAATGGGTCAAATTCAAGTTACCAGCATTATTGGGTACAGGTATTTGGAACACCACAACGCTAGCTTAAAATAGACAAGCTTGCTATGCGAGATTGCGCCAATTCAAGGATGAAATGCAACGCCTAGAGATCTTTGCATAAAGGGACTCATAAGGATATTCTGATATTAATCACAACCATCAGGAAATCCTCATGAGCTTTAAACATCTTACCAGCACAGAACGAAGCGAACTGTATAAACTGCGGGTAACAGACAACCTATCGATGTCAGAAATCGGTCGCCGCATGAATCGGGACAAAAGTACGATATCAAGAGAACTATCGCGTAACACCGATGAGAGACAGTGTGTCTATTT
>JANMFC010000331.1:0-13779 GCA_031377675.1 Pseudanabaena sp. OTE_70b_metabat_355 | reverse complement strand
GCGATACGACTTGGTGGATATTAACTGGCTCTCGTCCTCATAAGTTTTTATCTAAGTTCGTTCCTGTTCCCCGTTGGACTAGAGGTATTTATCAACATGCTGGGATTAAAGGTTTTTATAGTAAGGATCGTCGTAAGAAGTTTGATGGTAAAAGAAAAAGGGTTTAAACATTTTGAAAAAGAGCTGGCTCTGGAGTTTCTGCTTCGGTTTGAACTTAGAGGTCGCTCGATTAGTTGTTTTGTTTTGAAGCAGGGTTCTGATTCTCTAAGTTTGTTGCAGTTTGTTTTTGGTTGGCAATCTCAGGGTTTTCACACTACGCTTTCTGATGAGCAGGAGTCTTCAATTTTTGAGGCGATCCAATCGGGTTTGAAGGATCTTCCCGATGAGGAAAGTTTAACGGTTCATTTTGGCTCGTTTAGTTCGGATCGAGATCGTCAAAGGCAGTTGCAGGATTTGTACGAGCTTGCGGATACGCCTGAGCTTAAGTTTTTGATGATGGGTGAAAAGGCTAGGGTTCAGGAATTATCTAGCTTGGGTTTGAGAAAGCCAAAGTTTCTGCGCGTTTATGCGACTTATACGGTTAAAGGTTCTGCGGTTGCAACATCAGATCCTCTGGAAAAGGCTCTTGCTTGGATTCAAAAGGTTTCTCAGGGCTTTGGTACTGACAGTCAGCTAGAGCAGGAGCAGTATGAGCAGATGTTTGCTCGTGCTTTTACGGATGGGTTTCTCAATTGGGAGCAGATTTTAACGACTCGGATGGGTTTGGATTTATGTCCTTTAACTGATTGCGAGTTATGGGAAGAGCTTTGGAATCGATTCAATAGCACTCCTCCCCCTCCCGTTCCACAATTACTTGTGATGACTGAATCGGGACTAGTTGAGAGGTTTCAGTCTCAGGTGCATATGCGGACAAAACTTCTGGAGCGGGCTGAGTCGATTCCTTTTGCCGATCGCCGTTTTGTGCATTTGAAGGGTGAATATGTTGGTGTCTTAACGTTTATCGATAAGCCTGCGGGTTGGGCTTCTAAGGGTAGGCAATTGCGCTATATCTGGGAGGCGATCGCTCGCGATGCAGTGGCGAATACTGAGGTCGTTTGTCAGTTTACGAAGGCGAATCAGGCGATCGTTAAGGCGAATATGCAACGGGTGACGAAGCAGAGTATTGTTTCTCAGGAGCAGTCGGCTTCGGGGCGAAATGTGAATGTGATGGCTTCGCTGAAACAGGATAAGGCGATTAAGGCGCAGGAGGCTCTTTATGAGGGGGCGATACCGATTAATGTGGCGGTGGTTTTTCTGATTCGTCGTCCTAATCCTGTGCTGCTGGATGATGCTTGTCGCTATTTTTCGAGTTGTTTCCAGCGTCCTGCTTGGGTTGAGCGGGAAACTGAGTATGCTTGGTTGATTTGGAAGCAAACTTTGCCAATTGTATTTGGAAACTTATTGGCTAAGCCGTTTCACCGTCGGCATATCTATTTATCTGATGAATCGGTTGCTTTCACGGCTTGTGTTTTGCCAAGATCTGTTGATAAGAATGGGTTTGAGTTAATTACGGAAGAAGGGGGAATGCCTCTATATATTGATATCCGTAAACATCGTAATTTTGGCATTTTTGCGACTACTCGTGCTGGTAAGTCGGTGCTGGTTTCGGCTCTGTTGACGCAAGCTCTTTGTAACGATCAGCAAATCGTTGCTCTTGATTTTCCTAAGCCTGATGGTACGAGTACTTTTACTGATTACACTCGCTTTATTAAGGATCTGGGTGCTTATTTTGATATCACGAAGGAGTCCTCCAATATTCTGGAATTGCCAGACTTACGGGCCTTCAATGAAGAGCAGGCGGAGGAGCGCTTGCGCGATTTTAAGTCTTTTGTCGAGTCGGCGTTGATGACGATGGTGTTTGGGGCTGGGCAGCATAATCTTTCTTCTTCGGAAAGACAGTTGCGACAGCTAATTCGTTCTTTGCTTGTACCTGTGATTAATTCATTTTTTGAGGACGAACGGATTAAATGTCGTTATGCTCTCGCTATTGCTGATGGGTTTGGTACGGATGCTTGGCAGGCCATGCCCACTCTGTCGGATTTTCTCGATTATTTTTTGGATTCTGGCAGATCGGAGGTTCGGGCTGATTTGGCAGACAGCGAACAGATCGATCAAGCGATCAATCAGATTGTCGTTCAACTCAGGTTTTGGCTCAACTCTCGCATTGGTCATGCTATTTCTCGTCCATCGACTTTTCGTAGTGATGCAAGGTTATTAGTGTTTGCGCTGCGGAATTTATCGGAAGCGGAAGATGCGGCGATTCTGGCTTTATCGGCTTACTCAGCAGCTTTAAGACGTGCTTTATCTTCGCCTGCCAGTATTTTGTTTATTGATGAAGCGCCGATTTTGTTTGAATATCCCACCATTTCCGAGATGGTAGCTAGGCTCTGTGCCAATGGTGCGAAGGCTGGTATTAAGGTGATTATTTCTGCCCAAGATCCCGATACGATCGCTCGGTCGCCTTCGGCTTCTAAGATTCTCCAGAATTTATCGACGCGATTAATCGGCAGAATCCAACCTTCGGCAGTCGATAGTTTTGTGAATATTCTCAAATATCCCAGACAGGTAATCGCTCAGAATGCGGAAGAAAGATTTTTCCCAAAGCGCGAGTTAATTTATTCGCAGTGGTTGCTTGATGATGCGGGTGTTTATACCTTTGTGCGGTTCTTTCCTAGTTATGTGCAGTTGGGTGTGGTCGCCAACAATCCCGACGAGCAGTCAGCTCGCAGTGCTTATATGTCGGCAATGGACGATCCCTATAAGGGGCTGGCGGCTTTTTCTAAAGAGATGGCAAGTGCGTTGAGGGATAATCGCAGCCTCAGATTGCCCAAACTTACGGAGCAATTATTATGAAATTAACTAGATTATTTGTCGTCGGTTTAGCAAGTTACCCGTTATGGTTTACTTGTACGCTTCCAGTTGTAGCAGAACTTCGGGATTCGAGCATTCCTATTTCGCCGACTCTGACTGGGGTTAGCGATATTACGGGATTGATCGATCAAGTAGTTCGGTTAATCAATTCGATTAATTCGGGTGCGTTTATGAAAACGGCGTTGGATTCGGTCTTGAGTCAGTATTTCGATCCTTTGAAACGGCAAATTTCGGGGGTGGTCGGACAACGAGGGCTTCCAGATCCTGCTAAATCCCAACAGTCGTTGATTGCCAGTCTTAAATCTCTGCCCGTAACGTTTAATGATGTGGGTTTTACCAATAGTCTCTTGACTAAGGGCACGGTTACTTCGGCTCTAACCCAAGCTACGGTGAACAATGCTTTGGGGTTAGATGGTCAAGCTCGCTTAAATCAGTTTTTACAGACTTTAGTGGCAAGTGGTAATAAGGTAGCTGGCTTTTCGACAAATTCCATTTCTTCGGCTCAGTCCAGTACGCAAATTGGTAGTGCGACCCAACAAATTGCTAGCACCTCTGCGAATTCCGCAAATGCTTCACAAACTACTGCTGAGCAGACTAAGAATTTAGCTCAACAAGCTCAGTCTTTGACTTCGACGCAGGATGTTTTGAAGGCGATCGCTAATCAGAATGGGAATAATGCTGCCATTTTGTCTGGTATTTCTGCTCAGTTTGGCAACAATGCTAGTCAAAATGCAAATCTGTCCAATCAACTGGCGACTTTAGCCAATCAAAATTCTTTGATGTCGCAGCAGGCGATGCAGCAGTCTGTGATTGATGGTCAAAATTTGCAACTCCAGTTGATGCAAACCGAACAAGGGGCGGCAGCTCTGGCTAATTTGGATGAAACGAATAGCACGCTTAAGGGACAAAGTTTGTCGCAGGCTCTAGAGCTTCGGTCGGTGATCAGATCGAGAATGCCGTTAACTCTTTCCAAGTAATTTACAAATAATTTATCAGGTTGTTTTTCAAATGTTTTACAACATTACTATTGCCCAGCAGATTGTCATTAATGACTCTAAGCTTGTCTCGCAGTCAATTCAAGAGGCTTGGCAAAGTACTTGGAATCTGGCGTTTGATGGCAATATTTTTAAGGTTCTTACCAATTTAGGGTTGACGATCGCGGTTACGACTTTGTTTTTTTGGATAATTAAGTTTGGGAAGGATCTGCTCGATGATAGAAGCTATCAAAGCTTTAGCGAGATTATCTGGCCGATTATCGTGATTTTATTGTTGGCTAATGGTGGTCAGAATCTTGTGTCCCTAACGACGGGGATGCGGGGAATCATTAATAGTACCAATGATTCTATTTTGTCTTCTCTTACCTCTCAAGCGGATCTTGAAAAAACGCTAGATGCGTTAAGTAATTATTCCAATATATCCAGTACTTTGAGCGCTTCAGCAAATCAATGTTATGTGCTGAAGCCTGCTGAGCAACAGGCTTGTATTGATTCTGTGATCGCTCAGGCTAAGGAGTTAAAGAGTGCTTACGATTCTAGTTTCCTTGATGTCTCTAAGGCATTGGGGATTAAGATGCAGCGTCAGATTGATAGTTTTAGTCAAGATCCGATTGGTACTGGGTTGAGCGGTATTTCTAAAATTCAAAATACGATTTCTTCTTCGGTTCTGCTGGCGGTTGCCGAGTCTTTTATGGTGGCGATGCAGGCGGCTTTTCAAGCTTTGATTGAAGTTAGTTTTTTACTAACTGGGTTAATGGGTCCTATTGCGGTAGGTGCTTCTCTGCTTCCGATTGGAGCAAAACCTTTTTATGCTTGGCTGACTGCTTTTTGGTCGCTTGGGATTGCCAAATTAAGTCTCAATATCGTTACGGGGCTTGTGGCGGTGGCAGTGGCGACTTCTGGTCAAAATGATAATTTGTCGATTGCGATTACGCTGGGCTTTTTATCGCCAATTCTCGCTTTGGCTTTAGCTTCAGGTGGTGGTATGGCTATTTTCAGCGGCATTGTTGCGGCGGCGAGTGCTGCGGCTTCGACGGGTTTAAACATTTCTATGCGCTACAAGGGCTGAGTTTTTCTTTTTTAATTTTTTTTATTTTTAAGATCGCAATTTTATGGAATTACATACGGATTTACATGCAACTCATATAACCGAACGGACAGATGATCTTGCCTCATTTGAAAGGTTTGCTGCGCCCGAACATACGGTTAAAAAATCTCACGCTGGGAAAGAATCGTTTACTGTCTTTATCCTTATGGGGATTTTGGTTTTATCGGTAATCAATTCTATTGGCTTATTTAGCGTTTACGTTTTATATGGCTCTTTGTCTGCTAATTCCAAAAGTCCCACTTTGGTTCAGCTAACGGGTGGCAAAACGATTACTGCTTCTGCTGTAGATAGCCATACCAGATCGGCTGATGCGATCAAGAGATTTGTGGCAGTGAATATTTCTAGTTTGATGTCTTGGTCGGTGCAATTGTCTTCGGATATTACGCAGGGCGGCAATCCGATTCTAGATCCTGGTATTGAGGTGGTTTCTTTAAAAGGCTCAAAGAAGCGGGTTCCGACTACGGCTTGGCAGGCTAGTTTTGCTTTTGCGGAAGATTTTCGTAAAGGGATTCTGGCTTCGGTTGCTGAGTTGGTTCCCGCCGATGTTTTTACTGGTAATGCCAAAGTGGTTTTGGCGATCAAAAGTATCAGTCCGCCTGAAGAGATTGAGAAGGGCAAGTGGAAAGTAAGTCTTGTATCTAACCTGATTACTTTCAGTGCGGTCAATCAGGCTGGGGAATCGGTTCCCTTTAATAAGGAAATATTTATTCAAACCATTGATATACCGACGCTTAAGCCCGATGCTTCGCCTCTGGATGAGGCAATTTATAAGGTGCGTTCTTCTGGTTTAGAAATTTACGCGATGCGAGATCTCGCCAGAGAAAATTTGAAGTAATTATTCATTAAGGAGTTTTTTATGCTTACCGAATCTAGACCCGATACAAATCCAAGTTCGGAGAATTCAGCCAGTTCTTCTACTGACTTGCATGAAATTGATTTTGCTCGCTTGACGGGTTACGTTGAAGATGAGCCAAGTATGGTTGCCAGCGAATTTACTGAGTTTGATAGTCCCGAACAGCATCGCACTTCGCAATCTCTGGTTAGTAGTCCTTTTTCTAAAGTGGCTTTAGTTGGCGGCGCGGGGATTCTTGGCTTTGCTGTGGTCGGTCTATTTGTGAATGGTCTTATGTCTACTAATGTGAAGCAAGCTGCGGCTACGGGCGATAAAGACACTAGAAATTTGGTGGCTTCTTCTTCTCTAGATCCGAAAGATGCTGAGCTTGCTAAGGTCAAAACCGATTTGGCGATGGGTAGTCAGGTTGCTAGTAAGCCGAAGAGTTCTGGCAATTTGCTTTCTTCGGATTTACAGAAAAATGGGCTAGCCCCAAAAGATAAGGCTGTCGATGCTTCAGTTAATTCGACTAATTCCAATCCTCCAGCTATCGTTCCCGCTTCTCAATTACCACCTCCTGCTCCTAGCAATTTAACGACCGTTCCCGTCGAACCCGAACCAGTTAGTCCGCCCATGAGACAAGTTATGTCTAACCGATCTCCTGTAATTGTTTCAAGTTTGAATAATCCTGTCTTGCCTCCCACGAATTCCGCAGATGAGTGGCAGAGACTGGCAAGTATTGGTAGCTATGGAAGCGTTGCTAGCGATTCTAGATCCGTTGCTACCATGCCTAATTATCAAAACAATCAAGTTGTTGTCCCCAATAGTCAAGTCGTCGTTCCTAACAACCAAGTTGTTGCTACAGCTTCCAGTTCAAGAGTCGAGCAGCCATCGAATTCTTTAACCAATTATCTAGCGAAATCTAGTCAGGCTCGTGTGGCTGCCAATACTATAGCGATCGGGACTAGTGCCAGAGCTTCGATAAAAACTCCTGTTGTATTTGCGCCTACGGGGAGTTTGGCTTCGGGCAATGGTGTTCCCAAGTTTATCGTGACTTTAGATGAGCCGATCTCAACTACCGAGGGTAAAGCGGCGATACCTGCTGGGGCTTTGCTGATCGTTACGGTTCGTCCTTTGGATGCAAAGTCAGGACTAGCAGAGTTGGATGTTTTATCGATTTCGATTAACGGTCGCGAGTTTACGCCGCCAAGTAATACTTTTACGATTCGCGGCGCGGGCGGGAGTCCTCTGGTTGCTGATAACTATTTTGACTATGGTTCCCAGATTGCGGGCATGGATTTATCGACGGTTTTGATTACGGCGGCGGCTGAGGTTGGCAAACTGACTAATAATCCGATTAATACCAGTTCTATCTCTACTGTCGGTGGGTTTTCCACTTCTTCTTCTACGCCTGCTCCAGATTATGTCGGAGCGGCGGTTAGTGGTGGGCTGGGTTATTTGTCTAAGGCATTAATTGGCAGAAATCTGGACAGCACGAAGGAATTTTCTACTCGTCCTAACATTTTCTATATGGCTGCGGGTAAGGAAGTTCAGGTGTTCGTCAATCAGTCCACAACATTTTAATTTTAATTTCAAAATTTTAATTTCAGAATTTTAGATCGTGAAATATTTAAAACATTCTATTCTTGGCTTGGCTTTTCTATGGGCTGTTTCTTTGCCTACGGAGACTTTCGCCAGTCCCCTAATCAGAAAACAGTTATCTGTCAGTGAGGCTTCGGGGCAAACTGGGGTTAATTCTGTGGTTAGTTTGTCGCCGATGCAATCTCTCAGCATTAGTTTCATAAGAACGGGTGAGGTTGTGAAAAAGGTCTGGTTGGGAAATCCTGCCAAGGTTGTCATCGATTACGATTCGCCTCTTTGTAAAGATGTGGCGAAAGAGTCGAGTTGTGGTGCAAATGTCATTTATTTGAGGGAACTAGATCGTCCTTTGGATCTGGATATGAATTTGCCTGATTCGGCAAAGGGTTCTCTTACTTCTTTGACGGTGATTACTACTGGGGCTAGCGGTACGAAAAATCTGTACCAATTTCAATTAATGCTGGGAGAGTCTGCGCCTGCTTATAGCGTTTTAGAGATCGTTCCCGATTCGCAGATTCGCAGGCTTGCACCTTTAACGCCTGTCAGACCTGCTGAGAAAACTAAACTTTCGGCGGATTCGTAATATGCATTTTTTCAGATTTTTATTGTTCAAGAAGCGTTTCGTATTATTGGCGATCGCTTTAAGTTGGTTTGGATTCGCTTTTTCGGTAGGCGCTCAGTCTGCTGACAATTCTGCTGTGCAGACAAAACCTGCATCTGAGGCTCCAGCCGTACCCTCTGGTCTTAGCGGTATGGGCAATCAATTACTTTCGCCTACGGGTGGTGTTATCGCTTTCTGCGTACTTGGGATGTTTTTCCTTGGCAATTCTAATGGCAATAACAAAAACAAGTTAGCGCAAGGGCATTGGGCGACGGCTAAGGAAATTGGTTCGGCTCGAAAGAAGGCTAAGGAACAAATAAATCGGCGCGAACGGAATAAGACATCATTATTTATCGTTAGTCCGCAATTAATCATCCCCCAAGAGTTAGTTTCGCGTCCTGGGGTTGCTACGCCTAATCTAGAGCTTCCTGCTAAGGGAGATAAGCCGAAGGTCATTCAGATCAAGAAATCTGAGAGAACAATTTGGCTACCTGATTGCAATCGCGGTGTGGCGGTACTGGGTGGTACGGGTTCGGGTAAGACCTATGGCGTGATCGACCCTGCGATTCGTAGTGCGATCGATCAGGGTTTTCCGATTATTCTCTACGATTACAAGTATGCCGAACAGTCTTCTCGGATTGCGGGTATTGCAGCAGAAGCGGGATACAAGGTAAGTATTTTTGCGCCTAGTTTTCCTGAAAGTGGTATTTGCAATCCCCTTGATTTCATTCGCGATGCGGCGGATGTGGATATGGCAAGACAGGTGGCGATCGTTCTCAATCGTAATTTTAAATCTGGTGGGCAAGGTGGCGAAGATCCTTTTTTCACCAATAGCGGCGACCAGTTGATTCAGGCGGTGTTGTTACTGGCGAAAACTACTCCCTATGCCGATATTATTTTTTGTGCCAAGGCTTTAGGGGCGAGTAATCTTCCCGCTAGAGTCCAAAATGCGAAGTTACCGACTTGGGTGGAGACGAGTTTCGGTCAGTTGATTTCGATGGCGGATTCTGAGAAAACCGTTGCTTCGGTAATCTCTACGGCGAGCATTCTCTTCAGTCGGTTCATGTCGCCCGATATTCTCAGCGTTTTCTGTGGCAAGACGACGATACCGATTGAACTTAAAGGTAAACACTTGCTGGTTATTGGCATGAAGCGAGAGAAGCAAGATGTGGTCGCGCCGTTGTTGGCGACGGTGTTGCATATGATTGTCACTCGCAATGTGGTTTCTAAGAAACGGGAAGATCCTTTGCTGGTAGCGATCGATGAGTTGCCGACGCTGTATTTGCCAAGTTTGGTGCAATGGCTCAACGTCCATCGCGAGGATGGATTGTCCTGTATGTTGGGCTTTCAAAATCTTGTACAGCTTGAAGAAACCTATGGCAAGGAAGTATCACGGGCGATCTTTGGTGGTTGTGCGACTAAGGCGATTTTCAATCCCCTTGAACCTGAGTCGGCGAAGATTTTTTCCGATTATCTCGGCGATGAGCATTTGAAATACAAGTCTAAATCGCGCAGTACTGGTGGTGGCAAGACCAGTACTAGCATTTCCGATCAGGAACGTACTCGTAAGCTCTTTGCGCCAGAGGATTTTCTGAAGCTACCACAGGGTAATTGCATTCTTATTTCGCCAGGCTATAGCTCTAAGACGGAAGCGAATGTTCCCCGTCGCTTGAATATTAAAATCCCGAAAACCGATGCGGCGAGGACGGAGCGGAGCAGATCGATTTGGGAGCGGTTAAAGGTCAAGTTAGCCGAAGCAGGGCAGCAGGTGGCGATTACGGATGCGACGATCTTGGCTCGGAAGGATTACTTTCTCGATCATTTTCCTTTGCCTGATGAGGCTGCTGCGTCTAAATCGGCGGCGGGTAATAAGGGAACTAAAAATAATAATCCCGATTGGCTAAATCTTTTGTAGAGGTGACTTATGGTTTTTATTAATTCGTCAGAGGCTTCACAGGCTAATTCCCATCAAATTGCGATCGCGCAAACGACGATTGAGGCTTTGGCTGAGTTGTTGAAGTTATTGCTTGCCAAAAAGGAAGCTTTGCAACAAGGCGATCTGCCTGAGAAGGAGCCAGAGTCTGTCTCGCAATTGACGGATGAGGAGTGGGATAGGATATCGCAGGAATGGGAACAGGATATTATGGATGATTGGTGGAAGCGCTATCAAGCCGTTCCCGATCCTACGCCTGCTAGTCCAGAATCTTCAGGGGTTCTCGTTCCCTTGGGAAATTTTCTGGATAAGGGCGACCCAGATTTTGCGAATTTACCTTTTTCGCCGATTAATCCATCACCTTTGTCTGGTAGCAACCAACCTGTACTTGAGGCTTCAGATCAACCAGCTCTATCGTTGGATGAGTTTGGACAACAGGTGATAGCGGGCGTGGCGGTTGCTCTCGTTGACAAGCTTGGTGTTGATGGCAAGTATGAGGCTGAGGGCTATACGATTCAGGGTGCGGTCATCGATGGCGAGAATTTTTACGAGATTTGCGACCTTGATGGCAATTGTATCGCTAGTTTTGTATTGGATAGAAATCGATATCCTCCTGCGACTTTTATTGAGGATTACACGACTCTTGAGGCTCGGATTGAGTTTACGGAGACGGCTTTTCAAACGGTGACGGTTGACGTGGCGGATTTGACTCGCGAACAGGGTTATCTAGCGGCGATAGATAAACTGGGCGACCTCGCTCCTGCGGGTTCTCGTGGTGTGGTTCTGGCTGAGAATGCGCTGACGATTACCAGTCATAGCAATTTCAAGGGTAATGATTACACGATTCATAAAGATGTTGGTGGCGACATTACCATTTCCAACAACCATACGGGTTCACCCATTTTAAAGACGCAAAAAGGCAAGATTTCGGCTCAGTCTTTGACTCGTGCCGATCTGGTGAGGTTTAAGGAGGTTTACGAACAGATGGAAACCCAATCCCCTATCGTTCGTGGTGAGACTCCTATTATGAAATCGGCTTTACCTCCCGTTCGTTCTTCGCCAGATCTGGAATTGGGTTGATTTTATGGTTGTCGAATTGGAAGTATTTAACGAGCTTGTAAAGCTTTACGAGAGCGATATTTTAAGTGGAAGTGACATGGATAAAGATGATGTGTTTGATAAAGATGACGTTTTTGATGAAGATTATGGAAAAGCGCCTATATTTGAGTTGACTGCTGAAGATAGGGATACTTTTACAAATGCCTATGCAGAAATGGCTTCAGTCTTTAAACAGTCCATAGCCGATCGGCAAAATCTTCTGACCGAAAAGCAAAGTCTGATTGACATTAATGCTCCTTCTGAGACGGTTGATGAGTTATCCCAAGTATTCTTTGAAAATGAAGAAAACATTGAAGGGCTTATTAACGAGTTAATTAGTTATCGAGACGTACTGGGCTACGATGCCGAGCGAGAACAGCAAGCTTTTGGAGCGAATCCAGACTTATTTGCGGATAACTCTCCACCTTCATTTGAGCGTATTTCTGCGTTTGTTTTTGATGCGTTAGAGAAGCCTAAAGAGTTTATCGATATCAACGCACAAAGGGAGTCTGCATATCCTGTCAATGATTCGGTCGTTCAGGTTTCCTCCTTTGAGGCGATCGCGTTGACAATGTTTGATGCGTTAGATAGCACGGAAGATTATTCTGACGATCTGGGGGAATCTCCGTCTCCTGCGATCGCGATTAGTATCGACAATCTGGAAGAGCAACGCGATCTCCAACTAGCCCACGACTGTCGAGAGATTTTACAAGCTCAAGGGCAAGACATCGGTAAGGCGGTTGTCTTTGAACGTCCCGATGGCAATGGGGTTTATCGATTTAGTCTGGAAAAGGAGTCGGACACGATGACTTTAGAGGCGAAAGATCGTCCTAAAGCTCCAATTCTAATTGAGTCTCAAGGAAAAATTATTAATTCTCAAGTTACCAGTAAGGATGCCGAGCGAATTGGCAAGGCTGCATCGATGCTGAACGAACAATCCCAGTCCAATCAAATTACTAGATAAGAATCAAAATGAAGAAGTTACTATTGGTTGAATCTCCGTCTAAATGCAAAACCATCCAAGCCATCCTCGGTTCGGAATGGCAGGTAGAAGCTTCCTTTGGACATTTTACGGAACTATCCAAAGATGGGGACGATCGCTTGGGCTTTACCATGCATCCTGATACCCATCAAATTGAATGTCGTTACCAATTGACGGAAGGTAAGGGAAAACAGGTTGTCACGAAACTCCGTGCTGCGGTCAAGAATGCTTCAGAGGTGGTGCTTGCCACTGATGGAGATCGCGAGGGTGAGGGGATTGCTTGGCATTTACAACAGCAACTCAAGTTGCGTAATCCCAAACGTGCTGTCTACAACCAAATTACACCTGCGGCGGTTAAGGCGGCGATCGCTAATGCTCATCAGTTGGATTTAAACTTGATTTCGGCTCAGAGAGCCAGACAATGTTTGGATCGGTTGATTGGGTTTAAGGTTTCGCCTTTGGTGCGCCAAACAAGTGGCGGTAGTTCGGCTGGTCGGGTACAGTCAGTGGCTTTGCATATTGTCTGTCAGCGCGAACGCGAGATTAGTAGTTTCGTTCCCAAGGATTATTGGTCGGTCTGGACGGAATATAGTGAGGGCTTTAGAGCTTATTATGCGGGTACGAACGAGATTGAGCCTGTGGTTGAAGATGCTGAGGTTGCTGATGATGCGGCGGAATCGCTTCGGGAAGAGAGCGTCGAGTCAAAGCAGGTATTTTCAGAGCAAGAAGCATCGGAAATCGTTGAAATTGCGCGGCAAAATCCTCACAGCGTCAAAGAAACTAAGGGTGTAACTGTCCAGAAATCTCCGCCTCCACCCTTCATTACCAGTTCCTTACAACAAGTTGCTTCCGTTCGTTTGGGTTTATCGCCTGAAGAGACGATGAAGGTCGCGCAGGAGCTATTTGAAGGGGTTGATTTGCCTCAAGGTCGTAAGGGTTTGATTACTTACCATCGTACCGATAGCACTAGTTTGGCTCCTGAGTTTTGTGCGGAGGTGAAGGAATGGTTGTTGAAGCAAGATCCTGATAATGTCCCTAAGAAAACTACCCATCATCGTGAAAAAGCTAATGCTCAATCTGCCCATGAAGCAATTCGTCCGACTTACTTGAGTATTAGCCCTGAATCTGTTAAAGAGCATCTCAGTGCATCTCAGCATCAACTCTACAAACTAATCTGGCTTAGAGCCGTTGCTTCTCAATGTGCTAATGCGGTAATTCAAAAAAGCTGTGTAACCATTCAAGCGGGTTCGACTCTTTGGCAAACTAAGGGTAGTATTCTCATGTTTGCTGGGTATACCCGTTATTGGAATGACCTTGGTAAAGATAAGCATCTGCCTGAGTTAACCGAAGGTCAGTCGCTATTTTTCTCAGATATTGGGTTTACGCAGAAACAGACTCAGCCGCCATCTCGTTATAGTGAAGCCAAGTTAGTCCAATTGCTCGAACGTCAGGGGGTGGGTAGACCGAGTACCTTCGCGGCGATCGTTAAGACGATTAAGGAACGTGCCTATGTCGTACTTAAGGGTAAGGTTCTCGAACCGTCGGCTTTGGGGCTGTCTACCGATGAAGTTTTACACGCAGCTTTTCCAGATCTGCTCAGAGCCGATTTTACGGCTGGGATGGAGACGACTCTAGATGAAATATCGGTCGGTAAGCTTGAGTGGCAAGGCTATTTGATTGATTGGCATCAGTCTTATTTTCAACCGATGTTGACGCTTGCT
>JANMFC010000328.1:0-5693 GCA_031377675.1 Pseudanabaena sp. OTE_70b_metabat_355 | reverse complement strand
GGCGCGAAGCGCCGCCACTCTCTCTTGAGAAATCTGGCTACGACTATAAATAACTTGAGCTTTAAATCCAAGAAATTCGTTCAATGTAAAAAATTTCCAATTTTCATAGCTGCCTCGCGCAAAATCTCAGGAGGATATACTAAAGCAAAACGCACATAACCTTCACCATGTTTGCCAAAACCCGCTCCAGCAGATAAAGCCACACCTGTAGCGGCAATTAAATCCAAACAAAATTTAACTGAATCATGGGCGTAGCGATCGGGGAGTTTTGCCCAAAGGTACATAGTGGCGGTGGGAATAGGAATTTCCCAACCGATCGCTTTGAGCGCTTCGATCATTACATCGCGCCGCTCTCTAAATGTGGTAACTACACGATCAATCGGGGCGCGATCGCTTGCCAATGCTTTGATTGCACCACGCATGATGCCTTGGTATTGATTAAAATCCACGGCAGCCTTGACTTGGCGCAATGCTTTGATTAAGTCGCAATTGCCGACCGCGAAACCGACTCGAAATCCTCCCATGTTATAGGATTTGGACATTGTAAAGAATTCGATCGCAATATGGCGATCGCGATCGGCTTGTAAAACCGATGGTGGGGTAGAGCCGTCAAAGACTAAATCAAGGTAGGGAAAATCATGGACTAGAGCAAGGTCATGCTGCGTACAAAAGGTAACAGCAGACTGGAAAAATTCTAAGGTAGCGATCGCTGTGGTGGGATTGTGAGGGTAGCTGAGTACCATCATTTTTGATTGGGCTAATACTGCATCAGGGATATCGGCAAATATCGGTAAAAAATTATTTTCAGCGAGTAAAGGCATCCCATAGATCTGCCCACTGGCTAGATGAATGCCGCCATAGTGGGATGGATATCCTGGGTCTTGTAAGAGGGCAATGTCATTGGGGTTAAGTAAGGCAAGTGGTAAATGGGCTGTACCTTCTTGAGAACCAATTAGGGGTAAAACTTCAGTATCGGGATCAACTCGCAGATCAAATCTTTGCCAGATCCAATCAGCTACCGCCTCCCGAAAGTCTAATGTACTAGCAAACAAAGAATAACCGTGGGTCTTGGGATCATTCAAGGCTGTAGCGATCGCCTCCAAAATAAATGCATCCGTGGGCAAGTCTGACGATCCCAGAGACAGGTCAATTATAGGAATTCCTGTGGCGATGACGCGACTTTTAGCGATATCCATATCGGCAAAGACATTAGACTGGAGTGGCTGAAGGCGATCGGCAAATTGCATAGCAAATTAATTTAACGAATTAGCTTTGGGGAAAGTAATATTATTATGGCAGTTACAGCCTATTGAGGCTTTAATTGGTGCAGAGAAAAGTTTAGTTTTAGCGCAAAGCGCTGTATGGCAGTTGCTATCAGAAAACAAAACACTAAGAAAAGAAAGCGTAAGGTAAATAAATGGTACAGACAATTTTACGCAAGCTGACTTTTACAGATTTTATTGACCAATATCCTGAAGATGGTAGGCGCTATGAACTTATTGACGGAGAAATAGTTGAGGTGCGACCAGTAGGAGATCATGAAGAAATTATTGGATTAGCGACACGCCGATTTGACCGAGAAATAGATCGGCTTAATTTGCCTTGGTTCATGCCAAAAACTTGCTGTATCAAACCGATGAGCGAACTAAATGGGTATGTGCCTGATTTAATCATTTTAGATCGTTTGCAATTGCCGAAAGAGCCGCTCTGGAAGACTGCTTCAACAATCACAAATGGAAAATCGGCACGTTTAGTATTAGAAGTGGCTAGTAGCAATTGGCAAGATGACTATGCCAAAAAGTTAGAAGAATACGAGGCTTTAGGGATTGCAGAATATTGGATTGTTGATTACCGCGCCCTTGGCGGTAGACGCTTTATTGGAGTTCCCAAACTACCTACGGTCAGTATTTATATTTTGAATCACTCTGGAACCTATCAACTAGAGCAATTTCGGGGTGAGCAGCTAGTGCGATCGCAGATATTTCCTGAATTAATGCTCTCAGCTAATCAAATTTTAAACTTAGGGACAAGCGAATAAAGTGACATTCCAGAAAATTGGTAGGGCGGCTTCGCCGCCCTACCAAATCCAACATACTAATTTTTAGATGATTGAGATAATATAGAGGTAGTTGTTGAAATTATTGGATAAATATCATGGTTTGTTTTAACCCTAAGACCAAACTTGCTAAAGCTGTAAAGTTACATCGCAATTTTCACTTTAAGACTGGATTACTACTCGATCAAGGTGTTCGCCTATTGGGTGTCCATAAATGTCCTCTCACTAAGCCACTTTATAAAGCCGTTAAAGTGGCTGGTTATACCAATGTCTCCCTCGCAAGCATTGCTCTTGTGTTGCTAGAAGACTAATTAGCAACTATAAGCGCTAAAACAAAACCCAGATAAAGGTTTAAAAGTGCCGCTTAGCGGCACTTTTAAACCTTTATCTGGATTACTGGAAGCTGCAATAGGCTGTAATATGGCATTTAGCACAATTAATATGTAGGAAAAGTTCGCATGATTACATTGACTGAGGCGGCGATCGCTCGCGTGAGAAATCTCCAAAATCAACGCGCAACCACGGCTCCTCTGCGTTTAGGGATTAAACAAGGCGGTTGTTCAGGTTTATCTTATTTGATGGACTTTGTGGATCAATTGGAAGCTGATGACAATCAGTACGAATATAACGGCGTAAAGATTGTGATTAACAATAGTAATTTGCCGCAGTTGCAAGGTTTGGAACTGGACTACACCGAAGATTTATTAGGCGGTGGGTTCCGTTTCCGCAATCCTAATGCTAGTAAGTCTTGCAGTTGTGGAACTTCCTTTGCTACACCCAAAGAAATTGGCGCACCCGTAGCCTGTAGCTAAAAATCCTTTAAAAAATAAGCCGCACAATGTGTGGCTTATTTTTTGTTGATTTGCAAAACCGAAAATTGGTTAGGCGGGCAAAGTCCGCCCAACCAATTTTCGGTTTTGCGGTTTGCGATCCTAAAGAGAGTATACGCATATTCAAGAGTTATCGCGATCGCTTATAAAATGATAATCGTGAGAAGTCAAAACACAAATTAACGACAGGAACAATTCATAATTTTATGGTATCTACTCCTCTCAAAATGACCGATCCTGACTTATCTAACAAGTCAATTAGCAAGTCAATTAATGAGTCCATCAGTTGTTACGGTACTGCCCGCTCCACTGTTGCAGAAATCCCACTCAGTAAAGAAGAACTTCGTAAAATCGATGCTTATTGGCGAGCTTGCAATTATCTAGCGATCGGCATGATCTATTTGCGTGAAAATCCACTTTTGCGCGAACCGTTGAAGCCAGAACATGTGAAAAATCGCTTGCTAGGACATTGGGGATCAAGTCCTGGTATGAGTTTTATTTACACCCATCTAAATCGTTTAATTAAAAAATACGATCTTCAGGCCATCTTTCTTGCAGGTCCTGGACATGGCGCACCTGGGGTTTTAGGTCCTGTGTATCTTGAAGGAACCTATTCTGAGGTTTATCACGATATTAGTGAAGACGAAGAAGGTATGCAGCGCTTCTTCCGACAATTTTCTTTCCCTGGTGGGATCGGTAGCCACTGTACCCCTGAAACTCCAGGGTCAATCCATGAGGGCGGCGAACTTGGTTATAGCGTTTCCCATGCCTACGGTACGGTTTTTGATAACCCTGACTTAATCTCGGTGGTGATGGTCGGTGATGGCGAATCGGAAACGGGTCCCCTCGCCACAGCTTGGCATTCTAATAAGTTTATCAATCCGATTCGTGATGGTGCGGTATTACCGATTCTGCACTTGAATGGATATAAGATTAATAATCCCACGGTGCTATCGCGAATCAGTCATGAAGAGCTAGAAAGCCTCTTTCTTGGCTATGGCTATCAACCTTATTTTGTGGAAGGTTCGGATACGGAGTCGATGCATCAGGCGATCGCTGCCACATTAGAACATTGCATTAACGAAATTAGGAGCATTCAACAGGAATCTCGCAGTACGGGTATTCCCAAACGAGCCAAGTTTCCGATGATCGTATTTCGGACTCCCAAGGGCTGGACTGGTCCCACCGAAGTCGATGGTCACAAAGTCGAAGGTTTTTGGCGATCGCACCAAGTTCCACTGTCAGGAATGCATAACAATCCCGCGCATTTGCAAATGCTGGAAGATTGGATGCGAAGTTATAAACCTGAAGAATTGTTTGATGCATCGGGTAAGTTGATTCCCGAATTGCAGGAGCTTGCACCTAAAGGCGATCGCCGCATGAGTGCGAATCCGATCGCTAATGGTGGCTTAGTGCGTAGAGCTTTAAGGATGCCTGATTTCCGTCAGTATGGCGTGAAACTCGATAACCACGCACAAATCGAAGTGGAAAACACCAAACCCTTGGGCGTATTTCTCCGCGATGTGATGCGTCAAAACATGGACAATTTCCGTGTCTTTGGTCCTGATGAGAACACATCGAATAAATTGCAAGCGATTTACGAGGTCAGTAAGAAATTCTGGATTGCCGAATATCTTCCCGAAGATGCTGATGGTGGTGAACTCGCTACCGATGGACGGGTGATGGAAATCCTCAGTGAACATACCCTAGAGGGTTGGCTAGAGGGCTACTTGCTCACGGGACGACATGGATTTTTCTCCACCTATGAATCCTTTGTGCATGTGATTGACTCGATGATCAATCAACATTGTAAATGGTTGGAAATCAGTCAGAAAATCTCTTGGCGATCGCCCATCTCTTCTCTTAACTTGTTGATTACCTCCACAGTTTGGCGACAAGACCATAATGGTTTCACCCATCAAGATCCAGGATTCCTTGATGTCGTTATCAACAAGAGTGCGGAAGTAACACGGATCTATTTACCACCAGATGTGAATAGCTTGCTCTCGGTTGCCGATCATTGCTTACGCAGTACTGATTATGTGAATGTGATTGTTTCTGATAAACAGATGCATTTGCAATTCATGGATATGGATGAAGCGATTATCCATTGCACCAAGGGCTTAGGTATATGGGACTGGGCAAGTAACGATCAAGGTGTGGAACCTGATGTGGTCATGGTTGGTTGTGGTGACATTCTCACCCTTGAGGCTTTAGCCGCCACAACTCTACTTTGGGAACATTTCCCTGAGTTGAAAATCCGCTTTATTAACGTCGTGGATCTGTTCAAGTTACAGCCTGACACCGAGCATCCTCACGGCTTAAGCGATCGCGATTTTGATTCCCTCTTCACCACTGATAAACCAATTATTTTCAACTTCCACGGCTATCCTTGGTTGATTCACCGTCTTGCCTATCGCCGCAACAATCACAAAAATCTCCATGTGCGTGGCTATAAAGAGAAGGGCAACATCAATACGCCTTTGGAACTTGCCATTTGTAATCAAGTTGATCGTTTTAGCCTAGCGATCGATGTGATTGACCGTGTGCCGAAGCTGCATAATATCGGCGCTCATGCGAAGGAATCTCTCCGCAATCAGCAAATCGAATGTCGTCATTATGCCTACGAGCATGGCATCGATAAACCTGAAATTGTGAACTGGCGTTATCCTCATTAAAAGAACTAGGAAGAAGCCATTCAGACTTCTTCCTAGCTTCCACTAATTAAGTTAGATTTTGCGGCTCAACAGCAAGCTATGAAAAAGTTAAAGAGTTTTAAGCTTTCTAAACTTGTAGAATGGTTTCAA
>JANMFC010000317.1:0-7595 GCA_031377675.1 Pseudanabaena sp. OTE_70b_metabat_355 | reverse complement strand
GTACGACAGGCTGCTGGCAAAGGTTCGGTGACATCGCCAATACCAAGGCGAATGACTTTTGCTTCAGGATTTGCCTCAATAAAGGCGTTTACTCTTCTGGCAATTTCAGGAAACAGGTAGCCAGCCTTGAGTTTGAGATAGTTGTCGTTAACGGTAGCCATGATGAATCAGTTAATCTTCTTTGATTTTTGGATAGTTTTATCTTATGCCTTTATCAAGAAAACATTTCAAAATCATTAAATACAAAAAATGTAGTGGCAACTCATGAATTGCCACTACATTTTTTGTGTCACACTCAACTAAAAACTGTTTTACAGCCTATTGAGGCTTTAATAAATTTATCTGGGTTTTCAGAAGTGAGTAAGTTATGAAAATTCGGAAAATTAATAGTAGCGATCGCCTTGAAATTCTGAAGGGTGATCTATATGCCTATTCCCGTTGGACTAATCAGGATTTACCCCGATCGCACTTGACGGCGATTAATCCTGAAGAAGTGTTAGTCGCCGAAATTGATGGCAAAATTGCGGCGGCGCTGCAATGTTTTCACTTTCAGCAGTCAGTGCGGGGTGTGCTGAAACCAATGGGAGGGATCGGTGGAGTCTGGACATATCCTGAATATCGCAATCAGGGCTGTGTAAGCGCCTTGATGAAAGCTGCCTTTCTAGAAATGCGGATGCGGGGGATTTGTGTGAGTATGCTCACTCCATTTAAGGAGAGTTTTTATGAGGCGATGGGCTATGCGATCGCTAATGCTACAAACGAGATTACAGTCCCGATTCATTCTCTATCCAGTTATCTTAAACTTGCAAATCTCCCCAACTGGTCATGCGATCGCCTTCCAGCCACTGAAGTTAAGGATGTTTTAGCAAATTTTTTATGTGAAAACCTGCGATCGCAAGTATTACAACCCCATAGTCACGGATTGATAATTACCAATTTTAACTACGATCAATGGTGGCATTTACATCGGAATAAACTTTGTGTGGTGATCAAGCGCGATCGCCAACCCGTGGCTTTAGCGATATATGCGATCGACAGTAGTGGTAATTTGCCGATGAGCGATCGGCAAATCGAAATTTCTTCAATATTTTGGACAGATATCGAGTCTCGCGATCGGCTGTTCCAATTTTTTGCAAATCATCGCGATCAAATCCACAGCTTAAAAATGCCCGTTCCATTAGATGTGAATATACATAAATGGCTGAACAATGCAGGACAATTATCATCCACAATAACCGCGCCTTGGATGGTGAGAGTAATTGATATTGTGGAAGCCTTGAATGGCTTATCAATTGGTTTATCGATTAACGGTGAACCATCTAACTTTGCATTTACCTTTTCCCTCAGCGATCCACATTGCATTTGGAATGAAGGTGTTTTTGGGGTAAGTGTTTCGGAAAAGAAGGAAGATCGCGGTAAGCTCACGGTCAAACGCTATGGAATTGGTGATTTTCCCAATCTAGCGATCGACTTTCGCGCCACGATCGCGGGTATTTCGGCTTTGGTTTATGGAACTCAAGCGATCAATGAACTTCTAGATCGGCAATGGATTACCGATCTCAAACCCGAAGTCCGTGAACAAATAGAAACATATTTTCAACCTTGCCTGATTTATAACCCTTTTAAGTTCTAATAAGTACCTCGGCTCAATAAACCCAAGAACTCGCAAAGCGGAATCGCATGGAACAAGGGGCTTAAGCCCCTTGTCTGTAAAGTACTCAAGTGAAAATCGCTATAGCTACTTATAGCGCATGAATTACATTGGTAACTACTCCCCAAACGTGTAGATCGGTATTCTCATCTATTTCAATCGGTTTAAAAGCTTCATTCTCAGGCATTAACCATAACTTGTTTTGATGATGAGAAATACGTTTGACGGTTAGTTCACCATTCACCACCGCGATCACCACTTGTCCACTCGTAACTTCAATCGAGCGATCGACAATTAACATATCATTAGGATGGATTCCTGCATCTTTCATCGATTCACCGATAACACGCACAAGAAAAGTGCTATCAGGATGTTTGACCAGATGACGATTCAGATCAATGTTGGCATCAATATAGTCTTCCGTAGCGGTCGGAAAACCTGCGGCAACAGGATTGAGGTAAAGGGGTAAGCGCAATTTGGTTGTTCTTTCGGGTTTAAATATGGAAGAAACCGTTGTCCCTAATTCGATTTCTTCAGGTTGTTTCGACAACTCAGCCAAAATCTTATCAGCAACGCTAATTGGCAACCGCACCGCTTTAGTTGCTTCGGCATACTTGCCAGTTCCCTGTGGACGACCTGCGCCTTCTCGTTTTCCTCCGCGTGGCATTTGATTTTCTCCCTGTCAAATTAAACTTACTTTTATGTGAATAACGTACACTTATCATAAGATTATATGCAAAATTTGCGCCTTAGTGCAAATCATTAATGCAAATTATTAGCGCAAATCAAATGTTTTTTGCAAATAGCGTCAAGATTATTCGATCGCATCATGTAACATCAGAACTATAGTGCGATCGCTATTACAGCAATCCGAAATGATTCGTGGACAGACAAGGGGCTTAAGCCCCTTGTCTAATAGTGAAAGAATTATAAATGTGATATTTGTTAACTATGGTAAAAGATGCAAGAGCGAAATAAATTTCATGAGTCTGCGGTTTTAGAAAAAGAACCCTCGAAAAAATTGAAGTTTGCTAAAAATAGTGGATTTCAGGCTGAACTTAGACGAAGAGTTGACGAATTTTTTCAAGACAATAATCGTCAAGAACGTGACTGCCCAAAAATGTATGTCAAAACCTGCATTTTATTAGTTAGCTTTTTTGGACTGTATTTAGGATTAGTGTTTTTTGCCCAGACTTGGTGGCAGGTTTTGCCACTGTGCATCATTCTTGGGTTTGTCACCGCCGCGATCGGGTTTAGTATTCAGCATGATGCCGCCCATCATGCCTATTCCGATTCGCTGTGGATTAATCGGCTGATGTCGATGAGTTTAGATTTGATCGGCGGTAGTTCTTATGTTTGGCATTGGAAACATGATGTTCTGCACCATACCTACACCAATATCGCTCAGTACGACATGGATTTGGAAGTAGGAATATTTGGGAGACTGTCTCCTTTTCATTCGCGATTACCATTTCATCGTTGGCAACATTATTATTTGTGGCTGTTATATGGACTGTTGGGGATTAAATGGCATTTCTATGATGATTTTTATTGCTTGATCACAGGACGCATTGGCGATCGCCCTTATCCTCGCCCCAAAGGTAGTCAGCTCGCCTTATTTTTTGCAGGCAAGCTTGTATTTTTCACACTTGTGTTTGCGATTCCGTTACAATTTCATGCGATCGCTTCGGTGCTAGCTAGCTATGGATTAGTCGCTGTTACTTTAGGCGTGACGCTGAGTATCGTATTTCAATTAGCCCATGTGGTCGAAGAGGCTGATTTCCCATTACCAATTTCTGAAACAAATCTGATTGAAAAGGATTGGGCGATGCATCAGATTGAAACAACAGTCGATTTTTCGAGAAACAATCCTCTGATCACATGGCTATTGGGTGGACTAAATTTTCAAGTGGAGCATCATCTGTTTCCGAATATCTGCCATATTAATTATCCTGAATTATCTAAAATTGTGGAACAGACTTGTCAAGATTATGGAGTCAAATATAACCAGCATGATTCTTTTTGGTTAGGAATGGTATCCCATTTCCGTTGGCTACGCCGTATGGGAAATGCATGAAAATCTTAGGCATTGATCCAGGTTTGGCAATTGTGGGATTTGGCTTAATCGAAGTTGAGAAACCAGCATCACCAAAGTTATTAGAATTTGGCACAATCGTTACGCCTAAGCAAACACCGATCGGCGATCGCCTCAAGACCATTTATGAGGATATGCACACATTACTTGAGCAGTTTCAGCCCCAAGTGGTGGGGATGGAAAAGCTATTCTTTTATCGGATGGGAAACTTGGTAAATGTCGCACAGGCAAGGGGGGTAATTGTATTGGTGCTAAATCAACACAACATCGAACCCATTGAGTTTTCGCCGCCACAAATTAAGCTAGCGCTGACAGGGCACGGCAATGCGGACAAAAATGATGTGCAGGAGGCGGTCAAACGCGAACTAAGTCTAGATGCAATTCCTCGCCCCGATGATGCGGCTGATGCGATCGCGGCGGCACTTACCTGCTGGCTGATTGCCTAAAAAGAGAAAGTGGGCGCAACGCGCCCACTTTCTCTTTTTAGCGCAATACGCTCTTAGCCACGCCGATACAATTCACGCGCATAGTCTGTCCATGTTCCCTGTCCCCAATAACGAAAACAACTAGTTTGGACTAGAAGGTTATACAGGAGAGCTTCCTGATAATCCGATCGCTTGGTGACATTCGGATCAGCCGCTACCAGTGCATCGTATTTCTCATGAAACTTGGCACTGAGTTGATTCATTGGTTCCAATACATTTTCATAGCCCTTGACCCAACTCAAATCATTTGTCCATGACGCGCCGTCCATGTGAAATCGGGAGTCATTAGCCTTAAGCTCATTAATTGCTTGCTCTACAGAAAGAGGAGATAAATTAATTCCCTCTTTAATTCCCAGCTTAATCCCAATCTTATTCCACAACTTATGCTGTTGCACAGCTTGCACCGCAGGATAATCAAGGGGATTAACACCCGCCGCCTCGATTAGTTCTAGATATTCCGTTCCATTTAGTCCCACCACACCTGATGTGCCACGACCATTAGTTTTGAGTTGCTCCCATACCAAGGGATAATCACGGGGAAATTCATTCATCATCACGCCGCCATTCTCACCATCAGCAATTTGCGTAACTAACGAAGGGACAGACACATTGCCAATCATCTGTCTACCCAGATTTTTCGCTTCATGGTAAGGCTGCATCTGAGCGACTAATTTGGTGTCAGAACCTTGAGTTTTAATCAAAGCCGTAATGCTGATCGATTCTCCTTGGGAATTCATCGCCACCAGACGATTCGGCACATACTTTTGCGATTGAGATAGAGCATTTCCCTCCAGAGTTTCTACAGAATGTTCCTGTACCATCAGCCATCGATAACCGCATTCTTTGAGGGCTTTGATATATTCATAGAGAGTATCAGGATGATTGGGTAGATGCATCTCAGGCGGCGAAAATCCCTTAACTCGCTGTAATGCTTCTATTCCAAAGATTGAGGCAAAATGGCTTTGCCAAGCCTGAATATGTAATTTGATGTCAGGAATCGGCGTTGATGGAATGACGGCATGACTCCACATCGTCCCTAGCCATTCCACATAGGGTTGATATTGGCGATCGCAGGTGATCCGTTTTAAATGATCTAAAATGTCATGACGTTGCATTTGTTGGAAACCCCAGAGCAAATTCCCTGAATAGTCCAACATGATTCGAGGCTGACAGCCCTGCGCTACCAATTGGGGAATGAACTCTCCCATACGGCTGTAACACCATGCAAAAACCGATGCATTGTGATTGTCTCCTTCGCCTTGATGTTCAAACATATTCTGAAGGTTGCAAATTAATGCTCCATTTGCTCCTGCGGGAATTGTCGGTTGATGCATATGCAAAGCACAGGCAAAAGCTGATGTAATTTCTTCAATTCGCAGATTCTGCTTTAAATAAACAGGCGCATCATCTTGCACTGCATTTTGAATTTCGGCTTCGTTACCGCAAATAGCAGGGAAATCAAAGCCGACAGGACTTGATATTTGGCTTGACGCTACATTTGATATAGTGCTTGTGATCAAAGTTTATAAAGTCTCAATAAAAACATTTAAAATATTTGAAGATCATACAGCCTATTAAGGCTGCAAGTAGTACAGAGAAAAGTCTAAAAGTGCCGCAAAGCGGCACTTTTAGACTTTTCTCTGGGTTTCATGTCAGCGCAAAGCGCTGCAACAAATTAACTTAAGGTGAATTCAATGGCGATCGCATTACCAAAAAAAATTATGCTGCTTGGCTCTGGAGAACTGGGCAAGGAAGTTGCTATTGCCGCTCAAAGACTCGGTAATAGAGTGATTGCGGTCGATCGCTATGATAATGCGCCTGCGATGCAAGTTGCTGATGATCGGGAAGTAATCTCAATGTTAGATGGCGATGCTCTCGAAGCTGTCGTGAAAAAACATCAACCCGATTTAATCGTGCCAGAAGTAGAAGCGATTCGTACCGAGAAACTACTGGAACTGGAAGCACAGGGTTACACGATCATTCCCACTGCTGCGGCTACCAATTTCACAATGAATCGCGATCGCATTCGGGATTTAGCAAGTCATGAATTGGGCTTACGCACAGCTAAATATGCCTATGCCAATAGCTTTGAAGAACTAAAAACCGTTGCCAATGAAATTGGCTTCCCAAATGTGGTTAAACCCGTGATGTCTTCTTCGGGTAAGGGGCAGTCGGTCGTCAATTCTGTTGATGAACTGGAAAAAGCGTGGGATTATGCGATCGCGGGAGGTCGTGGTGATACTGCCAAAATCATCATTGAGGAATTTATCAATTTTGAAGTTGAAATTACTCTGTTAACGATCCGTCAGTGGCAGGGTGAGACACTATTTTGCGAAGCGATCGGGCATCGTCAGGAACGCGGCGACTATCAAGAATCATGGCAACCCGTCGGCTTAACTACTGCCCAAGTCAAGAATGCACAGGACATTGCTCGCAAAGTCACGGATAAACTCGGCGGCGCAGGTATTTTCGGTGTGGAATTTTTTATCACTAAAGATGAAGTGATTTTTTCGGAACTGTCTCCCCGTCCCCATGACACAGGAATGGTTACGCTCATCTCCCAAAACCTCAACGAGTTTGAACTTCATGTCCGCGCAATTCTCGGCTTACCGATTCCCACGATTGAGTTGCTCAGTCCTTCCGCCAGTGCGGTTATTCTTGCCAGTGAAACCAGCGACAACATTTCCTTTACAGGCGTAGAAGCAGCCCTTGCGATTCCCAATACAGAAGTTCGCTTATTTGGTAAACCCGATTCTCGTCCCTATCGCCGTATGGGTGTAGCTTTAGCTAAAGGGAGCGATGCAATAGAAGCCCGTCAAAGAGCAATGGAAGCTGCTTCTAAAATCAAAATTATTTAAAGTGAAGCCCAAATGTAGTTTTGTCCGTTTCTCAAATTCTCATCACAATTGGAAGCTGAAATTTGGTTAGTTTGAAATCGAGAGGATACTGGCGAAGAGATTTGATCGCTTTTCAGGTTGATATTTGTACTTCAAAAGATGCATCAGCACCACTTCCAAATTACTTTCTAACCCATGCTTTTGGCTACTGCCCATGTCACTTATTTCTTCGATGAGATTTTCTCTGTCTAACTCAGACAGTCTATTTTCTGATAGTAACTTTACCGCCTGCTCGATCCATAGACAAAAATCTTGGGCGTAGAGATCGTGATGGGATATTT
Organism: Pseudanabaena sp. OTE_70b_metabat_355; assembly: GCA_031377675.1. Lineage (GTDB taxonomy): Bacteria > Cyanobacteriota > Cyanobacteriia > Pseudanabaenales > Pseudanabaenaceae > Pseudanabaena. Next base: position 186 of record JANMFC010000317.1, on the reverse strand, counting down.
CTTGTTGAGTTTCTTGTTGAATTTTAGTTTTAGTTTGAGTTTTATTAGTGGCGATCGTCATATTTGCTCGCTCTTTTCGTGCTGTCAGTAGCTTGATTATAGTTTACCCAAAGATTTACTACTTTTTTGATGAAAAGTAATTCAGCATAATTAAAATCCAGAACCAAAATCTGTGGCGCACGCTGC
>JANMFC010000293.1:0-3857 GCA_031377675.1 Pseudanabaena sp. OTE_70b_metabat_355 | reverse complement strand
TTATCTATTATATGCAAATTTACTAAATAGAATTGGGTTTTATCTAATATCTATTAATAGATATTAGAATTTAAGGTTGGGAATAAAAATAATTTGATTCAGATGGCTAATTCGGCTATCTCGCAAATTTGATGAATTCCTGTTCCTTAAATTCTAATATCTATTAATAGATATTAGATAAAACCCAATTCTATTTAGTAAATTTGCATATAATAGATAATAGTTTCACTACACATTAGATAGATTCAGTCAGAATGTTCCAAAAAGAGATAAATCAATTTTCAAGCAATCCTACCTTTCACATTCAGGATAAAATCGACAGACCTATTTTAGTAACCCCAAAAGATTATTGTGCTAAGTGGGTTCCTAAAAAAGCAGGAATTCATCCTGATGAGTGGGGTTATAATTCTGCTTGTGTAAAGGAATTATCCAGTGTTTTGGGCTTATCTGAAATTGCCATCAGGAAGTGGGGTAGGAATTTTAATAAGCATCCCGACTATGTTCGTGTCAATCTTGGTAATGTCGATAAGCTCAATGATATCGCTGAGATTCTCGCAAGAAGATAGTAAGGTCATCGCTACATTGACATTAAACTAAAGTGCCAAAATAGCGCTTTAGTTTAATGTCACGACGGAATTCTATATTAACAATTTAGATCGGCTAAAAACATCGGCAAAAAAGTTTAGCGATCCCTTCTGCTGGTGGAGCGGTTTTACAGATTTCGGTTAGCCATAACACAGACAAGAATTTAGAAATATTCGATACTGATTATGTTGTAATTGCTGATATCAGTTACAACATTTGATGGTTCTATATATGAAGATTCGCCGATTCAGTAGCTACATCTTTATATTAGGCGAAACTCAAGCTTCCCATAACTCCCAGTGTAAGCATCCCTAGCCAATTGGTTAAGGTTGCTTTTTGCTGTTTTAAATTTGCGAAAAAGACTATTGAGATCCTATATATATTGGAGAAGTACTCCAAAACTGGTGAAGACAAAACAAGGTTGAAAAACGACTTTTTGTGAGAGGATAACCACATCCTCACGTTCTAAAATTGTCGCAAAAGTTAATCTCTAAGAACATTACTATATCTAAATCGTAAGCTTGCCGTGATACACTTTTACACGAATCGTTACATACCCGTTATTCGATGAATAGCTTTTTTATCCTAATTTTTCAAATCTGTCCGAAGAATTAATATATCAATCCTAAATGATTCGGATACAGACAAGGAGCTTAAGCCTTTATCCTCTTAAATAAAGAAAAATAGTTCAACAATAATCATGAAAAAAATTCAAAAAATTCACACTGAGCCATTGTCAGATAAAGTTGGTCAGAAAGTTGTTAACACTGACAAGATTAATATATTTGATCTCGATGAAGAATCAATTATTAATTTATTTCAATCAGAAGGAGTATTGTTATTCAGAGGATTTGAAACAAATATCGAAATATTTACGCAGTTTACCAACAAGTTTAGTAAAAACTTCTTGGATTACACAGGAGGGGTATTTAACCGTAGAGTAATCAATGGAGATTCTACTGTTTTGAGTGTAAATGATTTCAACCATGAGATTAAATTACATGGAGAAATGTACTATCAGAAAAATATCCCGCTCATGATTTGGTTTTTCTGTGCCAATCCAGCGTCTCAGGATGGAGAAACAATTGTCTGTGATGGGAAGCGGTTCTTTGAAGAGCTTCGTCAACCACTCAAAGAGCTATTTAGTCAGAAGAAATTGAAATATCGTGGTCACTTGGATAAAGATGCTTGGCAAAAGCGCTATAAGACTGATGATTTAAATGTAGTGGAAAAAGAATGTAAGAGTAATGAGGTTCATCTGCTAATCAATGAAGATGAATCAATTGATGTCTATTACACTTGTCCAGTTGTACATCTAAGCAGATCTGGAGAATTAGTCTTTATTAACAGCTTACTGCCAGCGAAAAGCATGGCTCCGAATAGTGTTGCTTTTGATGATGGCTCAGAAATTGATGATGAACTCATGGTTGAGCTAAATGAAATTGCCAAAAAAGTAACGGCGGAAGTTCGTTGGGAAAAAGGCGATATTTTGATGGTTGACAACACTAGAATCATGCATGGTCGGAGAGCTTTTACTGATGATAAACGTGATATCTATTTGCGGTTGTGTTCTCCATCATTTTCACTCTAACAGCCCAATAGGGCGTAGATACAGGATAAATACAAAAACCTGCAAGATGATATCCTGAAATCTATACTATGAGCAGATTTTAAAATTTTCAATTTTCGCTATTTTCGTGCTAAAAGCTGACGAAAGAATGAGCCTTTGAGGGCTATCTTGCAGGTTTTCGGGCGTATCGCAATCCCATATAGGATTTTAGATATGTTGTTTGATTTGAGGAATGGGTGGGAGATCGTTACAAAACAACTATTGAAAATATTCCATGTATAGAATATAATAGACCTATGAAATGGAATATCATATTCGACCCAGACTTTAAAATCTGGTTTTACCAACAAGAACAAGGACTTCAAGACGAAACATTTGCAGTGCTAAGTGTATTAGGAGAATTTGGGCCCAAACTTGGTAGACCGCGAGTTGATACTCTTGAAGGATCTACTTTTCAGAATATGAAAGAACTTCGTATTCAATATCAGGGAGAGCCTTGGCGTATTTTATTTGCCTTCGATCCTAAACGCCAAGCCGTGTTATTGGTTGGTGGCAACAAAACAGGAAACAAACGCTGGTATAAGGAAAATATTCCGATCGCAGATAAACGGTACAGAAACTATCTGGAAATACTGAAGGAAGGAAACAAATGACCCAATATACAACCCTATCCGAAGAATTAAACAAACTTCCAAAAGAGCGTCAAGAACTTATTGAAGCAAGAGCTTCGGAAATTCATCTTGAAGAAATTACGCTGAGACATTTGCGTGAAAAGCTAGGTTTATCTCAGTCAGAACTAGCCGAACGCCTTGAAGTACAACAGCCAGCCATATCTAAGCTTGAACGCAGACAAAATCTAGAACTCAATACACTTCGAGCCGTGGTAAACGCTTTAGGTGGAACCATTGAAATTATTGTCAGAGTACCTAACAAAGAACCGATCCTTCTTAGTGATTATCAAGAATCGTGAAATGTGCGGCTTTTGAGAAATATCTATAGGAGATCGCTTTTTAACTTTTACACGGTTAGGCAATCGGCATTAGGGACGAGCGATTTAATAATGTACCAAAAAAGTAAATCTGGAAATCTGAGGCTTCGTTAATTTAGTGGTACTTTATTTTTCCGCTCGTCCCTTACCTTTAATCGATGGATTATCGCGGGTTGCATCATAATTTACTTGCAAATATTTTTGCAGTCCTCCCCAACTATATTTTTTGCCTAATTCGTTACCTTGAATAATTTCGTTGCCAATGCTGTAGGAAATACCTTTTATTTTGTTAGTGCGCGTGTATTTGACGTAGGTTTCTATTCCTGATTTTTTTAATTCTTCGATAAACTGCGGCATAGTCATGCCTACGGTGATTTTTTGATCAATCGCATTGGCGATGTGCAATGGGTCGAAGGCTTTTTGAATATTTGGTTTGTCATTGGTTGTTTTTTCGTTTTTTTCGTGGCTGCTAGTAACTGTCTCTCCTTGCTGATTTGATTTAGTTTCTAGTCGTTTGAGTATTTTTGGCAGCGAGTAAGCACTTCCCAAATGATATCCAGCCATGCTCACGCCATCAAGTTTGTAGCTGATTCCTTTTGGTATGCTTTGACGGTCTCGACAGATTTTTACTTCAACTCCGTCTCGTTCTAATTGCTGTAGCAACTCTTGCATAGTAGTTACATTTGCCAATGCACTATCGATCTTATCGGCAAG
>JANMFC010000260.1:0-5577 GCA_031377675.1 Pseudanabaena sp. OTE_70b_metabat_355 | reverse complement strand
TGCGCCGCCACGCTCTTTGGGGTTTTGGAAGGTGTTCGCATATTTTCAAGCGGTTACTAAAAAAAACTACTATTATTTAAATATTTGGTTATCCGATCGCGCCTCAGGGTAATCTAGATCACTAAACCATGTGGGAATGCTTTAAGGATTGTGATGAAGTCATATTTGGCTGCGGCTGTACAAATGACCAGTGTTGCGGATGTGGATAAAAATCTTGCTCAAGCAGAAGATTTAATCCAGCTTGCCGTAAATCGAGGCGCAGAATTAGTTTGTTTACCTGAGAATTTTTCGTTTTTAGGTGATGAAGTTCAAAAAACAAGCCTTTCTACGGAAATAGCCGAAAAAAGTGAAAAGTTTCTGATTAAGATCGCCCAACGCTACCAGATTCTGTTGCTTGGTGGCGGCTTCCCAGTGCCAGTGGCTACACCTAGCAATGCATCGCCAATCAAGATGTATAACACGGCTTTGCTGATTGGTCGTGAAGGTGAGGAATTGGCGCGTTATCGTAAGATGCATTTGTTTGATGTCAATCTCCCTGATGGCAACACTTATCAAGAGTCGGCAACCGTACTAGCAGGTACTGAATCACCGCCTGTGTATCATTCGGAAAAGTATGGCAATTTGGGGTTGTCAGTTTGCTATGACGTGAGATTTCCAGAGTTATATCGGCATTTGTCAAAAAATGGTGCAAATGTGTTGTTTGTCCCCGCCGCTTTTACCGCCTTTACGGGTAAAGATCACTGGCAAGTCTTATTACAGGCTAGGGCGATCGAAAATACTAGCTATGTGATTGCGCCTGCTCAAGTTGGGATGCATACTCCTCGCCGTCAATCTCATGGTCATGCGATGATTGTCGATCCTTGGGGAATCGTGCTGGCTGATGCTGGCGATCGCACGGGCGTAGCGATCGCCGAGATCCAACCTTCTCGCATCGATCAAATCCGCCGTCAGATGCCATGTCTACAACATCGCATTTTTGCTTGTTAATCTACAAAACAAATAGACACATTTAAACCCAATAAATAGCGGTGCGGCGCTTCGCGTGTTCCCTAAGCCAAAACAGGCGGTCGTCCCCGCACCCAAGATATGAACTACGCAGACCTGAGGTATCCTAGCTTTTTCCAAACATTTGCAGCTACAGAGCCAAGACATTGACGAAATAATAGACACTCTGGGCTATCTCATGGGCAGATACTTGCATCTTTTCACATGGTGGTCAATTGATGAAATTGTTGCTGAAATGGAGTTTCAAGCATCCTTACCTTCAGGGCGTTACCGCTTGTCCTAATCAGACTGATGACAGCCTTAAATTGCAATTAACATCACATTAACTGCAAAGAACTTTATCAAAAAAATGAAAATTTCTACACTAAGTATTCTGGCACTATTTATCAACCTGATAGGTATTCCTGCTCTTATTTTTACAGGAATGTATGCGTTACAAGTTCCTATTGCTTTAATTTACGCATCAGGCGGCAGGGTAGCTTTCTGGGCGATCGCTGCCTTGGGATTTTGTTTTGTGCTGCTCCCCATTTTACTTTTAGGAGCTGAAATATCTGGCTGGCAAAATTTTAAACAACGGAAATATATCGATTCTATTGGTGCATACAAATGGGTGCTTGCAGATCTTTTAATCATGCTATTTCTTGCAGTTGCTATGAGTGCAGGTTGGGTAAAGAAATAACTAATAAAATCCACAGTACATTATGCTTGGTTTGGCAATTATCGTCGTTTGAGTAAGGATTATAAATTTTTGTCTACCACTAGCGAAATGATGCTCTTTGCCGCTATGGTTCGCCGTTTAAGTCCAAAATCCATCCCTGCTTAACCTGCTCTAAAACTTTTCAACCACTCTCTGAGGCATTACACAAAACTAATGTCGTGGTCGAATTTTTCTCAAAACCGATATGCTCATAAAATTCAGTCTGATGCGTAGTCATTAAGTATACGCGCTCGACATTACATACAAAGGGATGCGCCAAAATAGTTTGAACTAACTTGCGTCCTAAGCCTGCTCCCCGATAATCTGGATCAATTACCACATCCCAAATGGTCGCTCGATAAATTCCGTCACTAGTAGCGCGAGCATGACCGATCAGTTTTTTACCATCCCATACGGTGATCACGGGTTTAGAGTTGGCGATCGCGATCGCTAAACCCGCTAAGGTACGCTCCTTTGCCCAAAAAGCCCCTATTTTTAATAAACTTTGCAACTGCTCTAAATCGACTTCTTCGTGGCGAACGCTAAAGCGAATGTGACGATGATCTAGACGATGATCCATGCAATGACCCATGTATTTGAATTCCCGAATTTATTGAGCCGTTGATTAACTCATCTTCAAAGGCTGACATATTGGCGATCGCGCCACTGTATCAGTTTTAGCTATAAGTTTAAACCAAGAACCTAAATAAGCGAATTCGCGGGCGAATTCGCTTATTTAACAAAAAAAGAGCGCTTTGCGCTCTTTTTTTGTTAAATAAGCGATCGCTTACTTGTTTGCTTGCCAAGGCTCAGGTAAATAAACCTTTTTCGCTAAGCCCAACACCTGTAGTAAATTGATAACTCCCCAAGTTGGATCAAACTCCCACCATTTCAAACCAGCCTTTGCGGACTTAGGAAAAGCATGGTGATTGTTGTGCCAGCCTTCGCCGTAGGTCAAAATGGCAGCCCACCAAAGATTTGTGGAATGATCAGGGACTTCATTAAAGTTTTTGTAGCCCCACTTATGACAAGCCGAGTTAATTAACCAAGTGCTATGCCAAAGAACCACTGAGCGTACAGCCATCCCATAAACAAGGAAAGAAGCGCCTAGTCCCGAAAATAGTTTTTCGCCAACGAAATAAAGCAGAAATCCGAGGGGAACTTGCAATACCAAGAAATAGCGATCTAAAAATGCATAGTAAGGATCAGAGGCAAGATCGGGCGCAAATTTTTTATAACTTTCGCGCTCAAAATGTTCGGGGCGTGAACGAATAATCCACATAATGTGGCTAAACCAAAAACCACGATTTGCTGAGTAAGGGTCTTTGTCGTTGTCTTCGGTAAAACCATGATGTTGTCGATGACCGCCAACCCAAAACACTGGACCACCCTGTACTGCCAAGGCTCCGATTGTGGTGAGGATATACTCTAACCACTTCGGTACTTGAAAACTGCGATGACTCAGCATACGGTGATAAGCAAGACAAATGCCAATGCTGCCTAATAACCAATGTAGAAAGACGGTGAGAATTACAGCCTGCCATGAAAAGTAAAAGGGGGCTGCTAGAGCGGCGAGATGAAAGGCACTGAAAAATCCGACATTTGTCCAATTCAGCTTTTGTTCAGTGGGGCGGGTTTCGATAGTGGCGGTCATGAAATAACCATGAAATAACTTAGGGTGTGGTGAGGAGATGCAAGTATCACTTACAATCTATTAAAATATATATCAATTCTAACTGCTTTTTAAGCAATAATGCAAGTGTCACTTACATTATTTGGCAAATAATTTGCAAGATCATCTTAATGGTACATACTCTCCTATCTGTCTCTCGAATTCCCACTAGGCAACGCATCGTTAATACAGCGTTGGAATTGTTTGCTAGCAAAGGAATTACCGAGACAACTACCCGCCAAATTGCCGACTTTGCTCAAGTCAATGAAGTCACTTTATTTCGTCACTTTGGCAATAAACATGGTTTATTGTTAGCGGTGTTGCAGGAATGTCTGCAAAAATATTTGGTATTAGCCCAAGTAAGTGAGTCATTTGTCGGTGCAGAGATGGTGTCTGATATGAGTACACAGAGAGATTTGCGCCAATTTTTAAAAGACTATGTCCAAGGTTCATTACAAGCTTTAGAAAGTGTGCCTGAATTAATGCGATCGCTAGTTGGTGAGGCGGGACAATATCCGCTTGAGAGCCGTCAAGCGCTTGCCCAAGGGATCAATCAGGTTAATCAAACGATCGCTACAGCAATTCATGACGTGTTAATCAATTCACGGATGCAATATGCTCTGCCTCCCATTAAGCTAGCAAACCTCTTAAATACTTGTATTTTGGGTTATGCAGTGATCACTTTAACTAGTGATGTGCAGACAATTTGGAGCGATCGCGATGATTTTATTAATACCTTGGTAGATATGTTTGTGCAAGAGGTGATTCCGAGTGCAATAGCAACTCCAATTCCAGTACGTCCAATCATCGATATTCCTGCGGCGACAGTACGCGAAATAATTTTGCAAGCAAAAAAATGTGGGGCAAAGGACTATGCGATCGCCTATTTATTGTTTGGGGCGGGGCTAACGGCGCTTGATATCACCCGCTTACGGCTAAAAGATTACCAAATTCAGGAAAATCACGGAATTTTGCGAATTAGTACGGCAACTAGCGATCGCCTTGAACAGGTTCGAGAACAGGGGCGATCCGTACCACTCAACCAGAAAATCCTCGGTCATCGTTACGGTTCAGCCACCAATAATCCCCTCAGCGCCTATCTCAAAAATCGTAAAAAAGATTCTAAAAACAACCCAAAGCATAGTCCTCAAATCGCTCCCCATGACCAAAAAGATGATCTTGATGTCATGTTTCTGGGCGCTGAGATCAAATCTGATCGCGATCTCAAGGGCGATCGCCAATTCCTATTGCTAGCAGAAGTTGAGCAACTATGGGAATCATGGACAAGCTCCTACCGTAATCTTGATGGCTCCGCGATCGCCATTGAGCAAGCCCGCCATACTTGGTGTCTAGAAATGTTAGCGCGTGGTATTGATGTTGATAGTTTTTGCATCATTAGTGGACTCAAACCCAAAGAGTTACAAGCCTATCAAGTTCGCCTCAATGAAAAATTAGCCATTGATCAAGCGATCGCCCTTGACAGTTAATGGACGAGTAGGGAATGGGACAAAATATTACAAAATTAGCATTGGTGATGGGGAAAATGCATTTTTTAGCTTTTTGACAGTGGCGATCGCATCTACAATCTCTTTTCGACAAACTGTATGTGAATCACTGGAGTTGAGCATGTAGTCTCTTAATAGCTGCGATCGCAAGCTTAATCTCTCGGCGATATGTTTGTACAGGACGAGAATGGCTGAGAGGATTTAGGATTCTCTGATTAGCTTTTTCAACATGACTTATTATTTTTGTATCCAAATTACTTTTTGGATGTACTTTCACAACTTCCCATAACTTATCAGCTTTTAGATTTTTAGGTTTAGAGAAATACGGGACTGGAGCATGGTATTTATCACAAAAGAATTTTAAAATTGCTTCATAAGCACTGCGAGTATATAGGGCTGCGGCTTTGTAATCGTGCGCTGCATAATACTCCTCAGCACGTCTGATATATTCGTCTCTACCTTTTGTTCGCTCGGCAAAAATTGGTAATTCTAATTCAGCATCATCAGCACAATAAAACTCAAAAGCTTTCCACTTTGCACCGTTTGGTACAACAAAATGCTCACATAAAGTTTCAAACCATTCTAAATCGTAGGTCATAAGAAAAATTTGATACTTGTCTATAAAATGCTCATCAATAATGTCTATGATTGGTAGGCGATTGGACATATCTAAACCAATCAGAACATCATCTAATACT
>JANMFC010000201.1:0-7783 GCA_031377675.1 Pseudanabaena sp. OTE_70b_metabat_355 | reverse complement strand
GGCGCGAAGCGCCGCCTCTCTCTCTTGGGTTTGGTCGATTATCGTATAGAAGGGCTAAAGTTATTGCAATCAACACTAAGAGTTAATCATTGTAGTATGTAGATCAAAATTCATAAGGTTCATCAAGAGTTTATTGACAATGTTGCAAGAGATTTAATTACCCGTTGTGGCTGAAGTCAAAAAATGGGCTATTCAAGATAGCCAATTCTGGTGGACTTTGAAAGACTTTTATTTTCTTGTTGCCCCAGAATTGGGGGCTAGGGGGCAGATAATTGTTGACTTGACAGGTTTTTATGACTTGTGTGTACACCCTAGGTTAAAAAGGGGAAAGAAGAAAATTCTCCCCCTTTTTAAGGGGAATTGAGAGAGATCTCTATAGGTTAAACTAAGCGATCGCCATAGGTAATCAGAAAAGTCACCAAAGTCGTGAACAAGATGACGGGATAGATAATCCAAGAGGCAATATTCAAATAGCGAAAGGCTTTTTTATTGCCGTCTTTCTCTAACTTCGCACCGATCGCCGTCACCAGAATTGGGATTAGGCATAAACAGAAATAGACATAAAACACATATTCCATCGCCACGGTATAGCCAACTTCGGGCAGTTGATTGTTAAAGGATAACAGCAACACAATTCCTGATAATAGCGATGAAGCAGGAGCCATCGTGCGTGGCACGAACATATTGTAAGGGAAGAAGAGACAGCAATAAGTCAACAGCGAGAGCAGGACTAGAGGTAAACCATTCTTGGATAGAAATACTAGGGTTTTGCGCTGGAAAGTCATGCGGATACTCAATCCTGGGTATTCAATCTGAGCATTTGACTGCACAAGATCGGGATCGCCTTGAGTGGAAGTACTTCGCGATGAATCTTGGAAATAGGTAATATCTTTGAAGTTCCAAAGTTGTAACCCTTGGAAAGGTTTTGCTTCTGCTTCTTTCGATCGCGGTAATTTCAAGCCAACGGTATCGATCGCATAGATTAAGCGCTCAGTGGTCAAATTAGGATTATCAAACCGCAAATTTAACTTTTGCGAATCAAAGGGATAATCGCGAAAATCAAAGGCATTACGGAATTCACCACGCACCCGATAGAGGCGATAGTTTAAACCATCTACCACTTGAGACTTGATCGGTGATTTACCATCAAAGACAGGTGCAGTCGGATTCACACTATTGGTGACTGCATCAGGAAATTGGATTTCTGTCGGCTCGTCCGTACCGTTATAGAGAAACCACACATAAAAATCGGCGGTAAAAGTCGATTTATCAATCCGATTCAGTTTATTGATATCCATCCCCGCATAAACTACACGCTGCCGCCAGAAATATTTCTCGCCAGATGCGACGATGCTGCCAGATTGCAGTTCTTTGGGCAAATTCAACCGTTCAGGATTAGCGATCGGCGTAAATTGTTGAGATGCGGAAATCAGTTTATAGTTTTGGAACTTGGCTAAACGGACTGGTTGATCACTATTGCGATCGCTATTGAAATAGAGCAACCCAGTTAAACCGCGAACCCCAACCTTGCGACTGTTCAGTTTAGACAGAGCCTCCCGCACCTGTTCGCGATCGCTCTCTAAACTCGCAGGTGTCAATTTAAGATCGGCTTTACGAATTGCATCCACTGCGGCGATCGCCGCTTCGTAAAATTTAGCGCCTAAATAGGAAGGAGTCTTGTTATAAGCTTTTTGATAAGCGATGAAATAATCTTGAGCATCGGCTCCTGCACTATCAAACAAAATCGGCAATGGCACATACATACCATCGGTGAAGAACCCAGATTGTTTCTTTTCTTCATCATACTTATCAAACCGCTTGGCAAAGGATTCACGTCCCAGCGCCTGTTCACCTAAAATACTGTTTTTCAGCCCCTTCTGTTTGAGTGCCACCAAAAAATCTTCAGCCACTTCTTCTTTCGATAAAGTTAAGAACAAAATTCCCGCTTCAGGGTCGGTAGCAATTTCATTAACGATCTGTTGAATGGAAGCTTTGCGTTTATCGGGTTCGGAGTCAATTCCCCAAATTTTTTGAATCTTGCCACTGCCCTTGTCTTCAAACGCCGCCTTGATTACTTCTGATTGAGTCTGTTCATTTTTACTAGCCTTGTCATAGATCACACTCGCCGTTTTGAACTGTAATACTTGTTGGGCATAGAGCGATAAAGTATTCGCCAGCGCTGTATTTGTATAAATCATCCGAAAATAGTAAGGGCGATCGCTCGTAACTTTGGGGTTATTGGCTGTCCCCGTGATCGCGGATAATTTTTTTTCTTGATAGATATTTCCTGCGGCGATCGAAGCATCAGAGGAACGATGTCCTAAAACCACCAGCGCATCAGTTTTGGCAATGTTGTTAGCCGACTGAGTTGCTCCTTCGACATTTCCCTTGTCATCAACAATATTTAATTTAAGCTGACGACCGTTGATTCCACCTTCGCGGTTAGTCGCATCAATATATAGCTTGATGCTATCGACAATTTCTTGCCCCCCACTAGCGCCATCACCGCTTAAGGGCGCTGCTACGGCGATCGCGATCGTATTATTATTCGCCCGTGAACTTTGTGGAAATAAACTACTAAATATCAAATTGAGCGATAACACGATTGATATGGTGATCAAGGCGATCGTGCAAATCCTTGCAACTGTTTTATTCATTAAAATTACAGTCGTACTGTAAAAGACTCTCCCGCAATTTTAGTTGGAAGCGTTCCCATAAACATATAAAACCCAAATAAACTGATTGGCACGCAAAGCGTGCGAATCAGCTTATTTGGGTTCTGGTTTTTTATGCTGGTGGTAACACGGCAACTGGAAGGCTCAAGATAAATTGTGTACCTTTAGCCAATGATGAATTACATTTGAGTTCACCCTGATGGCGATCGACAACTATTTGATGGCTGATGAACAACTCTAACGGCAAATTTTGTCCGATTGGCTGGGTTAATGAAACTGGATCAGAGAGGTTCGCTGAGGCATTTTCATTGAGTCCCAACCCGTTTCCTGCAATCTCAATTGTGACAGTATTCTGTGTAGATTTAGTCGAAACCGAAATCTCTGGCGAAAAGAAGGATTCAGTGGAATTCGTCAACTTCATCTTGTCATCCAAAGCATTGATTTCATGAGCCAACAAGTCAAAAAAGACCTGATTGATTTGGCTGGAATAACACTCAACTAGCGGCAACTTTCCATAGTTCTTCGTTACCCGCACCGCAGGACGCTTATCATTGGCTTGCAAACGATCTTGGAAAGCCATCAGAGATTTTTCGATGGTTTCGTTAATGTTGATTTTATTCAGCCTAACATCATTCATCGCCGTAAAGCTCTGTAATGAATTCAGAAAAGTTCGCAACTGTTCTAATCCAACATGAACGGAATGAAGAGACTGAGACATATTCTCACTGGTGTTTTCAGGGCTTAGGGCGACCACATGGCGTTGAATTTCCGTGGGAATTAGATTGGCTTGGTTCTGACATAAATGCAGAAGATTTAGGAAATCTTGATTATATTGTTCTGCATAAGTCAGATTTTGGTCGATGTAGTTGACGGGAGGAGCCAATTTCTGGATCACACCTGAAATAAATTGGGGAGTTAAAGCAGTCCCAATCTTTTTCTGGCTGACTTTTTCCAGTTCAAGTTTTTGTTGATCGGTAAACATTTTACTGAAGATCAAGCCTAACCATATTGCCAGCGCGGGACCGACAAAAAGCGAGACAATTCCCCAAAATTGGATTTGAGCCGTATCGCCTGTAGCTTCCTCAAGAGCATCTTTAGCAACTTTTTCGTTAAGCTGCAACAAGCCTCCAAGCGAATCTGTAGCGGATTGAAACGCAGCATTATTATCGTTCGCTTTTTGCTGCAATTGCACCAATGACTCTGTTGCTTTTATGGCATTAGCCATTTCAGGAGAACTTGCTTGATTAGCGCGTAGCAGTTCTAGCTGTTTGTTGCGTGGATTCAAAAGATTTAGCGACTCAAAGCTTTGGTTCACTTGCAAAAAGCTGACATGCCCTTTTTCCCAGCTATCCCATTTGACCAACAGTTCTTTATAGAGTTTCTCTTCTTCGGCACTACGAGGTGTAGAGCTGTACTGCTTAAATCCCTCTTTAATCTGCTTCCAAGCGTTATCAATGCGTAAAATTTCTGCTTTACGCTGTTCAGCCGACAAACTGGGGTTGAGCAAGGCGCGTTCAGAAGCTTGAACTTGAGTCTGTCCTTCATTGATTTTCCACAAACCCAAAACACTGGGTAGGCTGTTAGCACCCACAATATCTAGGTCTTTGCTCAGCCTAGCACTACTAAACATACCAAATCCAGCCATCAAAACAACCTGAACACCCATAAACATAAAGGCGGCGGTTAGTTTTTGTCGAAGCGATAAATTTTTAAACATTGAGATTCTCTTGAAGATGTAACGAGGGTGATGTGAATCTAGACTAGTAAATCAAGACTGGTGAGAAGATGTCACGCTATACAAACGCAGCATAGGTAACGGCGATGATATTGATGACAACAAAAGAGATGACAAAGATCGGAAAAAATACTTTGGTATCCATTTTCTTGGCAAGCCTTACAAAACCTGACGCTGCCTGAATTCGACTATGTACTCCCAGCACTGCGGCGATAAATACATAGGCAACCGCGACGATGTGAATGAAATCTGCCAAAGTGACTGTTTCTGTCCGTCCGATCGCTGATTCAACTACGCGCATATTCACAACAATTGCAAACAATACGCCCACCAACAGCCCCATTCGTCCTGAAAAAATCGGCGGTACATTGCTGTCTAAAAAGAATGTTAACGCTGTCATCGCGATCGCGGCATACACGCCAGCCACCAGTTTAAAAAAGCTCAATGCTTTCTCTCTGTATATACTCACCGAGACAACTATACGAGAGCGCGTCTGACCTTTTTTGTTATTACTTGGATCACCAAAGTTGGAGGCATAAGGAACTTGAATTTCTTCCATTTTGAAACCCTTGATTTTCCACGCCCCTACACTCATCGATTTTTGATAGCCAGAAGCCGTTAAATCTGGTGTATACACAAATTTAGAACTGTTTTCAATTCCGTCTTCAAGTTGAATTTTCAGAACATGGCGATCGAACGGGTAGTTATCGACATTCCAACCTTGTCCAATCGTTGCAGTCATCTCTTGTTGATGATAATAAACCTTCTCTCGGCTAGCGAAAGTCGTAGTAGAGATATTATCTTTTACCGAAAAGTTTTCATAGGAGACAATAGGAGTCGTTCCACCGACAATTTTGATGTTTTTTAATGGTTGAAATGTGTCTGTTGGACAAACACTCCAGAGCCGAAACTCAGCATCAAAAGTCTTTTCGGTCAACTTGAAGTTACGCAAAGCCGTAACGTAAACCCCAACCTGACAGGTTGTCGGAGAATTCGCTGAAACTCCAGCTACTTGAGTAGAGAAGCAAAGCGTAAAAGATAGAACCAGAGCCAGCAACCATCTCAAACAATTGAGATGGAGCCAAGGATATCTGGTTTCCAAAGAAACAGGATTTCTATGCATTGAGTAGTTATTATTGAATAAGTCAATCAAGCTTGGGTAAAAATTTCGTGTTTTGCACTAAAATTTGCCACTGCTGAAAACAAATTAACTCAAACATTAAATCACTCTTTTTTTTTTGTGTATATCCTTGTATATTTTTTACGACATTTGGCTAGTATAAGCTTAGACATTTCTTAATAAAAACTTATACAAAACCGTAAAGTTTTTATTAAGGGACTTTACGCAGATAGAAAATCTGCCCTCATCCCCCAGCCCCTTCTCCCAAGAAGGGAGAAGGGGAGTAAGAAACGTTTTTGGATTTTTCTTGTCCCCCTCTCCTTTTTTGGGAGAGGGGCTAGGGGTGAGGGTCTTAAAACCTTTTGCGTAACATGAATTACTAGAACAAATTATAAGTGAGTGAGAAATAAATTCCATTTTCTTGCCAAGTCTTACGGCTATTGGATACATTCATTAGTGGAATTCCATAATTTAATAGTGCGGTCATGCGATTGCCCATCTGCCAGCGTAATCCTACACCTGTGCCAACCAATAGATTTTGAGATGGATTCGCCTCACCTGAACTTGTCCAAACCATTGCTGAGTCAATAAATGGCGCGATTTGCAAAAGTCCTTCCCATTCAGGAACTCGCAAAATAGGAATTCTCAACTCGGCGGACAGGGCGGCTCCATTATCACCGAGTAATAAATCTTGACGGTAGCCACGCAGGGTATCTTGTCCACCAAAACCAATTTGTTGCAGTGGCACAAGGGGGCGATCGCTTAGTTGCAGATCGCCACGGAATAGAAGGAGTGTATTCGCCGCTAACAAATTTACATATTGAGCCTGTCCTCGAAAAGACACAAATCGACTATCAGGAAAACTGGAATTAATCGTAGAACCAATTACGCCCCCAAGTCCAATATTTAATTGGGTGCGAAAAGCCAAAACTGATTGACTCGATCGCTGGGTGTAATCTTGAAAGAGACTCAGTACCGAAATTTTGGTAGTCCCATTGCTATCAGCACCTGCCGACAGTGGAAACGGAATTTTTAGGAGTGTGGATAGACTCTCACGATAGGAACCAATCACACCAAATGCTAGCTCTTGAGTTGGGGTTTGCAACAGTGGTTGACGGAAAGTGAGGTCATAATTAGTAGAATTAGAATAAATATCAAGGACATTAAATGGCGATTCGATCACATTGCTGTTGCTATTACTGAAAGCTAAGCTCACAGTGCCATTATAGGGATTGATTGGTAATGTGTAGTTAACATCATAAGCATTACTTCCATCGGAATTGCTATAGCCAATCGTTAAGGAATCGCCCCAACCCGTGAGATTGGCTTCGCTAGCCTGAATCCGACGACGGAAAGAACCAACACTAGGGGCGCGGTTATTATCTATAGACAGTTGGACGTTAAAGACTTCCGCTTCTTTTACCTTCAATTCGAGAATATTTTTGCCAAATCGCTCACTTGCCGAAAGTTCTGCCGAGAGGTTGGCAATTAAGGGATTAAGTTGCAGAACTTGTAAAGCTTCGATCAGGCGATCGCGGTTAAGCGGCGCACCTGTTGCCACACTAATTCGAGATCGGATATATTCAGGATTCAGGCGATTAGTGCCGATGACTTTAATTTCTTCTAATTCACCTTCTATAATTTGGATTTTGACGATTCCCGATTGCAGATTTTGGGGTGGAATATAAGCACCAGAAGTGATATAGCCATTACGAATATATAGATCCGTTATCGCCGAACGCGCTTGAAGTAGTTCAGAAAAGCTTAGTGATCGCTTGGTAAACTTAGCAATTAATTCATTTAATTCTTCGCTACTAAATACTGTACTGCCTAATACTTCAAATTTCTGAACAGCGATCGTTCCTGTTTGAGTAGGTTCTGTATTATCTGAAGGACTACCCGAAGGAGAGGTTTGACTAGGTGGTTTGAGTAATTGGTCAGGCGGTGGTAGCGGCGTTGGCGTGGTTTGCGGTAAGGGCGGTGGCGTGTTGGGGGTAATAATTTGTGGGGTTTGGGCTAGAGCATTGTTGGGTAAATGACTGCTGGAAAGACTATTACTTTGAGCAAGGGCTGGCAATGGCATCAGGATAAGCCATGCTACACCTAAAATTTGTGAGGCGTGCAGGTTGAATATAGACAACCACTTGGATTTAATTTCGCTCAAAACCTTACCCCTTAAACTTCCGATCATAATATTACTATGGAACAGGTTTCTTTCCTGTAACTTTCCTGTAAGTAGGTAGGCATAATTTA
>JANMFC010000076.1:0-14180 GCA_031377675.1 Pseudanabaena sp. OTE_70b_metabat_355 | reverse complement strand
GCTTTGCGCTAAATCCAAACCCAGATAAAAGTATAAAAGTGCCACTTTGCGGCACTTTTATACTTTTATCTGGACTATAGCAATCCTAAATGAGTCGTGAGAGGCTTCGACATAGCTCAGACAACGTATATAGATGGCTGAGCGAAGTCGAAGCCCTGTTTTTCTCACATAATGAAATAGGACTGCTATATGTGAAGTAAACACTTCATAAAATAGAGTGGACGCTTTGCGCCCACTCTATATGTTGGTTATATAGGTTTTATTTGTCTGGATCGAGGCGTGGTCGGATTTGTTCAGCCTCTGGACAATCATCGGACACCAACAGATCACTGGAATACATCCCTGTTCTCATGACTGAGGATAATTTTTGGGTAACTGCGCCAATACTCTCTAATCTGACCATTTCCTCCCAAGAGCAGATTTCGTCTTCATCGTCAGTTTCGTAACGAATTGTTACCACGTCACCTTCAATATCTAGTATTCTGGCTCTTTCTAGCCAACGTCCCTGATCCCTCAGGAAAATCCAAACATCGCTCTTGGCTTCACAAAGTTGATAAATTTTGCGATGTAGCATTCGCTTATGTCCTCAGGGTTACATAATTTTTTAAGGTTAGAGCATACCTCATCAAAAGGTAAAAAAACTAACCTTTACTATTGTAAACGACTAACCAAGCATTTAAAGCATTTGAGGCAAATCAATCTTTACGGCGACTAAATTTTAAAATAAGGTTTTCCACACCCAAGACGATCACTGTACCGATCGCATAGGCAAAAATATCTTCCCAACTAAAGGTCGCGCCTAAAATAATCACTAAAAGCTGGTACTGTCGCCATCCTAATCTGTCGATTAAGTTCAAATATTGCAATCCTTCGATCGAACAGGCAAATATAAATACGGATAGAGCCGCTATATTTGTCTTGATTTTCCAAAAAGATCTGACGAAACAATAGATAAGAATAACTACTAAAACATCCCCACCAAAGGGACGAATAAAGCGATCGTTAACGAAAACGGCAATATAAACTTCAATCAAAAATAAAAGAACGGTTAAGTAAAAATATTTGCGATTAAATATCAGACTGTTAGCAAACATTTTCAAAAATTACCAATTGTTTAAAAGTAGGTTAATCATCCGCTTGGTTTCTGTTAGCGATTAATTTTCAGTCATGATTCAAGAGTCCAGTCTTCAATCTTTAAATTCGGTACTTTCTCAAAATCCTTTTGATTACGAGTAACGACTATGCCATCTATAGATAATGCGATCGCGGCAATTCTCATATCTCCAGTACGTTTCATCTTTACTTGTTGTCGTAGTTGCAGATAAATTTCATAAGCTTTTTGATCAAACTCTAATACCCTAACCTCTTTTAAGTATGCAAGTGTAGCGCTAAATCCTTTATAGCTATAGATTAAGTTACCTAGTTCATTTTGGTTATTTGCTTTGCTTATTTTATTAAACCAGCCACTAATTAATTCCTCGGCTGTAATGATAGTTATTGCAACATCTTTAGGTTTAATACCAGTAAGCTTTTTCTCAACATTAGGAGCGTAGCCATGTAATTGGTTAATTACATTTGTATCAAGTATCCACAAACTCATCTAACGTAATTCCTCAGCAAAATCATTTTCACGATTGGCTTCAATATAGGCTACAACTTCTTCAAACAATGGATTATTTTTATGCAATCCAGCCATTTTTAACCAAGGATTTTCTTTCTCTACCTCAGTAGATTCCAGAGTTTCTGATTCGGATGATTTTTTTTCACCATTTATATTTAATGCACTAAAAAAGCTATTTAATCGAGCATCTACCACATTAGCAACTACTTCCATCAGTTCATCAACTGTCAAACTACTAACTAATTGTGGAGAATTACTAGGAGCCAAAGTTTCTGCGACCACTTCTGAGGACGTTTTTATACGTCTAGGAGCCAAAACTTCTGCCGCCGACTCTGCCGATCCTGCTTGCGTTTTTATGCGTTCATCAACAGTCAAACTATTAACTAATTGGGTCGTCATTCTTGGTTGTCTCCATTCTTATAAATTCAACAAGCGGCGCATAATTCTATACTACATCCAGTCATCATCATCATCGTAGGAGACTCTGGTATTGGGGCGGCGGCGATCGCCTTCATCGTTATTGCGTTTATTGCGACTAGCAAAACTGCCAATACTTTCGAGAATGCCGCCAAAGAGATCATCATCCTCATCTTCGTAATATTCATCTTCAGCATAGAGTTCACTAGACAATGCATAGAGAGCTTCTTGTAACTCAACTTGAGCGCGATCGATTAAGGCATCGTCTTCGTTAGAAATTGCCTCGCGTAGTTTTTTGATTGAGCCTTCGATTTGTTTGCGGCGCTCGTAACTGAGTTTGTAGCCGTAATTCATTGCCAAGTCTTTCAGTTGTCGTTCTGCGCCAACGGCGAGATTATCGGCTCGGTTTAATTTTTCGATACGTCCACGTTTGGCGCGATCGCGATCGGCATATTTCTCCGCCTCATTGACCATCCGTTCAACTTCTTTTTCATCCAAAGTCGAAGCACCCTTGATCGTGACACGGCGTTCTACACCTGTACGGCGATCGCTTGCCGTTACCGCCAAAATGCCATCGGTATTTAGGTCAAAGGTGACATCGACTTGTGCCATGCCGCGAGGTTGAGGATCGAGTCCACTCAGTTTGAATCGTCCCAATGACTTGTTGTATTCGGCGAGATCGCGTTCGCCTTGGATAATATGAATTTCTACTGAGGTTTGATTGTCTTCGGCGGTGGTAAATAATTCCATTTTGCGACAGGGAATTGTCGTATTTCTAGGAATTAAACGTTTTACTACGCCGCCAGATGTTTCTACACCCATCGATAAAGGGGTGACATCTAGTAATAAAACATCTTTAATTTCCCCTGATAAAATCGCGGCTTGGATGACCGCGCCGATCGCGACAACTTCATCGGGATTGACACTTTGACTCGGAGGTTTACCGATCGCCCGTTCCACCATTTCCTGTACGGCGGGGATTCTGGTGGAGCCGCCAACTAATACCACTTCATCGATTTGACGGGGACTAATTTGAGCATCACGCAACACGCGATCGAGGGGAATTTGTAAGCGCTCTAATAAATCCGCACTTAAACGCTCAAACTGCGATCGCTTTAAATTGGTCTCTAAATGCAGAGGTCCATCCACCGTAGCGGTGATAAAGGGCAAATTAATTTCGGTCACGCCTACGGTTGACAATTCGATTTTGGCTTTTTCGGCAGCCTCAGTTAATCTTTGCAAGGCTTGACGCTCTTTACGCAGATCGACACCATCGGATTTGAGAAATTCTTCCGCGAGATAATTTACAATTTGGCGATCAAAGTCATCGCCGCCCAATTGGGTATCGCCTGTGGTTGCTTTGACTTCAAACAAGCCATCGCTGACTTCTAAAACTGACACATCAAAAGTACCGCCGCCAAGGTCAAATACTAAAATTTTCTTGTTAGCTTTTTTATCCAAGCCATAGGCTAAGGAAGCCGCCGTCGGTTCATTTAAAATTCGTTTGACTTCGATCCCCGCGATTTTTCCCGCATCCTTAGTGGCTTGTCGTTGCGAATCATTAAAATAAGCGGGAACCGTAATTACTGCACCAGTTACAGGTTCTCCAAGATAGCGACTCGCTTCATCGACAAGTTTACGAATTACCATTGCCGAAATTTCTTCAGGCGCAAAATCTTTTTCGAGACGTGGACTGCGTAATTTGATATTACCTAAATCATCGCGGCGCACTGTGTAGGGAACTCGTTTTGTCTCAGGCGAGAGTTCACTATGCTTGCGTCCAATAAAACGTTTCACAGAATAAAAAGTATTGTCAGGATTTAGTACCGCTTGACGACGCGCCATCTGTCCGACTAGGCGCTCACCATCTTTGGTAAAACTAACAACGGAGGGTGTGGTGCGGCTACCTTCTGAGTTCGCAATTACTATGGGCTTGCCACCTTCCATAACGGCTACCACAGAGTTTGTCGTACCCAAATCAATACCTACAATTTTGCCCATGCTTGACGTTGATCCCTTTTCGCTTCCTAAAACCTGTTATTAGACTGTTTATTTAGACAGTCTATCAATTTTTGTTTTTGCCTTATTCGCAATATCCTAGCTTTAAACATCGCGCTCTAGGCAAAGCTAACCAAGAACTAAAGTTCTTGGCTCAAAGCTAAAGGCAGTTAAAACTGACTAATATCTGAAATTCAACCCGTTTCAACGGGTTTTAGCTTTCAGCCCGTAATTTATTGCAGGGCAGATAGACAAAGGGGCTAGCCCTTCGTCTAGAAGATTAGCTGATTTAGCCAAAGACCTTGTTTTTCCAAGTTCCGATCGCATCGGTTAGTTCCTTGCGAGTATTAGCCAGTAGTAAATAGCGATAGATAAACCATCCTGAATAGCCAAAGCCAACTAGTTCAAAGACACTAGGTAATAAAGGTAGCTTATTTAAAAAGTCTAAAAGTGCAGAAGCGGCAATTAATAAAGGGATGGTAGTGATTACGATAATGGCGATCGTCAGGTTAGATTTTTTGCCTTCGCCAAAGTATTCATCCCATAGTTGCGTCACTTGTTCCCAAATGTCATTGGAGATCGGTGGTGTGGCAATTTCGACCTTGGGTTCGGTCTTGTTTGTGACAGGGGATGTGGTTATTGTTGATGGTGAAGGAGCTTTGATGGCGATCGGTGATGGTACTGGTGTTTTTAGAGTTTCGACTATGACTTCTACGGCTGCGTCAACAGCAGTTGGTTTGGATTCCATAATTTCGTTAATGTTGTTTCTGGTTGATTATACCTTTTTCAACGATCGCTCAAATTCTTGTCGATTAGCAAATACTTGAAACAATTCCTGCATAGATGTCACTTCGAGTAGAAACACAAGATTTTCGTTAAGGGAGCAGAGCGCAAACTTACATCGGATCACATGGGAACTTCTCAGGGCAAAAACTAACGCGCCTAGTCCTGAGCTATCCATTTGTTTGATATATGTCAGATCAACAAGCAATGCGTCAGGCTTACGATCTAGGATCAGAGATGTTTGCTGCCGAAAATGTTCGGTACTAGTAGCATCCAGATGTCCTGTTGGTTGCATGACTTCAATACGCATGGGCATAATTTTTTTTCAATGGGAAAGTGTACTAAAAATAGAGTTTAGCCAGAGTAAGAATTTTTAAAGTAAAAGTTATGAAAAGTTTGTTTTCACAATTATAGCGATCGCATCCCTGTTTAAGACAATCGCTATAAAGCTTAAAATGTCCAACTAATAAAATTCACTTTTTAGATACCGATCGCCGATCGCCCAGATACCAGCGCCAAGGTATATCGACTCCTTGTGTAATCCCGATTCGGGTGGTTTGCACAATTGGCTCCGCAAAATCAGGCGATCGCGCCTCTAGCCATAAATCAAAATCGGGATGTAAGGTTATGCCGTCCAGTTGGCGATCGATTTTCAACAAGCGACAAAGTTTGCCAGGTCCTGCCCCTGCTCGATGAGGTTTGTCTTTGGGATTGCTCCAACTGGGAAGGCGATCGCATTCAATGGCGCGAATTAATACGGCACTACAAAAATCTTCGCGATCGGTGACGATATTAACGCAATGATAAATCCCATAAATTAAATAGACATAAGCGGTGCAAGGTGCGCCAAAAATAGCCGCATTGCGTGTAGTCTTGCGCCGATAGCCATGACAAGCTGGATCGGTTGCGTCATAGGCTTCAGTTTCAACAATAATTCCGCGATATTCGAGCTTATCGATACGCCTAACTAAAGTACATCCCAGCAAATCTGGGGCAACTTCATGGGCAGGACGGGCAAAAAAAGACTTTTCTAGCAACATCAAAAATCCTACAGCGCTTTGCGCTCAAACCCAAACCAAGAAAAAATGTGAAAGCGTTGCGAAGCAACGCTTTCACATTTTTTCTACAGGGGACAATTTACCCAACTACTTACACCATCCAGCCAAAATTCCTTTTTCCAGATCGGTGCATCGGTTTTTAAAGTGTCGATCGCATAGCGACAAGCCTGAAAAGCCTCATCACGATGGGGCGAACCCACTGCGACTAAAACACTGATTTCGCCAATCTTGAGTTTGCCAAGGCGATGATGAATAACAACCTCAGTAATATCAGGAAATTTCTGACAGCAGCGATCGCTAATATCTTGAAATACTTGCAAAGCCATTGACTCATAAGCTTGGTAATCCAAATAATCAACCGCTCTTCCCCCCGTTTGATTGCGTACCATGCCGCTCATGAGTACCACAGCGCCATTATGAGCATTATCGGCGATCGCATAAACAGCCGCCACATCCAACGCATCATTAGTTAAACGAAAATTGCTATTCATTTGCTATTTATGAAGTCTGATAAACCACGCAAAGCGTGGCTTATTTAAATTAGTCTTCGTGTTCTTCAAATTGATCGACCAATTGCTTATTAGGCGGACCAAAAGCCACATATATCGCATAAGCCGTCAGGCAGATCACACATACAGCGACAGTAACCGCGATCGAAGTTGCATTTTCCATGAATTGCGCCAATGTTTTAAGTTATTGTTACGATTATACTATCTAGTAATAACCCTTTTTAAAAAGACAAAGTTATGTCACAACGTACTTGGCTTGGCGATATTCTCAGACCCCTAAATGCAGAATACGGTAAAGTTTCTCGCGGTTGGGGAACCACACCCATCATGGCTGTATTCATGGGATTGTTCCTTGTATTTCTGGTCATTATTCTCCAGTTGTACAACTCCTCTTTGATTCTTGATGGTGTCAACCTCAACTGGGGCGGCTAATTTAAGCTGCCAATAACTACGTTAAAGGCACGCTTTGCGTGCCTTTAACGTAGTTATTGGTTTGAGACGTGCAGAAGCACGGCGCAAAACATAAAAGTTTTCCACAATATTTGCAAACTAAAGGTCATCTCCAATGAATATTTTCGGTATCGGCTTGCCCGAAATGATTCTGATTATGCTTGTCGCCCTCTTGATTTTTGGTCCAAAAAAATTACCAGAAATTGGTCGCAGTATGGGTAAAGCGATCAAAGGCTTTCAAGACGCTTCCCGCGAATTTGAATCAGAGTTTAAGCGGGAAGCCGATCGCGAAACTGCTCGCTTAGAAGAACCAACCCCCTCGCCAGCGCCTGTTACACCTCTTGCTGAAGTCGTAGCTGAGCCAGTAGTTATTCCATCAGAAGTTAAGGAAGTAGTAACCACTGCGGATGTCTGAGCCTGAATCTATTTCTTCATCTATCTCTCTAATTGTGGGGCTTGGTAATCCTGGTGCTGAATATGAACGCACCCGACACAATATTGGATTTATGGCGATCGATCGCTTAGCAACTTCTTGGAGTATTTCCCTCGGCAAGGAAAAGCGATTTTATGGCATCTTCGGAGAAGGTAGATTATCGAGCCGATTAGCTAGTAGTGGCAAAATTCGGTTACTCAAACCCACTACTTTCATGAATTTATCGGGACAGTCGGTGCGAGCCTGTGCTGATTGGTTTAAGTGCAAACCTGAAAATATTTTGGTGATTTATGACGATATGGATCTACCCCTTGGTAAACTGCGGCTACGTCCCTCTGGTTCCGCAGGTGGTCATAACGGCATGAAGTCCATAATTTCGCATTTGGGTACACCAAAATTTCCCCGTTTGCGTTTAGGTATCGGTCGTGGTGGTAATAAGGGAGAGCAGGAAGAAGGGGCGATCGCTACAAAGGCTAACCAAAATGTCACTAGTCACGTGTTGGGTGGTTTCACTTCTTCAGAAAATAAAATTGTCACTGAATTGCTCGATCTTACTGAATCCACAGTAACGACTATTTTAGCGGATGGTTTTGAGAAGGCGATGAGTTTATATAACAGTCGTACTCTTTGAGGACAGCTTAATCAAGGTATGATGAAACGAACTTTCTGGTAGCGTGAGGAGATTATAACTTATGAAAGCAATGATTTTGGCGGCGGGTAAAGGGACGAGAATCCGCCCGATTACAAACGTTATGCCTAAGCCCATGATTCCGATCATGCAAAAGCCTGTTATGGAATTCTTGGTTGAATTGCTAAGGCAGCATGGCTTTGATCGCATTATGGTCAATGTCAGTCATCTTTCTGAAGAGATCGAAAACTATTTTCGTGATGGGCAGAAATTTGGTGTGCAGATGGCTTATTCCTTTGAGGGGACGATTGTGGATGGCAAACTCCAAGGTAGTGCATTGGGTTCGGCGGGGGGACTGAAGAAAATCCAAGATTTTTCGCCGTTTTTTGATGATACGTTTGTTGTGCTTTGCGGGGATGCCTTAATTGATCTCGATCTTACCTATGCAGTCGAATGGCATCGCCAGAAGAAATCATTAGCAACGATTATTACTAAGACTGTGCCAAGAGAGCAGGTTTCTAGCTACGGAGTCGTAGTAACGGACGCGGATGGTCGAATTAAGCAATTTCAGGAAAAGCCAAGCGTTGAAGATGCGTTAAGCAATACGATCAATACTGGGATTTATATTTTTGAGCCAGAGATTCTTGATTATGTGCCATCGGGCGTGGAGTTTGATATTGGTAGCGATTTATTTCCTAAATTAGTTGCCGATGATTTGCCATTCCATGCAATTTCGATGGATTTTCAATGGGTTGATATTGGTAAAGTCCCTGACTATTGGCAAGCCATCCAAGATGTGTTGTCTGACAAAATTAAAAATGTAAATATTCCTGGGCATGAAGTGCGTCCAGGTATATTTACGGGGCTAAATGTGTCGGTCAATTGGGACAAAGTCGATATTCGTGGACCTGTGTACATTGGCGGCATGACTCAAATTGACGATGGTGCAACGATTATTGGTCCAACGATGATTGGTCCTAATTGCCATGTTTGTAGCGGCGCGGTGGTTGAACGCAGTGTGATTTTTGAGTATTCCCGTCTTTCCGATGTGCGTTTGGTTGATAAGTTGGTGTTCGGTCGCTATTGCGTGGACAAAACAGGCGCAACAATTGATTTACAAGCCGCAGCCTTGGACTGGTTAATCACCGATGCCAGACATCAACAAAAATCTCAGTCTCCCTTAGAAATGTCTAAGATTTAATAATAAAAGGGCGCAAAGCGCCCTTTTATTATTTTATTTGCCGCGCACTCTCATAAACTGATCGATACCTTTAGCGATCGCCTCAGCCATCCGTTTTTGATAGCTAGGGTTATCTAAATTAGCCGCCTCAGTGGGATTCGTGACAAAGCCAGTCTCAACCAAAATCGCAGGCATAGAGGTTTTGGCAATTACATAAAATCCCGCAGACCTCACCGATCGATCGCCTGCGCCTGTATCCGCAATGATCTGTGAATGCACATACTCAGCTAGCTCCTTGCCAGTAGTTGAGCCGCGAGCATGATAAGTCTCAACGCCATTGATAGCAAAATTTCTAGATGCCAAAGAATTTGCATGAATACTCACAAATACATCGGCATTGATGCTCTCCGCAGAGGCGACACGCGGCTCTAAGTCAATTTCGACATCGCTAGTGCGTGTGTAATAAACGCTGTACCCCATACTTTGTAAAGCTCGTCCCAGATCGAGACTGATGGATAAAACCACATCTTTTTCTTGGATACCATTTGCTATCGCCCCTGGATCTCTACCACCATGCCCTGCATCGATATAGATCAAGCCTCGGCGGCGATCACCTACAGTTTGAGGAAATGACTCACTAGGATTATTGATTGGGAGAGAGGTTGAGTTGTTTGGGACTCGCGAAACGCTACCCAAAGAAACTTGCAATTTAATTTGTTGGTTACTGAGAGGGAGCTCGGTTTCGCGCACTTGCCAACCAGCGATCGTTTTGATGCCGATTTCGACTGAATTTCCCACCTGTGTTAACCGAATTCTCTCAATCGGACTATTCGCCGCAAGGCTAGGGCGTTGTAGGTTCGGAGAAATTTTGGCATTGGCAATGTTTAATTTAAAGATGCCAGATGGGCGATCTAAACTAGCTTGATAACTTATGGGTTGATTTGCATCGATCACTAATTGTCCAGTACTTGTAAAACTCAAGCGTTCGATCGCCGCAGGTGATGAGATTTCATTAGAAGACTCGATCGGGCGCGGGTTTGACGAGTTGGTATCAATGGGGATCGCTTGAGCAACTTGATTAGTTGGTGTTAGTAATAGCGTATTAGTTGCGGCGATATATTGACTTTTCCAATCAACTTTGCGATTGGGATCATTGCTGTCCAAATCAAAAACTAATCTGGCGATCGCAGGATTAGTCTGAAACTGAGCAACTCTGACCTGTTTCACCCCAAATCGATTGAGTGGCACATTAGTTTGGTGTAATTCCTTAACTACAGAAGTATTTTGCAAATCTACGATCAGGCGATCGGGATTATCCTCACGTTGAATCCGAATTTGGGGATTAGCATTGACCGTCAACATCAAGCCATTGGCAGTGGAGCGAATATTATTTAGGCGTATTTCCCTAGATTGCTTAAATGTATTAAATGGCTGTGCTTGTAAGGTTGCTAAGACAGGAATCCCATAGCTAGTAGCCACACTCATCAAAATTCCGACCGCTAATTGTCGATATCGCAAAATAGTTCTCCCATAGTAAAAATGTCATCGTCTGTAAGATTTTAAAAAACGATCAACGCCTCTGGCGATCGCCTCAGCCATACGCAGTTGATAAGCACTATCAACTAATTTTGCCGCTTCAGATGGATTCGTGATAAACCCAGTCTCCACTAAAACCGCAGGCATCGAAGTTTTTAAAATCACATGAAACTTAGCTGACTTCACACCACGGTTGTTTGCACCCGTACTTGCTAAAATTTCGTCATGGACAAGCTCTGCAAGACTCTTACCTAGAGACGAACCTGAAGCATAATAAGTTTCAACCCCATTTACTGTAGAAGCTTTGGCATCAAGGGCGTTAGCATGAACACTTACAAACGCACTCGCTCTAGCACTCTCCGCAATATTCACCCTCGGCTCTAAATCAAGCTCAATATCCTCAGTGCGAGTATAAATTACCGAATATCCCATTTGCTGCAATATCCGTCCCAATTTCATACTCATTGCTAACACAATGTCTTTTTCGTAAATCCCATTTCGGGTTGCGCCCACATCCCGTCCCCCATGTCCCGCATCAACTACAACTAACTGACGACCCGTGTTACTCCCATAAATTTGTGGCAATCTAGTTGTTGGAAGAACATTAGTTGGAAAATTATTTATAGCAACTTGTTGGGTAACACTGTTTAACTGCAAAGCGATCGTTTGCGGATTAGTTCTGACTGTTTCCTGAATTTGCCAACCCGCGATCGTCTTGATTGTGACTACTACAGAATCACCCACCTGATTCAGTCGAATCTGCTCAATCGGACTATTTGCCCCCAAAACAGGGCGGCGTAATTGCGACGAAATGCGAGTCGCAGGAATCGTAAAACTATATGTATTAGTCGCTAAATCAACATTACTGCGATAAGCGATCGCCCGATTAGCCTGAATGACCAGTTGACCATAGCCATTAAACGTCAACCCATCAATCGTTGTCGGTAAATTACTGGTTGCTACAGGTAAGGCAGCAGGTAAAGATGCGATCGGTAAATTAGGAACAGGCTGACTGGTTGTAGTCGCTAATCCATTTACTCCGTTTGGTCGTAACAATAACAAACTACGCGATGGATCAAACGTACTTTGCCAAGCTACGGGGCTAGAACCATCTAGATCCAAAACCAATCGAGCGATCGCAGGCGACTTTTGAAATTGAGCAATCCGAATTTGCCTGACTCCATAGCGATTAACCGCAACCACCGCATTTTGTAACCAAGGTGGCACTTCAGTAGCTTGTAAATCGAGAATAACGCGATCGGGATTAGCAACCCGTGATGAGTTAATTTGGGGATTGCCATTAATTGCCAGTACCAATCCATCAGCACTAACTTGGATATTCCGTAACTGTAAAGCCGATCCCACAGATGGTAGCTGCGCTTGTAATGCACGATCTTGCAATGGTCGATCAAGCGTAGTTTTGGCGTTTATTTCCTGTGCCAGACAAGTGTTACCCAGTAAGCACAGCAAAAAACATAGCGATCGCCGATAACGTTGATTCAGTTGGTTCAAGAAAAGAATACTCCCATCAAATTGATTAGAGTTTGCCAATCAAAGCTTCAATCAAAACTTCAAGACAGCAATTCTACAGGAGATAGGGAAACTTTTTCCACTAAAGGCAACTTTCCTAGCCAACGCCGCGATACCTGAGCAAAGCGATCAGGCTCACCACTCACAAAAAAGCGAGTCTCAGCACGACCATTGCAATTATCTAAACATCTCAAACCCATCAAATCTAGTTCTTGTCCTGCCGCCCTCACCACATAAGAAGCAGGATTTACCAAAGCTACATGAGGGGGCAAAATTTGCCGAAATACTCCAGACAAATGTGGATAATGCGTACAACCCAAAACCAAAGTATCAATATTCGCTTCAACAAGTGGCTGTAAATATTCCCTAGCCACTTGCAATGTATAGGGATCTTGAATGCGATCGGACTCGATCAAAGGCACAAACTCTGGACAATCCACCTGAAACACTTGAGCTTGGGGATCGCTCTCACAAATAGCTCGCACATAAGCCTCACTCTTTACCGTCGCAGTAGTAGCAATCACACCAATCCGTTTACCTTTGCCTACGGCTGCTCGCGCCCCTGGCAAAATTAAAC
Organism: Pseudanabaena sp. OTE_70b_metabat_355; assembly: GCA_031377675.1. GTDB lineage: Bacteria > Cyanobacteriota > Cyanobacteriia > Pseudanabaenales > Pseudanabaenaceae > Pseudanabaena. The sequence goes on along the minus strand of JANMFC010000076.1, from coordinate 1,460 downwards.
CCAAAATCGGCAAATCAAAATCCTTGCGTACAATATCTAGCGCCAACGCTGAACTCGTATTGCAAGCCATGATTGCCATCTTGACTCGTTCAGACTCCATCCAATGCAAAATCTCATACACATACTCAATTATTTCCGCAGGCGATCGCTTTCCATAAGGCAACCGCGCCGTATCACCAAAATAAACTACCGACTCATTAGGCAGTTGGCGATGAACTTCCTGTAAAACCGTCAGTCCGCCAACCCCACTATCAAAAACACCAATAGGGCAACGAGAGTCCTGCTGCAAAACCATTCACATCCTCACAATTCACATGAATCACAGTAAAGCATACTTTTCTTAACCTGAGTATCAGCGTAACTAATTAACCTCAAATACAGGCGCACTAGACACTTATACTTTTTCTAGGTAGTCAGCAATTATCCATGATAAATAAGACTCAAAAACAAAAACTGCGGCGCACGCTGCGCGTGCGCCGCATTTTTTGGGGTTTTATATTTACTGACTATATGCAAAACAAACAAAAACAAAATCTTAAGGATTACCAATGGACTTATCGCTTATTCCCCCACAACCTAAAGCAGGACTCCTTAATGTTCTGATCGAAATTCCCGCAGGCAGCAAGAACAAGTACGAATTCGACAAAGACCTCAACGCCTTTGCTCTGGATCGCGTCCTCTACTCCTCCGTCCAATATCCCTACGATTACGGCTTTGTACCCAACACACTCGCAGACGATGGCGACCCCCTTGACGGCATGGTGATCATGGATCAACCCACATTCCCTGGTTGTGTCATCCCCGCCCGCCCGATCGGAATGCTGATCATGATTGACGGTGGCGATCGCGACGAAAAAATCCTCTGCGTCCCCGCCAAAGATCCCCGCTACGCCGAAGTCAAGACATTAGCCGACATCGCCCCTCACCGCCTCGAAGAAATCGCCGAATTTTTCCGCTCTTACAAAAATCTAGAGAAAAAAGCAACCGAAATCAGAGGATGGGAAGGCGTAGAGGCTGTACAAGCCCTCGTAACCAAATCAATCGAAGCGGCTTTACCCAAAACCTAAACTTTTTTCTGGTCCTAAAAGCCATACTGGAAGGGAGATTGAAGGGGTAGCCAAGGGCGCGGCAAAAAAATCTTTTTGCAAAACGCTTGACAAACCCAGCCAACCCTGATAACTTAATAAAGCGCTGAAGGGAGCGAAGAGCGAAAGCAAAGCGAACCCGACCTGAAAGGGAGTGCCAAGAACCTAGACAACCAAATAGTTTGAAAGCTTTAAGAAACCAATAAACCTCGTCAAAAACATAAAAAAGACTGGTTATTGAGAAATAACTAGCTATCCGACAGGATAAGCGAAAAGCTTAAAAAAGTCAAGCAATCCGAAAGGAAAAAAAGCTAGAGGAAGTAGAGAGCAATTTTGAACCCGATAGACACCATGGAGAGTTTGATCCTGGCTCAG
>JANMFC010000114.1:0-2768 GCA_031377675.1 Pseudanabaena sp. OTE_70b_metabat_355 | reverse complement strand
AGGTGTCGGTAAACCTAAAAACGTTTTTTTAACAAATGTAGGGCAAATCTAGGCGCGAAATACTGCACTTTATTCCTTTGCTGAGCCAAAAGCAGTGATCCATTTCTGCTGAATGGCGGTTTCGAGAATACTCTGCACGATCGCTAACCATGCAATATTTTCCAGTAACAGGATGGCGATCGTCACAGTGACTGGGATTAATGGCAAATTTATGAATGTGGGCAAATCCCGATCAATTGTGGCAAAACTCCGAATACAGGCAAAGGCTAAAATTGCACCTGATTTGAGATGGGAGTTGCGATCGCCACGCACGATGTACCGATAGGTGACAGCAAACAAAAAACCAGAAAAACCAATCATCCCTAGCTTGACTAACAAAACTAGCGGCTTGTCAATCTCAAAACTTTTGACTAGGTGCAATTGTGAAAAAATTTGAGGCAAGATTTGCGGTGAAATTTTTGCTAAGCCTTGCTTCACAAAATGATCAAGTACGGCGATCGCAAAAAAGGCAAAAACGCTAGCGATCGCACCGAGAAAGCCAGCTTTAAAAGACTCAATGCGATCGGCTAGGGATAGATGCTCTGATTCAGTGGAAATATCTTGAGAAAATTGCACGCTTGTTAATCGTTAACTAGGAATTAGGAATAAACTTTAGAGAAACCCCATTCATGCAATAACGTTCTCCCGTTGGCTGAGGACCATCATTAAAAACATGTCCCAAGTGACCACCACATCGACTGCAATGTACTTCAACTCGCTTCATAAACAAGGAGCTATCAGTGGTCGTGGCGATCGCTCCTTCGATTGGTGCAAAGAAACTCGGCCAGCCAGTCCGACTATTAAATTTAGTGTCAGAGGTAAACAATGGCAGATCACAGCCAGCGCAGCTATACGCGCCTTTGTCATACTGCTTATCAAGTTCACTGGTAAATGGGCGCTCAGTGCCATGTTTGCGTAAAACCTTAAACTGTTCGGGCGTAAGGGTTTGTTTCCATTCTTCTTCGGTTTTCATGATTTGATATTTCTTAGTTGCTTTAGTTAAGTCTATATCTGAGTTTACGGCGATCGCTTGGTCTTTGGATGACGAATCACTAGAGGGCGATCGCCAAAATTGATAGATCCAAGCCCCACCAGCGATCGCTACCCCAGTTAGTAATAAATCTCTTTTTTTCATTCTATAATTATAATTAAAAGTGGCGATCGCTATGGTTCAAACTCCTGTTAAGCCTTTAACCCTTGAAGCGTTTCTGAAATTACCAGAGATCAAACCCGCTTGTGAATTTATTGATGGGGAGATTATTCAAAAGCCGAGGCAGCAGGGAAAACATAGTACAGTTCAGCTTGACCTTGGTTCGGCAATTAACCTAGCTCTAAAACCTCAAAAAATTGCTAGGGCATATTCTGAGTTGCGGTGTAATTTTGGCGATCGCTCGGTTATTCCTGATATTTCAGTTTTTACTTGGGAATGCATCCCCAGAGATAATAACGGCAAGGTATCCAATCTATTTGAGATTGCGCCTAATTGGGTAATCGAGATTCTTTCACCAGACCAAAATCAAACAAAGGTAATTCGGAATATTCTCTATTGTTTAGATCATGGTACAGAGATGGGCTGGTTACTTGATCCTGACCAAGAATTGGTATTTGTATACTTTAGCGATCAGACTGGGGGCGATCGCCGAATTGCGGTGTTTGAAAATAAAGGCGATCGCTTACCAGTGCCATCCTTTGCAAAGTCGTTTCAGCTTACGGTGGATGAGTTGTTCAGTTGGTTGCAAGAATGAGATTTGGAGGATTTAGCGAGATCTTTTGTTGTAACAGTTACTACGATTTACAATCTAGCTTATAATCGCAACAATACTTAAAGCTTAGAAAGTAATTCAAACTTTAAAAGGTTAAAAAAACAATGGCATTTGAACTCCCCTCTTTACCCTACGCCCAAGACGCTCTCGCTGCTTCGGGTATGTCTGCTGAGACTCTATCATTTCATTATGGTAAACACCACGCCGCCTATGTCACCAACCTCAACAACCTGATTAAGGATACTGATCTTGCTGACAAGACTTTAGAAGAAGTGATCAAGATTAGCTATAAAGAAGGTAAGGCTGGCATTTTCAATAATGCTGCTCAAGTTTGGAATCATACTTTCTATTGGAATGGGATCACTCCTACTGCTGGCAGTGAGCCTACTGGAGCTTTGTTGGAAGCAATCAATGCTAGCTTTGGTAGTGTTGAGAACTTTAAAACAGAATTTAAAAATGCGGGTGCTACCCAATTTGGTAGTGGCTGGGCTTGGTTGGTTGCTGAAGGCGGCACACTGAAGATCACCAAGACTCCTAACGCGGAAAACCCTTTAATTCATGAAGGTCAAGTGCCTTTGTTGACGATGGATGTTTGGGAACACGCCTATTATTTGGATTTCCAAAATAGCCGTCCTAACTTCATGACCAATTTCGTTGACAAGCTCATCAATTGGGATTTTGTTGCGGCGAACTTCGCGGCTGTCTAGATTATTATCTCGGCTTAGGCAAATAAAAAGAGAGTTGGGGGGCCGAGGGCGGGAACACGGGTTTTTTTTTTTATCGGGGGGGGGGGGGGGTGATGATTTGATTATAAAAATTTGGTAATATAATTTTAAATCACCAAAATTTTATAATTAAATCTATTTCGAACCCCGCCCACCCGTAAAAAAAAAACTCCAGTTTCCGCGATCTGCTCTCCAACTCTCTTTTTATTTGCCTAAGCCGAGATAATAATCTAGACAGCCG
>JANMFC010000109.1:0-9281 GCA_031377675.1 Pseudanabaena sp. OTE_70b_metabat_355 | reverse complement strand
TACAGTTCGCTTCGTTCTGTGCTGGTAAGATGTTTAAAGCTCATGAGGATTTTCTGATGGTTGTGATTAATATCAGAATATCCTTATGAGTCCCTTTATGCAAAGATCTCTAGGCGTTGCATTTCATCCTTGAATTGGCGTGGTTTTTATAAGTTAAGAGTAGGAGATTATCGAGTCATTTATGAATTCGACATAGAAAATCAGTTAATCTTCGTTACTAGAGTTGGGCATCACAGGGAAATTTATTAGAGTCGGATCGCCCCTCAAAAAAATAAATCAAACAGCGATCGCCTAAAATGGAGAAGCGCTTCGCGTTGCTAACCAACGCTCAAAAGATTTATGACTTTCGCCACTACGTTTTCCCGCCAGCAACCCTTCAATGCCTATATGTTCATCTAGATCGATCCATTCAATTGCATAGCCATCACCCAACAGTTGCCAATTTTGCCTTTCTCTATGAGAAGCATTTAGTAAACGTGGATACCAAGATAATGGAATAATTAAACTTCGCCCATCCACTAACTCGATAACTAGTTTCTCATCAGTCACATTAATTCGGGTTGCAAGTGGTTCAGTATCAAGTGTCAAAGTAGTCATGCCATGCCTCCATTAGCGTTTGGTTATGTTCCTCAACAAGCTGAGAAATGTCGTTTAGTTCGCGATCTTTAAATCCTCGATTTTTTGACAGTTTAACAGGGCTAAGCCAAAATTTGGCTAACTGGCGATCGCGCTTAATGTGAATGTGCGGTGGTTCGTCTCTATCTGAGCTAAAAAAGATAAAACTATAGGGACCAACTTGAAGGGCTGTAGGCATTTGAAAAATCTTGCTGGTATATTTTCAGTCTATCAACTTAAACGCCCCATTATTCAAATTACTAACAGCGATCGCCTATCCATCCTCAAAAAACAGCGATCGCCTATCCATACCACAAATAGCGATCCGATCAACTTTTTAAAAAATCAACCAATTAGATCTTGTAGTTTGATAGTAAATGAATTATCACTGGTTGGGATCTCAAAACATTTTATTTTAATTTTATCTTCCCCTCTTAAAATTGTTTTACAAGTTAGTACTCCTACCTTTTTAGACTTTTGCAGGATAGATAATAATTGACAATCAATGCTATTATCAAACTTACTATTCTTATAAAATAAAATACCTTTAAAATCTATATATATTGCCTTTTTATCATAGCCTTGGTTTGGATTTAAGTGATTATTTAGAACAAGCAGCATATATAATCTAGTCATAGTAGAACTAAATTTTTCTTCGATTTCCGTTAATGTTTTATTGTTTAATGATGACTTTAATTCAATTAAAAAGACATTTAATCTATCACTACCCTCATATCTTTGTAATACTAAAATCGCACATTCGGTTTTTTTAGCGCTAGTAGCAATACCGAGTAGCTCCTTTTCCAAATCAATTTTCCAAATTTTTATAACTGTCGATTTATCATCACTATAGTTAAGATCACTAATAACTATTTTTTTTAATTTTGCCTTATCATTCCGTTCTGGAATTTCAATAACATCATCTTCAGTAGGAATTTCAACTATAAACTCTTCTTGCTTGAAAGCTCTGTGTAATGCATCTCTAAGCGAATGAAGATTTGGGCTTTGAGGATTATTCAAATAATATTTACTTTGACTCATCTTCAGTCCCATCCTCCTGACGGTAGATATAATCAGACAGAATGCGAGCAGATTTGTCTAAATCACTTTCAACATCTCTAAAGTTTCTAAAATAAATACCATAATCATCACTTTCATAATCAATAATTTTATCTCCTGTGAAAAAATAAACTCCCACTTTATCTTTTGAGATAGAAACATCTGTATCAACATATTTTAATTGATGTTCTTGTATGATACTTTCTACATTAATTTGGTAGTTATTTTTCAGAACATCTAAATAGATAAAATTATTAACTGCATTAGCTAAAATTGGACTATGAGTTGTGATTAGTACTTTATTATTACTTGCACTAACAAACTGTAATAATATACTTAATAAATTAATTTGGTTTTCAGGATGCAAATTTTCTTCTGGTTCATCCATCATTAAAAAATTATTACTTTTAGACACCCAATATTTAAGATATAAATATAATAAAGTTAATTGATTAACAGAAGAAGAAGCCAGATACATAGGTAAATTATTACCGTTGACATCTAATTTAAAGTTAAGTTCTATTGGAGCAATTCCTTCTTGACTTGAAAGGTGTATTTCACCCCCCATAATTTCTTGCAGTTTTTGAATAATATCTAAAGAGAATTCATGCGTTTGCGTTTCTTTACTCTCATTTAAAGAGTATAACTTTTCAATAACCTGATTCATGGGTTCTGTATAAGGTCTTTTCCCAATATTCAATTCTTGCAACTCTGACAGTTTAATTCTTTCTTCATTATTTTGAGTTTCCATTAAAGTTAACAGCTTATCAACTATCTGTTCACGTTGTTTTCTTTCAAGATTATAGATGTAACTATAAAATATAGGAAAAAAACTACGACTAGCAGGTAAGAAGAACGTTTCATGCTGATGTTTTAGTAACATTCTAATTATGCTAGTAATTAAAGTAGTTTTCTTTTCTCTGCTTAAGTCTTTGGTAAAAACCTGTTTAGGGACAAATTCAAAAAAGTCTTCAGGTAGTTCTTTCTGCTTATCTTCAATCTGAAATAATAGAGAGTTTTCTTCTTTTTTAATTTCTAAATAACTAATATTATTTCCTGTACTTGTTTTGACATTAAAAACTGATTGAGATGCTTGGCTTTTTAGCTCAGATATTTCATAAGTAAATTTAATGTTTATCTTATTAAGAGATTCTATTTTTTTGCCAGCATTAAAGGTATATCTTTTTAATTCTTTTTCTAAAAAAGAGCTATAGCTTCTAAGGATTTTATTAATTAATTCTTGATTCAGTTCAACTTCATTCGTGTTTTTAAGAATATTATCTTGAATAATATCCACATTATTTCTTGCAAACTTATGAATTATATCTTCATTAAAAATTGTCCATAACAACTGAGCAACATAGGTTTTTCCGCTATTATTACGTCCGACAAAAACGAAGAAATCTCTAGACAAGTCAATAGATTGAGAATTATTCTTTATTGATCCAAAATTTTTAACAATTACTTTCATACAAATTAATTTTAAAATTAGGTTTTTATATATTAGGCTTATTATAAATAAACAATAAAATTGCTAAGGATTTTATATAAGATTGCTTGTAAAGCTTTCAAGTTAATATACTTAGGAATAAAAAATAAATAACCTGTGCATTTGGTTTTTAGCCCCATATCAGGCTATTTCATTAGTAGCCTAATTGCACAACTTAATAAATTTTCATTCCTTAAAAGTTGACTTGTTAGTGGTGCAGAAAACTTTTTGAGGTCTTATTTGAGATTTTATTCAGGTAAATCAATCTCTTGAAATAGCCTATTTACAAGGATTTGAATAAAAGCTGTTAAAATACGTCTTAGGTTAAAACTACGACATAATGCGGGTTTCCAGACTTTTCTGTACCACTAAGCCTTGACTTATAGAGAGTATCATCTAACATATCCATTAATTATAACAGTTTGCTAGGGTACGTTAATGAAATCTAACGCACATTTTCTTATGAAACGGATAAACAGTTATAAACCTATCAAAAAACAATCAAGCGATTTTACCTATGAAATGAATAGGCGATAGTAAGTAAGAGGCAATATCATCCCGCAACAGTTGTAACCTGCCCCTTATTTGCAGAATCTAAAACAGCTAAAAGCTTTGACGCTAAAGGCTTGAGCGCAGCCAAACTATTTGATGGTGCTTGCAAAACCACTACCGCAATATCAAACTGAGGCAGATTTTGCTGAAAAGACAAATTGCGATCAACCGTTACAAATACATCAAACTCTTCTACAGCGAGAGCTAAAAGCTTACCATTTTTGACTCCTGCCCATCCCATCTGCGGAACTGTTTTTACTTCATAGCCAATAATTTCTCTAGCAAATCGGCGATCGATACACTCATCTAAAAGGACTCTCATATTACGGCGCCACACTCAAAAAGCTTTTTCCTAACTCCTCTAAAAAATAAATAACCTGTTCTCTAGTCACAGTTGGAAAACCATCCAAAAAATCATCAATCGATTCGCCTGCCTTGAGATAATCTAAAAGCGTCTGCACAGGAACCCTAGTACTTGCAAATAAAGTCATACCACCCATAACATCGGCAGATCTACTGATAAACTTCGAGTCTCTAAACATAAATTTGTGATATTTAGATATATTCGATATTCTAACAACTATCGATAGGCGATCGCTATACTCACAAACCTATCAACAAGCAATCGAGCGATTTTACCCATGAAATGAATAGGCGATCGCTGTACTACAAAGTTGACTATCCTCATCCAAATCCAACTTACTTAAACCTCACATACGTCATCATCTGGCGGATGCAGCCCTGTTTGAGTCCAAAAAAGTCTTGTAGCGCGGATCGAGTCCTCCTAGCGTAAATCGAGAAGCACTAAGTCGCTCTGGTGAATGGCAATATTCACACAAAAATTTTGCCCGTTTTCGGACAATTTGCCTTATTGTTTCAGGAATTGACGTTTTGAGCAGCAAGCATTGCATTAATATGAGTAAAAATCCGATCTAGTTCCCCAATGGTTTCTAATTCAGGAATTTCTTCAATAGAAAGCGGTTCTACTTTTCTTTTCTCTAGAAGCAACTCCATCCGATCCTGTAGGCGATCGCTAAACTTAAACAGATTGAGATTGCCAAATTTCTCAACGCAAATCTCATGAATTAGTAATGACGGTTTGACAAGTGTTGCAGTCATATATTTACTCTGATTGACTAAATTATTAATTCAAACGCGATATTTTTATTATAGCTATTGCTGAAGACGCGATCGCTATACCCATAATTGGACGGTACTGGCAGCAAGACTAATCCAGCAGAGCCGCTAAACCAACGTCCCCTTGCCCCACCAGAATTAGCCCTAAAATTTAATGGGGTTGCTATATAATCTGAAAAAGAATTTAGGAATAAATAGAAATTAAATGGTGTCCACAAGTTTTCATGTCTGCATCACCTTAGGTACTCGTCCAGAAGCAATTAAACTTGCACCTGTAATTCACTTATTCAGAAATAATCCTCAGTTCCAAACCTCAGTGATTTTAACGGGACAACATCGCGAAATGGTTGCCCAAGTGATGCAGTTATTTGAACTTAAGGCTGATTATGACTTGGGGATTATGCAACCGAAGCAAACCCTAACTCAGATTACTTGCAATAGTTTGATGGGATTAGAGAAGTTATATCAAGAGATTCAGCCAAATATAGTCTTAGTTCAAGGCGATACCACCACAGCATTTGCGGCGGCTCTAGCAGCTTTTTATCAACAAATTCCCGTCGGTCATGTCGAAGCAGGACTGCGTACCGATAATCTTTTTAATCCATTTCCTGAAGAAGCCAATCGCCGTCTAGTTTCCCAAATCGCTCAACTCCATTTTGCACCCACCCTTGCCTCTGTCGAAAATCTTAAGGTTTCGGGTGTAAAAGAGGGAATTCATCATACGGGAAATACCGTAATTGATGCGCTGTTATATGTTTCGGGGCGATCGCCTGAATGTGCGATCGACGATTTAGACTGGTCAGCCCAGCGCGTGATCCTTGCCACCGTGCATCGCCGCGAAAATTGGGGTGAACCATTGGCGCAAATTACCGAAGCGTGGTTACAAATCTTGGCGGAGTTCCCTGATGTGGCGTTAGTATTGCCGATGCATCTCAATCCAGTCGTGCGCGAACCCTTAATCGCCAAGTTGGGAAATCATCCCCGCATTTTCTTAATTGAACCTCTGAATTATGAACAGTTGGTCGGCGCGATGCAGCGTTGTTATCTAATCATGAGTGATTCGGGCGGCTTGCAAGAAGAGGCTCCTAGTTTGGGGAAACCAGTGTTAGTATTGCGTTCTACGACTGAACGACCTGAAGCGATCGCGGCAGGAACGAGCAAACTGGTGGGTACAGAAACCAAAGATATCGTGGCGGCGGCGACTAAATTATTAAGCGATCGCGCTGCTTATGAAGAAATGGCAAATGTGGCGAATCCTTTTGGCGATGGTCAATCCAGTCAGCGTATCCTAGAGATCGTACATTCATTTTTAGCGTAGGAACAGGAGCGCCAAGCGCTCCTGTTCAAGTAGCATGAATCAATTTTCTCGAAGGCAACTTCTGACAGGTTTGGGTATAGCAGGTGCAGTACTGCTCAATAACTGTAGCTCGAAATCTGCGCCAAACACGCCATTACAAATTACACCCCGCGATTCAGTTTCCTATATCCCTGAGATTCAATCTATTCGACTTGGGCTGATTCCATCTTTAGAATCTATCCCTTTATTAGTAGCGAAAAACAAAAAATTCTTCGCTAAATATGGGATGACTGAGGTGGAACTGGTGAATTTTAATTCTTGGCAAGAAATTTGCGATCGCACCGAAATTGGCACAGACTTAGGAACAAGCCCTGACGGTATTGATGGCGGACATTTTTATAGTCCATTACCTGAGTTACTGAATGAGGGCATTATCAATCACTATTCTCGTAAGACTGCAATGTATAGTCTGCTGCGGTTGCATACTCACGGCGGATATATTGTTGTTTCTAAGCGATTACAGCGATTAGGAATTCAATTAAGAAAAGCTAATTTTTTGCAATTTCAATCCATTGCTAAGTTAATTGGTAATCCTATTAACTATGCGATCGCTGAATCTGGCAGCAATTATGATCTATGGCTACGCTATTGGCTAGTGGCGATGGATATTATGCCCAAACAAAATATTGATTTCAAAAATATTGACATTCTCTCAATTCCCTTAATAGAAATCATCCCGCAAGTTAAACAAAATAAAGCCGACTTACTTTGTTTAGATAATTGGCATACGCTGAAATTAAAGGCTACAAATCTTGCCCATCCTGCGATCGCCATTGCAGAAATTTGGCGCAATTACCCTGGAGAGATTTTTGCGTTGCGTGCGGATTGGGTGGATCGATATCCGATTGCGACTCAAGCGGTGATTCAAGCCATATTAGAAGCACAAATCTGGTGTGACCATCCTGATAATGCTAGAGAGTTAAATAACATTATTGCTCTGAGTTTCAGCGATATTAGCGATTTAATCGATCAACCTGTCAAAATGTTTTCTCAACTGTTTAAAAATAGCCCTCACTTAAAAACAGGAATATCCACAACAAATAAATCTGCAAGTAATTCACCACTTAACTCGCCAATTAAATACTGGTCAAATGATGGCATATCAGTTTCCTATCCTTATAAAAGCCATGATCTGTGGTTTCTGACAGAATATCAGCGATGGGGACTATTACCCGATAAGTTTGAGATTAGAGAAACCATTGATGCAGTAAATCGCGAGGATCTCTGGAAAAATGCCGCTAAGGCGATCGGTGTTGCTGATACTAATATCCCTATGTCAACTTCACGCGGTCTAGAAACTTTTTTTGATGGCTCTATTTTCGATCCCAATAGTCCAGAAAAATATTTATTTCAACAATGAATTGGCGAGTTTTATAGAAGTAAACTCGTAGGGGTTTAGCATTTGCGCCACTATTTCTCAACTCCCCACCACAATCTCAATTTGCAAATGCTAAACCCTTTGCGCTTTTATCGATAATTTGTCCCTGCGTTGCGAGTTTAGGGCAGAGCATTCCCAATTAACATTATCTAAAAATTTACAAATCTCTGTGGGAATGCTCTGCCCCTACATCAGAATCATACAGGTAACGTCAATTATTCAGGTAAAAAATCAGGATTTAGAGTCTCTTCTTGGCTAAAGGGCGATCGCATTGGGAAGGTAGAGATATTTAATCCTGTTTCAATAGCGGCTTTTCTTCTGCCTTCTTGATAACACTCATCAAAGACTTGTTTTAAGTATGGTTTTAGGCTAGGGCTTACTTTTAGGGCTTTGAGAATGCGGCTACGATGTTCGTCAATGGTATATCGCCAACTTGAAGTACGTTTATTGACTTGATATTGATATTTGAGTAAGTGCATCAATAAAATTTCTAGGTTACTTTCTAATGCAACTTTTTCTTTTCGCGCCATTGCTTCAATTTCTTCTAAAAGGTTCTCAATGTCTAAATTTTCTAGTTTACCTGTGCGGAGTTGTTCGCTAGTCGTTTCTAACCACAGTAAGTAGTCTTGTTCGTAGACTGTCGTTAAAGAGGGTTTTGCATTTATGACTATCATCGGGGTCGATCCATTGACGATGTTTCTATTTTACAATGCGATCGCTCAACACCGAGGTTAAGATCGCCGATTTTTTTAGAAGCAAACTGGTAGGGGTTGAGCATTTGCGCCACTATTTCTCAATTCTCCACCAAAACTCGATCGCGCAAATGCTCAACCCTCTCCGCTATAACTGATAAGTTGTCCCTGCTTTGCGAGTTTAGGGCAGAGTATTCCTAAATGAAGATAGTCTAAAAATCCATGAATTTCTGTGGGTATGCTGTGTCCCTACATGAGGATTATCGCAGCTAACATTTAAAATGGAAATGGGACTAAAAGCACATCACCAAAACTATAGGTTGTCATAGGCGGCATCTTCGTACTAATTGGTTCTGCAAAAGATACAATCAAAATCATTGGCGATATTGTCGAAACCACATCAAACCTTGTTAAATGGGATCTAGTGTCATGATACAAACAATCAAGCAAATCAAAATTAGCGAAATAGTCGAAGCAATTCAACGCATGGGAGTTAATCAAGACACTCTCATAAATATGACTATTGAAACTATTGAAGAAGATATCCTGACCGTCTTTAATCGAATTGGTAAAGAAGCTCAAGCTAAAGGATTAACTGAAGAAATCTTAGAAGAGCTACTAGCTGATGAATCCTAAATTTATTGTCATTGACACTAACGCTTTAATTAGTGCGGTTCTTAGCCCTAATGGAATTGCCTATCAATCCTTTGCCAAAGCAAGACAGCTTTTCATCTTGACACAGACTAACGACACTTATCAGGAAATATCTGAGCGTATTTACAAGACTAAATTTGATAAATATATTTCTAACCTGAGAAGAGAAGAATTTTTAACAAGCATCAGAAATTTTAGTCAATTTATGTAACTGATCAGGTCAAAAAGAAGGAACTAGACAAAAAGAGGATTACCGCGAAATAAGTTAGCGAGAGAAGCAAGAATATCAAGCCCCTGCTTTCTGAGTGTAGAAATATAACCACGAATACGAGCAAACGCATCAGCGCC
>JANMFC010000050.1:0-4275 GCA_031377675.1 Pseudanabaena sp. OTE_70b_metabat_355 | reverse complement strand
GGCGCGGGCTTTGCCCGCGCCAACAAATTTGGGTTTTAATTGCACAAGTTAATAAATTTTCATTCCTAATGGGATTACACAGATTTATTTATCGAATAGTGACAATCTAACAGCGAATTAATTCTAGATGTTGTTTGATTTCTTCCTTTAGATTTTGAAAATCTGACTTTTGAAAAGTCAACAGATCGTCAATTGAATAAACTTCTACGATCTCTTCTCGACCTTTAGTATGAAAATCTCCCAATTTCACAGGTTTCCAGCGAGCGCTTAATCGTTCGCGTACAGGAGCAGAGAATACTAAAAATCGGTTTAATTGTCTCGTGAGCGACTCAATCCTTGCCGCGACATTAACCGCATCACCAATCACCGTATATTCTTTCTTGGTTTGAGAACCAATATTTCCTTCTAACACAATTCCTTTAGAGAGTCCAATTCCAGTATAGAGAACTCGCAACGGACTATCCATAGGCGATTGATTTCGTAATAGTTCCAAATCTGCAAGAATATTTAAACTTGCTTGCAAAGCATTATCAGCCAGATCGCCATCAAAATATGCCATCGTACAATCGCCAATGAACTTGGAAACTTCTCCACCGTTAGCCGTAATTTGTTTGGTACAGATTGTGAAAAATTGATTTAGGAGTTCCACAACCTCACCTACTTGAAGCTTTTCGGTAATGCTAGAAAAGGAAATGATGTCGGCAAATAAGATGATTTTTTCGGTGTAGTGCGGTTTGAGTGTAAGCGGATTAAGTCCATTAGCGATCGCCTCTAAAACCCCTGACTGCGTATAATTTGCTAAAATTGTTTGGGATTCGCCCAATGTTTGTAGCAAAACCTTGATGGGCTGAAGGATAATATCATTATTCTCATCTAACATAATCACTTCCATTGACCAGTCTGGAAAGCGACGTTCAGTCACGTCTAGTTCAGACTTGAGACAAAGAATTTCATTATGGCGATCATCATGCAGAATCCTTTGATATAGATGATCAATCTGATCTTCTTCCCCTTCCAAAATTTGAAAAAAGATCCCCTTACAACTTAACAGAACCCCTGTAATGCCTTCTCTGGAATTATTCGTTTGAGATATTTTCCCAATATCCTCAACTTCTTTTTTGGTAAGCGATCGCGAAAAATTACTAATATAAGTTAGTCTTTTCATAAAATGGCAATATTTTTGTTAAAAAGGAATGAAAATTCTGAATAATTTAATAATAAGCCGTAACCCAATCACATCACTTGTAGCTTAAACAGGGACTGCATAGTAATAAGCTATAAGGCGTAACTAATGCTACAGATTTTACAACCTACATGTATCATATAACACATTTCATTGGAGATCTAAAAAGCTCTTTAAAAAACAAAGAATTTCCTGACAGCACAAAGCTTCGCAAGGTTACGGTAGGATTAAAATAATGACTTTGAAGTTTATAAACAAGTTAAATAAGTATTTATTATGAGTATTTCTGCTGAAGATATTAAACAGTTAAAAAAAGAAGTTGGCATTGCTGCCGCGCAACGTGTTCAGTCGGGTATGGTGGTTGGATTAGGTACTGGCTCGACTACCGCCTTTGCGATCGAAGAGTTGGGTAGACGCATTGCCACAGGCGAACTAACCGATATTGTTGGGATTCCCACTTCTTTTCAAGCTTCGGTATTAGGTAAAAAATACGGTATTCCCATTCGTAGTTTGGATGATGTCGATCGCGTTGATGTAGCGATCGATGGTGCGGATGAAGTTGATCCTCACAAAACTTTAATCAAAGGCGGTGGTGCAGCCCATACCCGCGAAAAAGTGATCGATTCACTGGCGACTCTATTTATTGTGGTCGTGGACGAGTCGAAATTAGTAGACAAGCTTGGTTCTACCTTTGCTGTGCCAATTGAAGTTTTACCAATGGCAGTTGCCCCCGTAACTAGAGCCGTGGAAAAACTAGGCGGCAAGCCCGACCTGCGGATGGGTGTCAAAAAAGATGGGCCCGTAATTACCGATCAGGGCAACATGGTTTTAGATGTCACCTTTGACGCGATCGCTGATGCTGCTGAACTAGAAAAGACCTTGAATAACATTCCAGGTGTAGTTGAGAATGGTCTATTTGTCGGCGTTACTGACATCATTTTAGTCGGTGAATTTAAAGACGGCAAACCTCAAATTCGTGAAATTTCCTAGATAAAAAATAGAGTCACCGCAAAGCGGTGACTCTATTTTTATGGGTTTATTTGGCTAAAGTGCGGAGCAGCGATCGCTGATTGTCATTCATGCTTTGCAAAACCTGCTTAGCATCAGTAGTTTGCAGCATCTGCAAAAGCTCTTCGATCTCCTCATTAATGGAACGTTCCTTTGCTTTTGAAACTTCCATAACTGGCTTAGTCGTTGCGGAATGATCACTATCTGTGTGATCTGGCATCACACAAGTACCAGTTTCACAGTCCATGCCTAACTCTTGCCAATAGAGCGTGGGTACAGATTTGCCATGTTGTCCAATATGCTCATGTTGCATCAAGTCACTTTGCAAATAGTTGCGAGGCGAGTCGTAGAACTTTACATCTCGCGTATATGGCACTGTATGACAGCCAAAAGCCTTACGATATTCGTCAGAATCAAAAATCTTATGGAAAAAAGCCGCAGTACCTTGTTTGGTTAATACATCTGTATAGACACTAATCTCTTCTTTGTCATGGAGCGTCCGCCCAAGCAGATGCTTAAAACTCAACTCCATAAACTTGAGATTCGAGGAGTCCTGATAGAAACTATCAAGATATAGATTAGAAACTACCAGCCCACCAATGAAATGACGCACATCCACCTTTCCAGAGAGGAAATCTTGCTCTAAATGGGCAATTTCTTTCCGTTCAAATTGATAGGGCTGCCGTTCTAGTACTTGAGTATAGATTTGAGCAAGGGAGTTTTGGCGATCGCTAGCAGAATGCACCGAATGACTAACTGCGTCATGGGCTTTAAGCATTTCATCGGGCATTACACAAGTACCCGTCTCACAATCTAAACCTAGCTCTTGCCAATAGATTGTGGGAATAACTTTGCCGCGCTGACCAACATGTTCATGTTGGAGAAGATCAGTCTGTAAATAGTTGCGTGGAGAGTCATAAAACTTCACATCACGCGCATAGGGAATAGTGAAAGCACCGAAGGCTTTACGGTATTCTTCAGAACCAAGAAGTTCATGGATAAAAGTAGATACCCCTTCTTTCATCAGCAAATCCATCGCAACAGCGATTTCATGCTTATCTCGAAGCGCTCGACCAAGAAGGTGCTTATAGCTCCATTCCACAAATTTGAGGTTAGAACAGTCATGGAAAAAACACTTGAGATATACGGGTGACATGACTAGTTCACCAATGAAATGACGCACACCAAGCTTCCCTTTCAGAAACTCTTTTTCGATCTTGGCGATCGCTTTACGTTCAAATTCATAGGGCTGACGCTCTAGAACTTGAATATAAATCTGACGAAGAGCCATCTGGCGATCGTCCTCTGAGGCTTTGCGATCGATTGTAACGGGAGCATGAGTATCCATAACGGTCTCTCCAAAAAGGAATCTAAAATCAAGCGTTAAGTAGGGCGGAGATCGCCATGTCTGAATAGGGTTTAACCAGCGATGCGGATTCAGCAGGCAACATCTCGTTAATTACTGTCTGAAATAAATGGTAAGCAGTCGAACATTCCTTGCCAACTTGATAGGAATTAATAATATTCGCCAACCAATCCATTAGTGTTTCGCGAAAGAAGAGTTCATCATCTCGCAACACCGCAAGCGATGTGTAACGAATCATGTTGGACATATCATATTTGCAGCGTTGCAATTGTTTCTGTACCAACTCAGGGTATTGCTGAGCCAACTGTTTGAGCGATCGCACAGTAATCTCATCGGCAAGATCGCGCAAAAGGTTATAGGTCTTGACCCGTACTGAGAAACTATTTGCAAACCGTTCTAAATTAACCAGATCGGTATCGGTTAAATAAACACGATCCACAGAGTTAATTTTTTCATCTAAAGTGCGATTCATCGTCAACATAAAATTCTTACCCCGCAAATGCAATTGGTATATATACTTACTTTCTCTTTAGTCCCAACCTTGTAACAAATGTCTCGAAAATTCCCTGTAAACAGCATAGTAGAACTTTATTCGCTTACTCGTTTAAAAATGAAATCAAAGTTAACGGAATAATACATTTCGACATAAGTACCTTGGCATAATAAAACCCAAAGAAGCTGATTTGCCAGCGAAGCTAGCGAATCAGCTTCTTTGGGT
>JANMFC010000478.1:0-2226 GCA_031377675.1 Pseudanabaena sp. OTE_70b_metabat_355 | reverse complement strand
GGGCTTCGCCCGCGCCAACAAATTTGGATTTTAATTAGGGCTTGGTGAACTCGCAGGGCGATCGCTAGGACTTGGTGAGACAGTCGGAGGCATGGGATCTTTAGGTAATGGCTGAGTTTGGACGGGTACTGTTTGCGCTGGCTTCGGTTGTGGCTTCGGTGTGGGAATAAAATATAAAACTGTGGCGGCGATCGCCAAACTGATTACCCCAGCGATCGCTGGTAAAGCCTGATTAGTTAAAGCAGCTTGCGATCGATAATCAGCGATCTCCTTGACCAACTTGATTTCGGGCAAAGTCGTAGGATCACAACAAAGGCGATCTAATCCCTCCATTAGATCAAATAGTTGAATCGTACTCAGATGAACCTGCATCTCTTTGGGATTATTGGCATCGGCTTCATTGATCGATATTGATAGTAAATGTAAATATTGACTTTCTGGCTTTAAACTTACCCGCGCTTCAGGAATTGTTAAAGCCGTATTTGTTTTTAACGCTTGAGTATAAGCCCCAACTACTTTTACAAGCGCTGTGAGTAACTCAAGTCCACCTATGATTGGTTCAGTGTGGTGATTGAACCGACAACCAAAACTCGTCAAAATTGATAAAACATCGCCACTTGTACTAATACCCTCGATCAATAGGGTACAACTAGGCAAACTATAGGTACGCTGCAACATTAGGCGATCGCTCCATCAAACAGACTATGCCACAAACGATATTCACCCGCTACACCACTGCATAGCAACAATCTGGTTAGCAACTGCAATGCTAACTCACGAATTTCTTCTTTATTCAGGGGAGACGGCGATCGCATCCGTCCAATGTACAGAGATATAAAGCGATCGATATAATTTTCGAGATAGGCTTGATTTTGATGCAAACCCAACATTTCGATCTTGCCGTCAATAGCTTGCTGATGCGTACTAATCAACAACCGTAGTCCCGCGTCTAGCTGTTTCGACAAAGTACAAACAATTTTTACCAAGGCTTTTAGCTCATCCCAACTTAGACTTACTCTCTGGTAATTGCGTCTAAGGGGATTGGTATTACGCAGTCGCCAAAAAGCGACACGACTAGGAATCGTCTTTTCTAGACTTAACTGTTCGATCAAGACTAGCATGACCTCAACTGCCTCTAAGTCCAGCGCCTCGATCGCTAGCAGCAGATGATCAATATCCATGCGGACGCTGCGGGGACAACCCCTAACAAAATCTTTCGGCACGGTTAAATCGAGGTTTGTCGGAGCAGAGATATTTAACTGCATAATTCGCAGTGAATTCCAACCTAATACAGTTTAATCGATGGCAAGTTTACCCAGAAGCTTGGCATTCAGCTACAACAAAACCAAATCCACAGAAAAGTTTAAAAGTACAGCGAGTCGGCAACTTTAAACTTTTCTTTGTATTACTTGAAGCCTTAGTAGGCTGTATAGGTAAGGTATGGAATATAGGTAAGCGCGTAGCTGATTGCTTCAAAGCTAGGCTAGGCTTAAGCTTGGCGTGAGTAGTACTCAATAACCAGCAGTTCATTTACTTGCAAAGCGACCCATTCGCGTTCCACAACGCCATTGACCTTGCCCGTAAACTTAGCCTTGTCAAATTCCAAGTGACTAGGAACGTTTGACAAACCAGGGAATTCGAGGTTGCGCTCGACGATTTTGCGAGATTTTTCGTTGTCTTTAACGCTAATTACTTCACCAGGACGGCAGCCATAACTAGGAATGGTCACGCTTTTACCATTGATGGTGATATGCCCGTGATTTACTAGTTGACGTGCAGCAGGGATCGTTGGTGCAAATCCCATACGGAAGACGGTATTGTCTAAGCGCATCTCTAGCAATTGTAGCAAAACCAGTCCTGTAGAACCTTTGACTCTTCTGGCTCTACGCACATAGCGCAACATTTGCGTCTCAGTGAGACCATAGTTAAAACGTAACTTTTGCTTTTCTTCGAGACGGACAGCATACTCAGAACGCTTTTTGCGATCTTGACCATGTTGTCCAGGTGGATAAGCGTGCTTCGGTTGTTTGCGACTTAGACCAGGAAGCTCTCCGAGTCTCCTGACGATTCTGAGGCGCGGACCTCTATAACGGGACATAGCTCCTTCCTTATTACTGTTGAAAACTTGACAGCCTATCTAGTATATGGCAATTTTGTCAAAAAGCTTTACTGAATTAAAAATGGCAGCAATTCTCATTATAGAAATCGGTTTTGGGATTTGCAGCG
>JANMFC010000475.1:0-5161 GCA_031377675.1 Pseudanabaena sp. OTE_70b_metabat_355 | reverse complement strand
ATCGACTCGGGCTAAACCTGCACCCGCAACTGTTTGAAATGCTTTGACTGCCATTGACTGTACTGCTTGGGTGACGTGATCAGGCAACTTGCTGGGAATGATCAAATCCGCCATACCTGCGGTGTATTTAGTCTCATAGTCGTAGAAATCACTAGTAAAAGTAATCTCACCGATCGCTGAAGCTTGGGGTTGTTCATTACCCAGCACCGCACATTCGATTTCACGGGCAGTGACACCCTGCTCGATAATGATGCGTGGATCGTAACTAGTGGCGCTAGCGATCGCTTCTTTTAACTGTTGGCGATCACGTACTTTCGAGATGCCCACCGATGAGCCAAGATTAGAAGGTTTGACAAAGCAAGGATAACCAAGGGTTGCTTCGATATGTTCACTCCAAGCGGGTTCATCCTGTTGCCATTGCCAACGATTTAGCGCCACATATTTCACTTGAGGCAGTCCCGCATTAGCAAAAATTGCTTTCATGGCGATCTTGTCCATGCCAACCGATGAGGCAAGCACGCCGTTACCAACATAAGGCTTATGCATCAATTGTAATAGTCCCTGCACTGTGCCATCTTCACCATTGGGACCATGCAGGACAGGAAACCAAAGATCAATTTGCTGCACTTCTGTCGGCAAGAAAAAAGCAGCGTTAGTTAATAGTTCTGAATCCTGTAAAGCTTTTCCAGAATCTAAAACTTGTTTTGAGACATCGGGACTGCGCCATGTACCATCACGTTGAATATAAAAGGGTTGAACTTGATAACGGGGATTTTGACTGAGTGCTGAGGCGATCGCTCTTGCCGATGTAATCGACACATCATGCTCTCCCGATTGTCCGCCAAATAATAAGCCGACATAAAGAGGAGATTTTGCCTGCAAATCTGTCGATACATCTATCATTGGTAATTACCCTCGCCTAACTGACGTTAAATTTTTTAAGTATTGATACTTTACCTCAGATGCTGTTGATATATTCCCATGTCTTGATGGTTGACAGGGAGTATCAAATATATCGATTCATTGTGTGATTAATATCAGAAGATCTTTTTCACAATAATTCTCCTGTTTCTTGGAGCGAATGTAAGCGATGATAAATGCCGCCTTGGTCGAGCAGTTGCTGATGAGAACCAACTTCCACAATTTCCCCTTTATCCAAGACTACGATTTTATCGGCTTCGCGCACAGTGCTAAGACGGTGAGCGATCACGATGGTAGTGCGGGTTCCCTGAATGCGACGCATCGCGAGTTGGATCGATCGCTCTGATTCGTAATCAAGGCTAGAAGTTGCCTCATCAAATACAAGAATGTCGGGATTGACTAGCAGCGCTCTGGCGATCCCTAATCGCTGACGCTGACCACCAGAAAGACGCACGCCACGCTCTCCCACGATTGTGTTATAGCCCAGTGGAAATAGATGTAAAAATTCATCCACACTAGCGATCGCACAGGCTTCTTGGACTTGCGCTAGGGTTGCCGTCGGATTTCCATAAATGAGATTATCCATCAAGGTTCCATTAAAGATATCAACCTCTTGATGCACGATCGCTAAACGTTTGCGATAGCCAGTGATATCGAGTTCGGTGATGCCCTGACCATCTATTAAAATTCCACCACTAGATGGCTCAAAGTAACGGAACAACAGCTTCACTAAGGTTGATTTACCTGACCCCGATCGCCCCACGATCGCCACAGTTTCATAGGGTTCGATCGTAAATTGAACTTTTTGGAGGACAGGGCGATCGCGATCATACCCAAAGGTGAGATTACGGAATTCCACTTTGCCATTAAAGCGATATTGGGGATATTTGGTATTGGGATATATGGCGATCGCTGCGTCTTGACCATTGGATTGCTTCATAAACTCATGGAAGCGCAACATTGAGGAATAGCGGCGGGCAAAGACTTCGGCAAGCAAACAAATTGGTTTGATTTCCGAATAAGCCATACTTGCTAAAGTGGAAATCGTAATAAAATGTCCAATTGACATCGTGCCACCAACAGTGGCGAATAATGCGGCTCCAAACACCACAAATTGACAGAATTCTAATACTGTATCGCGCACCATTCCCAATTTCACATAGCCGATGTGAATTCCCCAGAGCGAGACTTTTGCCTCCCGTTCGAGTCGCTCGCTTTGACGTTTGTATTCCTTGACTTCGTTTGCAAAAGCTTTAACAGTTTTGATGTTGGTAATAATTTCAGAGGTGCGACTCTCAGTATTTTCTTGATGGATATCTAGGGTTTCCTCTATCGCAGTAAGTTCCTTTAGCTTGTACAAACTTGCTGACAGTACCACAAAAAATGATAGTAAAAAGAACGCCGAAATCCACCATGCGATCGCGCAAATCACGACAAAAATACCGAGAATTCGCACAATCTTAGGAATAAATTGTCCTGCAATTTCAGGATAAGACCACATGTGATTGCCCAAACCTCGCGCCACTCTTCCTGCAATCCGTCCTGCGTTATTATCATCGTAAAATTCGATGGGCAGAGTCAGGATTTTAGCGATCGCCCGTTTAGTTTGATCGCGGCGGGTTTTGAGGGCGATATCCCAATGAAAATTATTGGCAAACCATACTTGAATTGGCGCTCGGATAACTGTAACGACAAAAATTAATCCAGATAGAACGAGTAAAGAACTGGTTTGATTAACAGATTGTCCAAACAGCGCCGCCGTTTCTGTGACAAAGCTGTTAATCTCATGATCAAGCGATCGCCCCGATAACACATTCAAAATCTGCCCAACCGTATAGGGAACGGTGAGATCGATGATTTCAAATAGACTTGCTGCTGAAATACTCCAAATTGCGAGTGTTCGATAGCGTTTAAAGTAACGTACAATGTCCCAAAAATTAGCGGTCATACTTTTCAAAGTCTCGAATTTAGGCAAATCTAAAATTAACTACAGGGTTAGGCTGGCGCTACAGCGCTTTGCGCCAAAATCAAACTTTTCTCTGTACTATTTAAATCATCAATATGCTGTAATGATAGACTAACAGATATTTCTCGAAACTGAAGTATGGGAGTTAACTAAAGTGACCACAAAGACACCTAGCCTTACCGATCTCAAGCAATATCTCAAAAAATGCTCTTCAGAAGAATTAATACTTGAAATTGCGGAGCTTTATAAGCGATTTGATGGAGTTAAAGACTACTACCAAGTCAAGCTTGCTCCTGATAGTCACAATGATGTAATTAAAAAGTATAAGAAGATTATTGGAGATCAGTTTTTTCCAACAAGGGGGTTGGGAAAGGCTAAACTTTCAATTGCCAAAAAAGCAATCACTGATTATAAAAAAATTGCAGAAAATGCAAAGGATGTAGTCGATATCATGCTGTTCTATGTAGAACAAGGTGTGCTTTTTACGAATGAATATGGTGATATTGGCGAGTCTTTCTACAGTAGTATGGAAAGTGTATATGAAGATGCTGTTGAATTGATGGTTAAGAATAGACTTCATGATGTTTTTCAACAACGTTGTCTGAAGATTGTCAAAGACACTTCAGGTATAGGTTGGGGATTTCATGACACGCTGGATGATATATATAGCAAGGCTTTTGGCGAATTATAGTGTATAACAATGTTGACAAATATTAGAATGTTGCTAGAGGCTTGCAAAAAGCTATCTGTTGAGCATGAGATTTTGCATCCTAATCAAAATTTAATTAGGGTTAGAGTTAGCGATCGCGATTACTATTTCACCAACTATTCAACGCCCTTAATACCTCAAGCGATCGCCGAAATCTTTAAGGATAAGCAATATTTTTACCAAGTCTTTCAAGATGTTGTAAAAATGCCAAGAACTCGCTATTTTATTTCGCCCTACTGTAGTGAAAAATATATCGAGTACTTAGAATTTCCGACTATTGATCAAATCATGGCGGAGATTGATAAAGATTTTGAACTGCCAGTTATTATTAAGAGAAATCGTGGTTCGGGTGGGAGCAATGTCTTTAAATGTTTTGACCATCAGCAATCCCGTCAAGCCATAGAAACGATATTTAATATTAATTTCAAAAGCTACGATTATGTTGCTTTAGCTCAAGAACCAATTAATATTGTCAAAGAATATCGCAGTGTCTGTCTCAATCATCAGCAAGCAATTCTCTATGACAAAGACTTTTCTCAAGCAGAATTTACAGGCAATCTCAGTCCGTTACATTGGGAAGGGGCGATCGCTAAACAAGTAAATGATCCCGCAATTATTAAGGCGATCGATGATTTTATCCAACCTATTTTCCAGAAGATGCCTTCAATTGCCTATGTGGGTTTAGATGTGGCTCTCGATGATCATGATAATTATTGGTTGATTGAAGCAAATTCCCATCCCAACTTTGATATCTTCATCCGTGATAATGGCGAAGAGGCAATCGTGGAACTTTTTGAAAAAATGTTGGAATATCTCAAATAAAAAAGATTAAAAGTGTCGCAAAGCGACATTTTTAATCTTTTTTATGGATTTATTTTTAGCGCAAAGCGCTGTAACTTCGATTAATTGCGCGTGACAACTGCTTCAACATGAGCAGTCCGAGTTACTGTTTCAGTCGTTGCATCAACATTGTTCGCTACAGAAGCGATCGCCCAACGTAAGGGTTCGCCCTGTTTGGCTAATTCCTGCTCAATCGTCTTCGCGATCGCTTCTTGATTCTCATTAATTTCGATTTCAGCCGTAATAAAATGTGTAGTCATTTTTAATTTACATTTGATTTTTTAAGTTCTAATCATAACTAGAAACTTGGTTCGCCCGCGTAGCGAGCGAACCAAGTTTCCTTAGTTATCTAGTAAAAAAGCCCACCTTGGAAGTAAATTTCTGAGGTGGACTTTTTTGGGTAAATCTTCGGGATAGATTTTTAATCTTGTTTTTAAGCGATCGCTTTGGCTTTTTCCACGATTGCAGTAAAAGCATCAGGATCAAGAATCGCAATCTGAGAAAGCATCTTCCGATTGATCTCAATATTGGACTTCTTCAGTAAACCAGCAAACTTGCTATAGCTCAAACCTTGTTGGCGAGCCGCAGCATTAATGCGGGTAATCCACAGACTACGGAAATCGCGCTTCTTCTTGCGGCGATCGCGGTAGGCATTACGCAGAGCTTTCATTACCTGCTGATTAGCAGTGCGGAATAGCTTGGAGTGCGATCCGCGAAAGCCCTTG
>JANMFC010000468.1:0-7596 GCA_031377675.1 Pseudanabaena sp. OTE_70b_metabat_355 | reverse complement strand
CAAAGCGCCGCCACCCTCTCTTGGGTTATATGTCCCGACTTGGCTGGCTACAGCTATATCCCCAAAAACTGAATGAGTCTAGCAGAAGGCTGCTAGACTCATGTCTTAAAGTAATTCAATTGTGTTTTTACTAGAGGTTTACTGGAGCGTGTGGGTATTGATTAACTGTACGCTGTAGCCCTTATCTTTTTAACTTCATAAGTTTGTCTCATTTTGTCTTTGTGCTAGGGCTGAACCTAAACAGGCACTGAACAGAAATTTAAGAGACCCTAATAACAATGTCGGCTATCGAAGCTATCAAAACTACACCGATCTTTGGAATAAGCACTGCCCCGTAAAGATCGAAGAATCGTGGGGAGCAACAAAGCGTCAATCCTGATTGACTGGTGACTCTTTCTGTTGGCTTCTCCTTTCTTACAAGTAGTTTAAGTTAGGTTTGCTTGGGGATTGAGTTGCTTTGTCTCTTGTGCCATGTATACACATTAACTCAGTTAGTATTGTGCAGCACGTTTTGTTTACATAAATTTACTAAGTATCTCGCTAAGTATCTCGGCTTCATAAAACCAATCCCCAAAACAAGCTAATTCTCCCGCGAAGTGGGCGAATTAGCTTGTTTTGGGTAAGCAAAGGTACTTGGAAAACACCCTAAGCCTGTGATTGCAAATAGTTGGGTAAACCAAGTTGATCGATTAGCCTTAGCTGTTTTTCTAGCCAATACGCATGATCTTGTTCTGTATCGATCAGAATTTTCAGCAAAATATCACGACTTTGATAATCTTGCTCCGTCTCACATATCGCGATCGCCTTTTTGAGATCGACAACCACTTTATATTCAAAATCGAGATCATTCTTCAGCATCTCTGGAACAGTTTTCCCAATCTTGATTGCGTCTTGCTGTGACAGATCAGGTGTACCTTCCAGAAACAAAATCCGCTCGATTAACCAACTGGCGTGTTGGGTTTCGTCTGCCATTTCATGATTAATGCGTTCATACAATTTGTTCAGTCCCCAATCCGCATAGATGCGTGAATGGGTGAAGTATTGATCTCTTGCGGCTAATTCACCACTCAGCAACTTAGACAACTGTTGTAAAACTTTTTCACTACCTTTCATGATTTTCTCACTTAATAATTTTTTTTACGTTCAAACACTAGACCATCGACTGCAAAAAGTTGGGCAAGCCTGAATTTTGAATTAACCAAAGTTGGGACTCTAGCCAATCGATCTGCTCCTCAGTCTCTTCGATGAGTTTGGCAAACAAGTCTCGGCTCACATAGTCCTGCTGTGACTCACAGGTTAACACTGCTGATCGCAGTCCATTCAGGATTTCCATACAGAGAGTGCGATCGCTTTGTAGCAACTCAGGTACATCTTCGCCGATTCTCAAACTGCCTAAGCTTTGTAAATTGGGCAGCCCTTCTAGAAAAAGTACTCGCTCAATCAGTTCATCAGCCTGTTTCATCGCCTTAATTGAGTAACGATATTCGCGATCGTTAAGCTGATTCAGTCCCCAATTTTTACACATCCGAGCATGGAGAAAATATTGGTTAATTGCAGTCAGTTGGGCTTTTAACGCTTCGTTTAACTGACTTTTTACGTTCAGGTGTCCTTGCATAGCGATCGATGTTGAAAATTATTGACTTGACTAATCTAACCGATCTAGGCGACAATAATGATAATTAATTGCAATAAGTTATCATTAAGTATCATGATTACTTTTGGAAATTACTCTTAAAATGGAGTTGAAACCTAGATGTACGTTTGTATTTGCCATGCAGTAACTGAAAAAGATATTCAAAAAGCTGTGAATCAAGGGGCTTGCTCGATCGCCATGCTATCGGAATTGACGTTATTGGGGAAAGACTGCGGTTGTTGTACGGAAGAGGCGCATCGAGTCTTAAACCAATGTTCGGGCAAACCTGCAACAACTATTTAAATATAAAATCCAAGCAAGCTAATTCGCCCGCTTCGCGGGCGAATTAGCCTTTTGGGGTTTTATATTTAATTGCATCTAGCTACTTAGCATTGTTCAAGCAGGGTAATTTCTCAGAAGTACATCTGACTAGCGATCATGATTTAAAAGATAAACTATGCCCAGATGTGATAGATTTTAGACAAAATCAGTTTCAGAGATTAGGTGTTTAGGCAATGGTAGGCTCAGAAACCCCAGAAACACCAGACATGATGGTGAGATTTATGCAATCAGGGCAGGTTTTTACTCCCAGCGCCCCAATTGACAATCAAGCTTTGTTTGCGGGAAGAGTTAATCAACTTAATCGAATTATTGGTGCGGTTAGTCAGCGTGGACAGCACGCAATTTTGTTTGGCGAAAGAGGCGTGGGCAAAACCTCCCTTGCCAATGTTTTGCTCAAAAGATTAAGGGGATTTCAAGATCAATTCAGGTCGGTTATCGTCAATTGTGATACGGAAGATCGATTTGATCAACTTTGGTACAAAATTTTTTTAGAGCTTGAAAATACACAGACATTAGATTTTGAACCACATCAAATCAATCCAGAGTTCATTCGCGTTCGTCTGCAACGTCAAATAACTGGTTCCGCAATCATTATTGTCGATGAGATGGATAGACTTAATCGCGATCCTTACTTCACGGCTTTTATGGCTGATACGATTAAGACGCTTTCTGATCATTCGGTTAATGTCACGATCATCTTAGTAGGAGTTGCTAATGCTGTAGAAGAATTAATTGCGGAACATTTATCCATCGAAAGAGCATTGATTCAGATTCAAATGCCCAGAATGTCACCTGATGAGCTAAGGGAAATTATTCGTAAAGGGCTAGAACTGCTATCGATGACAATGGATCAGACTGTAATCCAAGCGATCGTGTTTCTTGCTCAAGGCTTACCAAATTACGTTCACTTATTATCTTTATATGCGGTTCAAGCCGCGATACGCGAAAACAGTTCAAATGTTAATGTAAATCATTTATCTAAAGCAATTAAACAAGCTTGCGAAAATGCTCAACATAGTATCATGAGTACTTATTCGACTTCGATTTTTAGTTCGAGACAAGAGACTATTTATCCAAAAGTTTTACTAGCCTGTGCTTTAGCCCAAAAAGATGAAACTGGCTGCTTTCGAGCGGTAGATGTTAGAGATCCATTATCAAGACTTGTGGGTAAGGAATATACGACAACTTCTGCTTTTAATCGACAACTTAATCAATTTTGTGAGGATGCTAGAGGTAAGATTCTTGAAAAAAAGGGGATTGAACGACATTATCGATTCCGCTTTACTAACGCCATGATGCCTCCCTACATCATGATGGAGGGTTTAAGGACGGGAATAATTAACTTAGACCAATTTGAACCATAATGAAATCCCTTAATTTTCAAGAAGAACTTAGTCTCCTGATTCGCTCCAAATGTCCGATTATCTATGTCGTGACATGGGAAGAAGAACGTGCAGAGAAAGCGATCGCTCAGGTTGCCCAAGAATGCGGTCCACCACGACAAGTCCTTTACTACGATATGGTAAAGGGATTTGAGCATAATCAAGAGGGTAAAAATAATTTATTACAGGCTTTGCAAATTGTTGAAAATAGCGATCGCCAAACTGCCACGATTTATGTATTTCGGGATTTGCATCGCCGCTTAGCCTCACAGCGTCTCGATGAGATTTTAGTGCGACAACTCCGAAATCTCTATCGCAGTTTTCGTAACTCGCGTAAGACTCTAATTTTGTTGAGTCCATTACTAGAAATGCCGACAGAACTAGAAGAGCAAATTTCAGTTCTCTACTTTCCATTGCCAGAAACTTTGGAAATTCGGAATATTATCGAACAAATGGTTCCATCGGAACAGTTACGCATGGGGGGGAATACGCTCGAACAATTGGTGAAAGCTTGTATGGGCATGACTCGCGATCGCATTTGTCATACGCTATCTAAATCGATGGTACAAAAGCATTATTTGAATGAATCAGATATAGATCGCGTCTTAGTTGAGAAACAAAAGAGAATTCGTCAAACCGAGTTTTTAGAATTTTTTACCCCCAGTGAAACCCTTGATAGTATTGGTGGTTTAGATAATTTCAAGCTTTGGCTGATGCAGCGTCAGCAAGCTTTTTCTGACGAGGCGAGGGCGTTTGGATTGCCAAATCCACGCGGTGTATTACTGCTCGGTATTCAAGGCACGGGTAAAAGTCTTTGTGCCAAGGCGATCGCAAATCTTTGGCGCTTACCATTATTGCGATTAGATGTCGGTCGTTTATTTGGTAGCTTAGTCGGACAGTCGGAAAGTCGCACTCGCCAGACAATTCAATTAGCCGAAGCCCTTGCTCCTTGCATTCTCTGGATCGATGAAATAGATAAGGCGTTTGGCGGTATCGCTAATAGCATGGGCGATTCAGGAACTAGTCAGCGCGTATTAGGGACTCTATTAACATGGATGCAAGAGAAATCTAGCCCTGTATTTGTAGTTGCCACCGCAAATAATATCAATGCTTTACCCCCTGAACTCTTGCGAAAAGGGCGATTTGATGAATTGTTTTTTATTAATTTGCCCACGATTAAAGAGCGTAAAGAAATATTTTTATTGCATCTCAAACGCTTTCGCCCGATGGAGTTACGCAGTTTTGATATTGAGCAAATGGCGGAAATATCTAAGGAATTTAGTGGCGCAGAAATAGAACAGGCGATCGTTGAGGGAATGTATCGAGCTTTCCATGAGCAGCGAGATGTGATTACGGATGATATTGTCGCCGCGATTAAGGAAACCTATCCATTAGCTAGTACTGCTAGAGAACAGATTAGTTTTATGCAAGCATGGGCTAATCAAGGGCGAGCGCGAAGTGCCTCAAGTGGAGAATTAGTTGAAAAAGTAAATGAAAAAGCAAATGAAAAAGCAAATGAAAAAGTCAAAAGCAAACAACGCCCTTTGCCATTGCCCCCATTGCCCCAAGTTAAATCTAATGTCGAATCTAATGCCAAATCTAATGCAGGATAAGGCAGAATTATGAATACTCAGCCTGTTACTTCTTTTGATAATCCCGATTTACCCCAATTACAGGCGATCAAAGCGCATTTGGATTTAGTGCTACTAGCGCTCGAAGCGCTGACGGGGCTTGGCTCCGATGAAATGCTGGCGGTTGCCGAAAAATTGGGTTTAGAAGAACTTTTGAGCGATCGCATTACTCTCTGGCGCTTACGACAGGCTAGCCCATTACGCAAGGGCAAGGGGCGCAAAAAACTAGATGTGGATGAGGCGCGAGCGATGACTCTAATTAGTTGCACCCTTGCCGCCCAGCAGCAATTTGCGATCCGCAATGCCGTTGCTCAATTAGAAAAAAGTACGGCTTTAAAACGTCCACCCTACCGTGAACCGATTTTAGGCGATTACCTCGATCGCTTTAATCAGCTTTATCAAGAGCGGATGGCGGAAGAAGATCAAGCCCTACCTGACACAATCCAAAAATTAGCGTTAAAATTACTAATAGACCTGTTATTTTACAGTTCTCAAATCGGATCGCGCCGCCTCTGGGTCGCCCTATTCGAGCGCAGCCAATAAAGATTAAAGGGTATTTCTAAAGCAATCAAATCAACTCTGTTAATTACTGATAAACATCTCTCCGATGCCCTATTTTTAGAACTAAGACGAGTAGTTGATTATCTTGAATAGAGTAGATAATGCGATAGTTCCCAACCCTAATGCGATAGAGATTATCTTCACCTGTCAGCTTGACCACACCATCAGGACGTGGGAAATCGGCTAAAGCATCAATCTTAATCTTGATCTTTTGTTGTTCTTCGATAGGTAGATATTTTAGCTGTTTGGCGGATTGTTTAACAAACTCAATGCGATATCTCATAGTCCAATCTCAGCCTTTAGACTTTCCCAAGAGATAGTACCTTCAGAATCAATAGATACTAGAGCAGCTTTAGCATCTGCAATATCTTCATAATCTTCATAATCTTCATCAGTTTCATAATTACTAGCGCTTATATTTAAACCGTCTTGGGAACGTTTTGCCCTCACAAATAGAAGAAAATCTAAAACTTCACTTAGAACATAATCTGAAGTTTGTTCGATTTCTTGAATTAGCGATCGCCTTACATCGCTTTGAGTAGAAGTTTCTGTGGCTAACATGGCTTGTCATCTCTGGTATACCCGACCATTTGCATTCTAACACCAACTTTAATGCTTGATTTATCTTTGGTGAAGATCTGCTGCGTATGACAATTTGATATAGTTGATAAGAGCTTGTGCGAAAGCAAAATTTTTAACTAAAAAAACTTACACGCCTTGTCAACTAAAGTAAGCCGCCGCTACGAATTACCAACCTGTCTGCTAGAGATCTGGACAGAGCGATCGCCATTGTCTGAGTGGCAATCACAAATCGTGGCGCAAAATTTACGGTTTCGACTGGAAATGTCTGCAAGTAAAAAAATTATCAAAGGCAATCAGCAACAAATCACTAACTTAATCGAAGCTGTTACCACCTATTGCGATCGCTGGCTTGCCCAAGATAATTTTGTTAGCCTCGACCATGCGATCGCTGTTCCTCAATTATCTAAAATCAAACTTTCGACCTTACAATTATTTGACCTGTACGAAAGTCTAGAACTCTGTGCCAATGAGTTTATAATTCTGCCCAATGTCTTATTAGAAGTGCGCCGCATTACTCCTAATTGGCTCAAGATTATGGCGGCGGCGATCGCGATCGTGGGAGTTAGCATCGGTACAATCCGCATGATTTCGCGTGAACAGCCCAATTATCAAATTGCATCTACACCCGCCGCGTCTTCGCCTGAAATTGCCCCAAAAATTGTTACCGAAAGCGCTCGTGAAAAGTCAGAGATCGCGCCATCGGCAAGTTTGGAGAATAAATCAGACTCTTTAAAGTCATCAAAGCAAATTCCCTCGTCAATTAACCCCAATGAGTTTCAAGAAAATCCTGCTGCGAGAAATTCATCACCCACTCAACCTCAAATAGCAAAGAGTCGTGAGCGCTTGGATAAAGAGGCGATCGCACCTGAGCCAATTATTACGGGTCGTGCTAGTACTGACCAAAAAACTCCAACGGATAAAAATTCGTCAATGTTTGATGGAATATCATCCGATCAAAAATCGGTTAATTCACCCATCCAGCAACCGTCAAGGTTAGAGTCTTCTACTTCTAGTAAAGACAGATCGTCGATGGGTTCTATTTCTGAAGCATCAAAACCTGCGGCTCCATCGATAACTTCTCGTGCTGCTGATTTTAATAGGGCGATCATATCAAACATTAAAGTTATCCAAATCGAGTCGGAATTACCAACGCATATAACTACTGATTTAGTTCGTCATATCCAAGCAAAACCTATTTCTACGGCTAATTCAGGGACGATCGCTCTAGAGCTAGATATTTCTGGCGATCGCATTAGTAACATATTCATCAACAATCAAAATTCGACATTAACCGATCCTAATGCGATCGCTGAACTCAAAAAAGTAATTTTGACATGGCGATCAGCTAATTCTGTAACAGGAAAAATTTATCTGCTTTTGCAATTTTGAACAAGAAAAAAATTATTAGTTCTCTTTCTTTAATATTCGTCACCCTATACGCGATCGCAGGATGTAATTTCTCATC
>JANMFC010000449.1:0-38498 GCA_031377675.1 Pseudanabaena sp. OTE_70b_metabat_355 | reverse complement strand
CCCCAACTTATTTGGGTTTTAATTAATTTTCATCCCTTATCAATACCTTTACCTTACTTGAAATTTTCCTTATGGCTGAGCAAATTTCTGGAAATATACCTAAAGAATGGTCAATAGTCCAACAAACATTTAAAAAGATCTGGGGATATGATGATCTACGCGAATCTCAGAGGGAAATTGTTACGAGTTTACTCCAAGGGCGAGATAGCCTTGCAATTATGGCTACAGGCGGCGGGAAGTCAATTTGTTTTCAGTTACCCGCAATTCTCAAAGATGGTTTAACCTTAGTGATTTCGCCCTTATTAGCCCTGATGGAAGATCAAGTTAGGGATTTAAAAGCTCGCAATTTACCCGCCGCTTGTTTGCATAGCAATTTATCGCAAATACAACGCCGTGAAGTATTACGCAATCTCGCAAATACCCGCCTGCTATACATTTCTCCAGAAACGCTGTTAAGTCCGCCTGTCTGGTCACAACTCAGCGATCGCCGTTTGAAAATTACAGGTTTAATGCTTGATGAAGCCCATTGTCTGGTGCAGTGGGGAGATTCATTTCGTCCTAGTTATCGCCGCTTAGGAGCAGTGCGAAAGACGCTGATGCAAAATAAGCCTGATGATCATCCCAGAATTGCGATCGCTGCATTCACAGCCACGGCGGATCTGGACACAACAGCAGAGTTACAAGCTTGTTTAGACCTCGAAAATCCCCATATAGTGAGGACTAGTCCCTATCGACCCCATTTAAGTCTCAAGGTGGAAATTGCTTGGACACCCGCAGGACGCAAATCCCGCACTCTCAAATTTATTCGCGATCGCAAGGGACAGTCAGGTTTAATCTATGTGCGAAGTCGCCGTGATGCGGAAATGTTAGCCACTTGGCTCCAAGAGAATTCCTTTGCAACTGCGGCGTATCATGCAGGATTACCGCCACAAGAACGTAATCACATAGAGAAACAATGGCTCACTAATCAATATCCATTTGTAATTTGCACGTCAGCCTTCGGTCTCGAAATTGATAGACGATACGAAATACGAGACGAAAGCGAAAACCTATAAAGTGAGTAAGAGTTTTTTAGGATGGAGAATTTTAGGCAATCTGAGATTAATCAGGCGATCGCATCTTTAGAAACAAATCAAAGTTTGTTGATTATTGGTGAAGAGGGATCGGGTAAAACTGCGATCGCTGAATCGATACGCACTGCTTTTAAATCTCGTGGCTGGAATGTGGCGATCGCCGATTATTCATCGTCAGCAAAAACTACTTTGCTGGAAATTTGCGATCAACTTGGTTGCGATACCGAGGATAACTCTGGTAATAAACCTAAGCCTTACACAGCCGATCAATTGCGTGATGAGATTGCACAGGCTCTGGAAGTTTCAGACACTTTGCTTATTTGTGATAATGCTCACCGTTACCCGCAAACTTTGCGCTACTGGTTGCAGGATTGTTTAGGTAGTAAATCAGGCGATCGCGCACTGTTACTCATGCTTGCGACAAAGCCCCCCGTCGGTGGGATATTTTTTAAAATGCCTCGCATATCTATACAGCCGATGATGTCGCAGGAAATTAGAGAAATTATGTTGGAAGAGGCGGTAGAGATCGGGGTCAAGTTGCCAGCGTCAGTTATTGCGGATTTAGAGCAACGGTGCGGAGGTAATCCATTTTTAGCTCGTAGAGTTGTGCGCGAGCATTCATTGAATCTTGGAGCCGATGAACAAGGCGATCGCGTTGATTATGTTGATGGCACACCATTTTTAATTGCAGGGCTGTCTCTAATCGGTATCGTGCGCTTTATTGGCATGGGATTAGGTGATAAAAGCTTGTATATCATCGGGGGCATTGCCACCATCAGCGCCATCAGCTTACGGGTTGTGTTGATGAGAGCAAATTATAGAAACAAGTCGAGGATTGAGTCATGAGTATCAAGGGTATTTATGGCGATGAATCTCACTTGTTTAGCCCTAAGCAATGGGTCAATGTGTACGTTAATCAATGCGATCGCGCAATTTATTACATGACTTGTCAGCTTGAAGACTTGGAAAATAATGATGAACTTGAAGAGTTTCTACTAGAACCGATTAATGAGGATGGTGAAATTATGTCTGTTGCAGAGGCTAAACGATGCTAAGCATTACCCATGCCGCGATCGCCACTTGTGCGACTTCCCTGATAATCGGTACTAGCGATCCAATAGTGTTACTAGTCGCCGCCGTTGCGAGTCAATTGCCAGATATTGACACTACGAAAAGCTATACAGGTTTAATTCTGTACCCCATAGCTAAATGGTTTGAGGGTAGGTTTTCACACCGAGGCGTGACACATTCATTCTTAGCAACAGCGATCGTTACCGCAGTAACAGCACCGATCGCATTGTGGTTTAGTTGGCAGATGTGGCTAGGTTTATCACTTGGTTATTTTTTCGGATGGTTCTCTGATGTATTCACCAAAAGCGGTGTAGCGGCGTTTTATCCTAGTAATTCGAGACTAGTTATTCCAGGCAATCCCAAGGCAAGATTATCGACTGGTTCAAGCGGAGAATATTGGGTATTGTCAATAGCGATCGCCTTACTAATAATTTCAGTACAGTTCATTAGCAATGGTGGTGTCAGCGAATTATTTCAAAAATCCTTTTTTAGAGATAGTGGAACCGCCGCCGATATCTTTAAAAAAGAGGGGGCGACTAAACAGGTATTTGTAAAGGTTACGGGTGTAAATATTTTCACCAGTGAGAAAATCGACAATCAGGATTTCAAGGTAATTACTGCGAACGAGGCGGCTGTAATTGGTAAAGATAGCAACGGTGATTTATATCAAATTGGCAATACTGAAGCTTCACAAATTAGAGCTACTAGCGTAGAAACTAGGTTAGGTGAGAAAATAAGTATTAATGCTGTCGAAGTTAGCCCGAAAGATCAATTTGTTTCTGAGTGGTTTTTAACTGTGCCTGATAATGCCTATATATCAGGGAGTTTGTTAATCGATAGTGTGGAAAATTTGCGCTTACCACTAGAACAAAAAAAGTTTAATGTTTTCAAACTTTCGGGGGGAAGCATTGAAATCATTAACGCTCGTAAGGTGAATCTAGAGCCGATTCTAGATAGTTTTATTCTCGACGGCAAGATTATTTTAAAGGTAAGAAGTGATGAACAATCGATACGACAATCTTCCAGAACAATTGGGTCAGGCGATCGCGCAGAGGATGATCGAAAGTGGTGCAAGCGAGAGGATCAAGTCGTCAGCATTGAAGACACTGAAAGAGCATCGTGATTTACGGCGGAAGTCGCGGCGTAATCGTGTTCTAGTAGGCATTTTATCTGTTTGGATTGGCGGAAGTTTTGGATTTTGGCTAGTAGAAAAGCTACCATTTGCGATCGCCCAGTCAGCGCCCAACATCCAAACCACGCCGTCAGCACAGCCTAAGCTCTTGCGAATTAACTTAACCCTCTCTGACCCGAAAGATTTAAAGGTTAAGCAGGGTGATGTGTTGAAAGTTGATGCAATCATTAGCGATCGTGAGGAAGAGCGTAAACGGTTGACAGTGCAACGCGGTGAGTATTTGGCAACTATCAAAATTCTGTCACTGCCAACTACAAAGCCTATCGAGCCATTGAATATTAAAAAGTTGCCAGCATTGCCAGATGCTTCTTTTCAAGAGATTGAGTCAAACATCGATCTGCAACGAATCAAAGTCAAGTCCGCGCAGGATAGGGTCACTCAACAAAAACAAAAGATTGAGTTGATTGAGACTTTGAATGCTCGTGATTTACCAGCAGGAACCAAGGAACATGAAAGTGTAAAACTTTCAGAATTTGAAACCGCGCTCAAAGGTGAGGAGGCGAGATTAAATGTTGAACTTGGTAAGTTTGAATCTGAGAAGTCAGGGCGATCGCTTAAACAATATGAGTTAGAACAAACTGAAATTAGATACGCATTAGAGAAAAATCGCAGTTTACAGGAGTACGGTAAGGCTGTTGCAGATTACGATCGCACTGAACAGGAGCGAGTATTTAGGATTGCTGAAATGCAGTCTAAGATCGCGATTGTCGATGAAAAACTTAAGGAAATTTCTACAGTTCGCGCCCAATACAACAGTGAGGTTAAGCGTGTCAGATTTGTTAAACAAATTAATAATCAGATCGATGTTGAGTTATTGCTTTATATCGTCAGCGATCGCCCCAACATTGGCACAAGAAAAACTACCCAGCCCAACGGGCGCGAAACTGGTAAGCCCTTTAATCAAGACTCCTTCACCGACAAACCAGATTAAGTTGGAGCGATCGCCCACTGGTGAGCCTGTAATTACTATTGATCGCCCCGTGGTTAAGCCAGAAATCAAAATTCCTGTTAATGGTTCTAGTAGAAAACCGATTAACACAGTTCCTACTAGAACAGATGAACAAGCTGATGAAAATACTGATAAACCCGCCGCCGAAAATCTTGACGATAAGTTAGAAAATCGTGAGGCATCAGAACAGTTTGATTTGTTGAGGGGTGACTTACCATGTTTGGACTCAAAGCCAGAATGTATCAGGCAGTTGGAAGCTCTAGCGATCGCTGCTAGTCCTGAATTACGGGCTATTGATAGTCAAATTGCGAGTAGTAGTGATGCTGTGAAATTGGCAAAAGTTCAGGGTCAAGGCAGTTTCAGCGAGAGTATTGCCCCCTATGTCACGGCGATCGCGCCGCTATTATTGGCAGATTCCAGACCATTAACAACGGGTGAAAATCGGTTCGCATTGACATCTAGATTATTGTTTGAAGCTTTACCCACAATCATTTCTGGTAGAGCCACGAGTGATGCTAATCAAACAAAAAACTCTCAAGCTAATGCCGATCTGCTAATTAAATTAGCTCAACTTGAAAAAACTAAGGCTGAAATTGCGATCGCTATCAAGGGCAAAGTAATTGATGCTGTAATTCTGTTTGAGGGGTTACGCGATGAATCAGATTTACAGAGTACGATTGTTCGCCGCGAGGAAGTTCGCAGTAAGTTGATTGAGATTTCCTATCGTATGGGTGAATCATCGACCATTGAACAGGTTGCGCGTATGAATGATTTTGATCGCAAAAAAATAATCGCAGCCCAGATAAAATCTAAGCTGCGATCGCAAGCTCTGAGGATTCAGAGGTTATGCATTAAGGGTGATTAATTTACAATGCAGGGGTGATAAAAGTGGTTCCTGTAGTACGGTTACAAGATACGTCCTTAGTTGGTATAGAAGCTAGAGTTACAAGAGTAGATGGAGAAGTGTAAACGCCTGTATAAGGTGGAGTGGTTTGAGGTACACGAACCAATCCGCAAGCATCCGAAACATAATCTTTAAATCCAACTTCAGAAGGGATTGAATAGTTTTGGAGAGTACGATTCCCGAATCCAGTAGGACTAGCAGGAACGAAGGGGATAAAAATGCGATCGTCCGAAGTCTTTACAATTCCTGTTGGAGTAACGTCATAAACAGGATTACCGCTAGTGTTCAAGATACAGTTAGGAGCCAAACCAACAGGTAAAGCAGTGGGATTGATTACTGTCCCCTTAATGGTGATAGATGATCCAGAATTTGGGATTCTCAATGCACCGCAACGATCGCTAGTCGCACTCTTGATAATCGGAAGCTGTGTGCCGCCGTCTATCTTAAAGCTGTGAATATCACCAGCCAAAGCTTTTTTCATGGTGAGAACACCTAAAGAAGTTTTGAAAACTTGACCAGTTGAAATCACGTTTTTAATAGCAGCCTTGTCACCAACGCAAACGTAATTTTTCCCATAAGTATTTGGGAAACTGTCGACAGACTTACGAGTACCACCGTTTAAAGTTAGATAGATACTAGCCGCCCCTGGCAATAACTTAACTGAAGCAGCGCCACATTCATTGAGGGTGACATATTTTGTTTTATTACCCGTCTGAGTGTAGCGAAAGTCGATCGTCCGCCCGTTTGGAGCGTCAGCCCTAGCAAGACTGTTAATCAAAACCTTATTATCGCCAAGATTGATTTGACGATCTGCTGTTGACGAGACACCATTTAAACAGGTTGGTTTAGCACGGACAGCACTGGCTAAAGTCGTGCCTAAAGTAGAATTAGCGCCGCCATCAAATGCAACTGTATTGTACGAAGAGGCATTGGTTAGGACATAAAAACCACAACCATCAACCTTAATCTGTTTCGTAGCGGTAATTGTTTCACCCTCGATAATAAGAGGTACTTGAGTCCGAGGCGTGCCAAGGATCTCAAAGATTTTCACCCCGTCAGCATCCTCATAGCGTGTACCAACCTGTGCTGATACCTCGCCAGCGATCGCACCAAAAGTCACCAAACCAATCGCACCAAATTTAATTAATCGTTTCACTTGCGTAGCCTCACAAATTTATATATAAAGATCTGAGGCTAAAAATATTTATAAATTCATAATAGCCCTATTACATGATTAATTTGTGTAATAGGGCTATTTTTTATGTCGTTTGTTCGGGCTGCTCATCTTTAGGGCAATCAACAATATTCTCAGTGCCATCATTATTTAATGTGTAGCAATATTGTGATTTTTCAAGCCACTCGATAAGTGATGTTGTTTCAGTATCAGGATTAGCAAATCCTTCAGCCTTTGCAGATGACGGGAAAAGTTGTAAGGCGATCGCTAAAAGTGAAAGCATTACAAAAGATTTGATTTTCAAACTCATTGTGAAACTCCATAAATTTACTCAATAATACTGATATTAATTTTGCTAGGAAAGGGCATGAAGAAAAGAATTATCGAAACCATTGTGACCATTGCTGTTATTTCGGGTATAACAGGATTTTTCCTCTACCAGAACAATCAAAAAGAAATATCTAAGCGCCCTGCTTACGAAGGAAGTCAAGCGGCGATCGCCCGTCCTATCAATTCGGCAGATACAAAGTACAAAATCTGTCAGACAACAAAAGTTAGCGACGGGGACACAATCAATGTCACTTGTGATGGTGATGACAAATTAAAGATTAGGTTTTGTGGAATTGACGCACCTGAAAAAGCTCAACCACTAGGGCAAGAATCAAAGGCTTTACTGGCTAAATTTGTTGAAAATAAGCAAGTCATGATCCGTCCTATTGAGAAAGATCGCTACGATCGCACGGTTGCTGAGGTCAGCGTGAAAGTTCGCAGTGATGAGAGAGCGACTTTAGTTAATGCTGAAATAGTCAAGGCGGGATTGGCTTATCACTATGCCCAATACTCAAAGAATTGTCCCAACCGCGAAATTATTGCCGATGCTGAGAAATTTGCTAAGGATAAAAAGTTGGGCGTGTGGAGTGGCGATCATGAAAAGCCTTGGGATTATCGCAGGGCTAGCAAGTAACGCATACCGTGACAAATGTTGCTTAGTCCGTTACTGTGTGCGATCCTAAATCAATCTTTTTGGTAACAGGAGCCGTGACAAATGACTGAGACTATTACTATGCCTAAGTTTTACAGTAATCGCGAGATTGCCGAAATACTTGGTTGCAGTCCTGAATATATCCGCAAACTCAAATCTACTAAAAAAGATGAGCTTGCAGGACTTTGGAAAAATGACACAGGTGACAACGAAACTTACTGGACTGAAGAGGGGCTGAACACTCTTGCTTCAATGATGTCTACACCAGAGGCTAAAGATTTTTGCAAAGGTCAATTAGCACGTCGGACTCAAGAGGCGATCGCTATTAGTAGATCTGAAATTAATGATGAGGCGATCGCTATTAATGATGATTCAACTCTCTACCAGAACGAAGTACAAAATACTTCTACTAGAACGGGTCAAGAAACCACTGCATACTCAACGAGTGAAGGTCGTTATTCTCAGTTACCAGAAAAGTTGGGCGGTGCGATCGCAGGACAAATGGTGAATGATGGCGCGATTGTTCGCATTGATAAGGCTGTTGTGAATGGCTTGCTTAAGGGGCTGAATATAGGTGATATTGATATTGAGTCCTTAATCGGGCAAAACTAGAAATCACACCCCTTTTTTGAAACATGAGTGCGATCGTCCACCGCAATGGGCGATCGCTTTTTTGTTGGTTTGTTCATTGCTTTTTAAACCTCTCTAATACTGTAATTGTGTAATCTTGAATGCTTGGATAATCACCCGCGCCATACTTTTGAGGCTTAGGATTATCAAATAATTTTGCTTGACCTGAATACCACATAGAGGCAACTTTACGGATTTGTTCATCTTCACCCTTTGAAGATGTCGCAGTCTGTTTGAGATATTCAGTGAGTTTGCAATCAATAATCTTGACCTGTTTCTCTTTGGATTCAATAAATTCTTTTTCGGTAAGCGATTTACCAAGGCATTGCTTACTCCATGATGAAATATTTTCTTGCATAACTTGACCATAGCCTAGAGCATTGCTATGGGGATTGACAGCTTTAGAATCATGATTTGATTCTTGACCCACGATCGCATTACGCAACCTCTCAACTATTGGTTTTGATTGAGCTTGCATTGGTTTCCCTTGCAAAGCCCACATCACAAACCCTTTGGGCGGGTCTATCATTTGCCCCTTTAGCTCTACACCAAAATGTAAATGAGCGCCATTAGTTCTCCCTGTATTACCTGTATTGGCAATAATTGCCCCGCTTGCTGATGTACCCGCATCACATGAATTTAGATGCATAAGATAAAATTTATAATCTTTCATTAGCGAACTGCTAACGATCGCATATTTACCAGATACAGGATCTTCTTTGCAGTCGGTATAGATTATTTCATCATCAAACATTTTTGATAAGCTCCAATCACGAGGTCTACCAAAGGCATAGATCGGCGTGTTTTCGGGAGTACCAACATCAATCCCTTCATGTTTCTTTTTTATACCTGTGACAGGATGTATGCGATCGCCGAAAGCTGATGTAATAGGATAGCCAAGAATATTGTCGCTCTCTTTTAAAGTCGCGTTAAAGCCCTTGTCGATATTTAATTCAGTAAAATTTGTTTGCATTCCAGTGGGATCAAAGTTAGGAGCTTTTAAAAATCTCCATGTCCATTCTGCTACGGAATTTAAAGGCTGAATTACCACAAAAGAGAGCAGTACACCCGCGATCGCAAACCGTGTGAAATTACCTAGTCTTTCCTGATTCTGGTTTGCTAACCACTCCTTTCGTTGATGGTCTGCTGAGCAAAGTTGTAGGGGCGGTTCGCCTGTTGCTAAGCAAGTTTGAGGACGGTGTACTAAAGTCATAATCTAATGCTCTGTCAATGTTTAATTCTTTCCCTGATTCCGTGAAGTACTT
Organism: Pseudanabaena sp. OTE_70b_metabat_355; assembly: GCA_031377675.1. Taxonomy (GTDB): domain Bacteria; phylum Cyanobacteriota; class Cyanobacteriia; order Pseudanabaenales; family Pseudanabaenaceae; genus Pseudanabaena. The sequence continues at coordinate 29,258 of JANMFC010000449.1, read as the reverse complement.
CCATCCTTTTGCAGTCTCACAGAATGCATTGCCTAATACATCAGGCGCTTCTTTTTTATCTATTAGCTGTCTTAAAGTTCTGATTTGTGCAAGGCTCACGGGCTTTGTTTGCGCGGGTTTAGTTAAGCAATCCGTTGTATCACCTTGCAGCACTTTGGCAAATTGCGGAGGTACTGAATTAGGGATAATCTTTTTAATATCATCGACTAAAGTAAATTCCCAGTAGCCAGTTTTTGTCATATCAGCAGCAAAAACAACGATCACCACGACAAGTATTAGCCAAGAGGTGATCGTTGTTTTAGGCATGGTTTTTTATAATTAATTCTTTGTAAATACAACTGTAGTTTTAGGGATAAAGCCCTCGGCAGGACGGCGATCGCCCTTGCCTTCACTATCCTTAATTTGGCGTTCCTGGACACCTTCAGCCGCGCTTCCTAAGAATGTACGAACGCCCACGGTGAAGTTATTGGTAGCCGCACCCAATTCACTGCCAGCTTCTTTTTCAGTGAGAACTCTAGGCTTATTCGTAAACAATGCTACGGGAGCGGTGAAGACGATTGGGCGCAAGACAAACCAAACAAACAAAGTGAAACAGCTAAAGGCAATAAACTGCCATCTAAGCATGGATAAAGTGAGCCGACCGTACCCAAAGACTGATGTTGCTTTAGATAAATCAATTTCATAGATAGGGGCGCTGCTAGAGTTTCTGCCATCTACAATATGATCGCCATCGCGATCGCGCTCACCTTGCACTGGATTAGCGTATCGAACCATTCCGCTCATGTTGTTTTCTCCTTAATAGAATAACGTTGTCTTTGATTTCATCCTCAAACAAATCATCAATTTCGGTTGATTCTTTCTTTGATAGATCGGGAATAGCAACCCGCAAAGCCTTTTTAGGATCATCAGGATTACTATATAAATCAGCAAACCCGCTAGGAATCGTTTTACCTAAAGCATCAGGCTTACCAAGTATTTCAAGCTTAGTAGAGCCATCTTCAAACATTACTGACATACCAGTTTTCTTGGTCAAGACTCCCATCGTTCGGGCGTGAGCAACATAAATCACATGGATTCTGACTTTGCGGCAATCCTTGAGGGAGGACAAAAAGAACTCATCAGATGATTGACACTTAACCGCCCAGTCTGTAAATTCTTCGCAAATAATGGTCATGGGTTGAGGATTAAAGCCTTTAATAGTCGCTCTCTGCTTGTATCTAGCTTTAATCAATGAGTTGACATTGGATAACTCAGCATTGATCGCTTCATAATCCATTCCATCGCCGACTACTTCTAAACCTTCCCATGCTCCAAACTCACGATGAGAATCAAACACTAAGATTTGATGACCCAATGCTTGCCTAGCTTCTATTTCATGTTCAATAAAAGTAGTCTTACCAGCCCCTTGTCGCCCATAAATTAGTAAACAATTTACTTCATGCAAGGTTTTGATCCAAGCATAAGGATCTGTATTTTTATCGATTGAGTCAGGGGTATAATCCCGTTTGGTTTGTTGCACTGCTTCACCCGATCGCACCTCAACTTTATTAATATTTGAAATGCTGAAGGATGGCTGCTGAACAGACCGAACAGGCACATCGATCAAAGGCTTGTCGCTTAATTCTTTAAGACAAAGCCCAAAAGAAAGTAAAGCCCCTAATCCTGCTAATCCCATCAAAACAGGATTGTTATAGGATCGATGATTGAGTTCTACGGATTGGCGATCGATCGCGTATTTTTGCAGTACTTGACCTAGTTCGCTTTGGCTCTGAATCACATAGGGCATGGGAGCCGCTAATACAGCCGTGGCAAGGCAGCTAGACACAAAGGATAATCCGTAAGCAAATATCTTACTCATGGTTTAGCCCTCATTTCAGCCGCCATTACGTTAGCTGATACTTTCTGGTTATTGACCATTGCTTTCAATTCATTCTCGATCGCCAGTGCAGTTGCGTCACCCTCTACAGGTAAATCATTTATGCCCGTCCATGCGATGTGGGCAGCTTCAATCTCCCCTAAAGTTGCTAGAGCTAACTGCCACTTTTGGAGGCTATAAGCCTCTCTATATCTCTCTATCTGCTCAGTTGCAAATATTGAGATATAACATTTATGTTTTGACGGACTGCGATAGCAAGGGCTATTTTTATCCACAAGATGCTTTAGCGCATAATCTTTAATCTGTTTGGCTCTCTGATGTTTGAGAGCCAATTGATCGCTAGTAATTCTTAAGGTAGTCGCAAATCGAAGTTTTTTTAAATCATCAGTCGAGCCTTCTAAAATGAAATTATCAACTGATTCTTTGGAGATTTGAGGCTCACTCAAGGCTTCGATTTTGATTGGTGTATCAGCATTAATAGCAGTGCTACGCATAGCGATCGCGCCAATGATTAACAAACTAGCGCCCGCAACGACACCAAAGATAACTTTAGGGTTTACCCACCGATAACCGCCCTGATACAGCGCGATCGGCGCAGGTGTATTTTGTTGTTGCGGAGCGATCGGGCGATCGCCTGTATCGGAAGGGTAGTAATCCATGTTGTTTATGCCGCTTTGAGCGCTAGTTGTGCCGATTCGGGCAACTGGTTCATCGTCAAATCGAAAGCCAGCATCTCGCAGTCGAAGGAACCGAAAAAATCCGCTAACCCTGCGTCAGCATCTGCCAAAATATCGGGAATAGCCTGAACTGTCTCAAGCATGATTTTTTGTGAAGCAGTTCGTTTGACAGCCTCCATCATTGGCTTAGATACCGATGCTGCAAGCACTCCAATTTGATCCACTGTTTGCTGTTTCAGTTCGTCAGCAGTCATCGCAACGCTTTGCTTATTAATAGGCTTACGAGTCTTTTTAGGTTCAGAAGCAGCATTTTTCGCTTCTTCATTAATTACAGCCATTTCATCGCCCTCTCTATATTTTGAATGTTAGTATCAGCGTTTTGTTTGGCGGCTCCTCTAGCACGTTCGGCAGCGCCTAGCCCGTAGGAAAGAGCCATAATCATTTTGGAATTATCGAAGGGTGCAGATAGTCCCATCGCGTAAGTCCATTTGCCAAGTGTTGAATACGGTATTTCTAAAACGATCGCCCACTTGGATAGCGACTGCTCTATTTGAATTTGGGTCATGGCCTAGCCCGTGAGGTAACTATTTATTTCTCATGATGTAGCTCATGACATAGAAATTTAATACAGTTTTGTATCAATGTCAAGACTAATATGTATTTAAATTGTATTAAAATTCTATGCGATCGCTATGAAACCTATACAGTGCTAAACTCATAGGAATTTAATACAGGTTTGTATATGGCTAGCAAGGCTTTTAATATTTCTCTTCCTGAAAAATGGTCAGCGTTAATTTCTGAGATATCCGATCTCACAGGTGAACCAATGGCATCAATAATCAATCGTGCGACAATTGCCTATCTCGAAAATGCGATCGCCACAGGATTAATTGATAAGCTTCGTTCTGGTAGGGAATTAAAATAATTGTTCTAGTGGAAAATTTAGGCGATCGCTTTGTACCCATATGCATATAGAAAGAATATTGTTACTTCGTGTTTGGATGTGCTGTCATCGTGCGATTTGAAAAACTTTTAAGGACTGAGTAGAGTTTTCAAAATCGCACCATGACAAAGGCACGGAAGATCGGTAGAGCGATCGCCCCACCTCAAGATTGCAGAGAAAGTTTATCGGTGAATAGCGATCGCTTTTTCTAAGGTATAAACCCAACAGAAGGTATAAGCCAACAAAGAAATATTGACTAAACTTTTATTTTATTAGGGCAAAATGCCGATATTTAATTGGGGAAGTTTCCCCAAACCCCTCGATCTGAATTGACTAAACTTTTGTTTTCTGGGGCGCTTCACGGGAGTTATGAGTATAGCTACACTGTCAAGCCCGTGGAGCTATTGACGCTACGCGGTTTTTTTCTTGGGCATTGACTTAGTGTGCTGTTTTATAGCGGTGTGTTATGCGCCCGATCGGAAAGAGAAATTGACAGCAAAGCTGATTTATTTTTGTGTGGTGAATGTGGAATGAATGTGCATGTGTCTGCCTGTCTCTCGGTCAGTGGTGGTCCCGTTTCGCCGTGGTTGCCTCTCGGTTCGGCTTGGCTGGCGGTGGCTCGAGTTGCTTAGGGCGCTGTCGCGCCCCTTCTTTCGCTTGCTTTTCTGCTTGCTTTTCTGCTTGACTTTGTGCCAGTTTTCTGCTACACTAGTTACTAGTTTCTCAGGTGGTTCTCGTGGTTCCTGCTTCCCTTGTTTCGGCTTTGTCTTCCGCGCCCGTTGTTGGCTTCAGTGGTTCGCGCTCGTCAGTTCCTGCGGTTGCCAGTTCAGTTGCGGCGGCGGTTTCCTGCTCTGTGGTGGTTGGCTGTGCGGCGGGTGTTGACTCGTTTTTCCGTGGTTGTTTTCCATCGGCGCGGGTGTTTTCCGTTTCTTCGTTTGGCGTTGGTCGGGGCGCGTTTGCCGCCCGTTCAGTGGCGTTTGTTCGTGCGGTTGCCACTGGCGGCGGTGTGTTGGTTTCCTTCCCTTCTTCCCCTTGCCCCGTTGGTTTGTCGCCCTCTGCCACTTCTTCCCGTTGTTTCTGTGGGTCTGGGTCTGGTTCGTGGGCTTCACTTGCCTTTGCGGTCGGCTCAGGTGTTCCCTGCTTTGTTTTTGCCCCGTTTGGTGTGCCTCGCGGGTGGGGTTTTGTTGCCTGTGGGGGCGGTTGGTTCTCATTTGTGCCTGTCGCTGTTCAGTCGTCTCTCTTCTAGTTTTTTTTGGGGGGGGGTGGGGTTTTACCTCACCCTTTTTTTTGCGATCGCCTAGAAAATTACTTTAAATTTGTAGTATAAAATGCTTGCTATTGTATCAGATATCTGATACAATTGGTATACAACCAAATAAATTAAAACTTCAGAGTTTTCCAGAGCCAAGCATAGGTGCGATCGCCTTTACCAATTGGCTATGTGAATTGGAGTCAACTCAAATTTTATTCAGGAGCAATTCAAATGATTACTTTCAAGATTATCTCTTCTACCACTTCCACTACTGAGTTGAAGACTCGCACTCACGAGAAAACCTATACAGTCCATGAGTGTTGTCAATCACAGCGTATTGGCTATGTGATGGAATCAATTCTTAGTTACAAGGATGGAAAGCTTTTTAAATCAACTCAGTCGATCATGTCCTACTATTTCGGCTTCCCAAATAGCAGTCAAGCAGATAGATTTGCTGATTTTGCGAGATACAAGTTTCAAGAGTTGGATCAATACGGGACTAATTGCGAGTCTCGTTTATCCAAGCGTTTGAAGTCGCCGTTTGAGGTCAAGATCCGCAATCTATCTACCCTCAAAGATGAATTGGCTACATTTTTTGGTCAATGCATCGATAAGGAGCTACACGGCTCGAAAGTGGTTGAAATGCCAGTAGCTGAGGTCAAGCGCAAACTTGCAAGACTATAAAAAACCGCCCTGAGTATGGCGCTAAAAGGCTCATTTCAAGACGGCTCAAATTTTTATTACTTCGGAGTTTATCATGTCTGATTCAATTTTTGAAAATCTCTGCTCTTGGAATGACGAGCAATGGCAACTCTACACTCAAGATTGTGACTACGAAGCTTGGCTTGATTCACAAGCACCAAAGCCCGATCCACAGCCCGAAGATTGCGATCCTAATTATGAGGATGATTTCTAATTTCTAATCGGCTCAATGGGGAGTTAGCCGCCCCGTTCAAATCTTCTCTACCAGAACAAAATCTTTATTCCCCTACCAGAACAATGAATAATCTAATCGTTGCATTATTAAAAGCTAAATCTGAATTTAAGCCAATCAAAAAAGATGCTTCTAATCCATTCTTTAAATCCAAGTATCTAAGCCTTGATGGTTTGCTTGATGCTGTAGAAGGTGCGCTCTCTAAAAATGGTTTATTAATTGTTCAGACTCTATCTGCAAGTCCAAATGCATTAGTAACCACTATCTATCATGAATCTGGTGAATCGATTAGCGGCTCTCATCCTTTGCCAGATATCGCAGACCCTCAAAAATTTGGCTCGGCAATTACCTATGCGCGTAGATATTCAATCTGTGCAATTTTGAGCATTACCGCCGACGATGATGATGATGCTAATACTGCAAGCAATCGCAGTAATTCAAATTCAAGCCCTCAAAACCCTAAACCACAGTCGCAAGGCACTATAAGCCGTGAAGATTGGCTTGCTAAACAAAATAAATAATCGAATATTTGGGGATTGGCTAGCCAATCCCCTTAAACGCTTATAATATTTCTTGTACAAAATTCGACAAATTTATGATGACCCTAGAAAAACCTGTAGAAACTTTAACCCCCGCTCAAATACTTGCTGCTAAACAATTAGATGCTATTAAATCACGCGCTCAAGAGCTTTGGGGCGAGAATTGGCTAGCGAGATTGTGTAATGAATATGAATCAAAAAACGGTTATAAGCATAGGTCTAGAAATTCTAAAGTTCGGGCGTGGTTCGATGGTTTGCAAAATCCAAATTTAGAAAGTTTCAATGAATTATTAATTGCTGTTGATTGTGAAATCTCAGTGATTGCAAAACTTCGTATTTTTTAGAGCGCATTTTGAATATTTGCCAGTGCAGCGATCGGGTAGCCGATCGCTGTTTTTTTTGCTCCAATCTAAGCGCACTGTAGGAAATATTCAAAATGCGCCCCTAACTTGGTATGCAAAATCTATCGCTTAGGCTTTTTCCCAATGCGAGGGCGACCAGTTCGGGCGCGATATCCCCTAGCAGGCGACTCTTCTAAGTCAAGTCCACCCCGACGAAGAGCATTGATAGTTTGTTGTGCAGTTTGCTTGCTGCGACCCGATTTGGCGGCTATCTCATCGTACGAGAGATATTGATTTGAGCAAAGCAAGTCAAATACTGCGATCGCACCCAAGTACAGAGGATTAAGCAGGTCTCGTGCATCTCCTTGTAGAAATTTAGCAATCGCGATTATGTCTTTTTGGGATTTAGAATCTTTTTCCATAAATTCGGCAATTCTGATAAGGCGATCGGGAAGATCGGCAAACTGCACCATAGTTTCTGTTTGTTCGGCAATGCGATCGCTAGCTTTTGTGTCCATGTTTCAATCTCTAATAGAGTTTATCTACAAACCCTAACAGGTATTGTATTAATACTCAATAGGGATTATACTATAGGTGTAAATATTTACAGTGAATCAAATGACTAAGCTATTAGTTCTTGATATGGACGGAACGATCCGCGTCAATGGCGGCGCTGATTTTGATAATCTTGAACTGACTTCGGGATTTATCAATTCTCCACGCGATCAAAAACTCATCCCCAGTGCGATCGCAGCGATGAAACGGTTTATCTCTAAGGGCTTTACGATCATCGGCGCAAGCAATCAAGGCGGTGTGGCGGCTGGCAAAAAATCGCTAGAAGATTGCATTAAAGAACAAGCATATACCCTTGAGTTGGCTTGTGAATCAGATGTCAAAATCGCAGAGATTCTTTTTTGTCCTGATTATGAAGGGAAAATTTGCTACGGTGTAGATGGTTGGAATGAAGGTGATAAATTTTTCTCTAGTTGTAGAAACTATTCCGAGAGATACAAAGATTGCAGTCCTTTTCGCAAGCCAAGCGGTGGAATGATTGAAGTTGCTATGTTCTTGTATTTAGATCCGTTTACAGAGAATGAGGTCATCTTTGTAGGCGATCGTGATGAAGATGAAGAAGCGGCTAAAGCGGCTAATGTGCAATTCATTCATGCGGTTGAATGGCGCTCTAGTTACTTTATAGCTTAATTTTTTTTTGGCTAATTAAACCCTATTAGGTATTGCTTTTAATACTTATTAGGGTTTATAATATGGGTGTAAATATTTACAGTGAGATTAAGATTATGAATATCGAGTACATTTCTGGAAGCGATAGCCACTCTAGCAATTGGGCTAAATTTTATGTTTTTGGGCTTGATAAATGGGCGGTTCGTGAAACTGATGGGGAGCCTGAATCGAACAACCATGCGAACTTTAAGCAATTCATCTGCTTAGATGTTTCTGAAAACAAAGTATTCACAATTTTTGAGCAGGATGGAGACAAGCGCGGTACAGACACCTTTAACTTCTATATCTGCAAAGCATCGGCAGAATTTGGAGAGATTAAGGTCTCTTACGGGAGGCACTGCACAGGCAATTTCGAGATTATTTGTCAGGGTTTGGGGAAAACCAAAGCGCCTAGACTGATGGGATGGTGGGAAGAATTTGCAGGTAAAGATGATTCCAACAAGCGCAAAAATTCCGAAAAGATTGCCTTTGCTAATCATTGCTTAGCCAATATTGATCGCCGTGGTATTAAAACTTTGCCACCATTTGAGATTGCACAGAACGAAGATGTTGTGGAAGTTGCTGAAATTATCGAAGTTGCGATCGCATCTGTTGAAATCTCCAAAGTTGCCGAGCAATTGGAATTAGTTTCAATTGCCGAAGCCCCCCAAATTGATCGCCGCGAGTGGATTAATCCTACGCTGATAATCCTTGATAAAGGCACTCAAACCCGCACAGAGTCTCTTTCCAAGATTGAAGAGTATTCTGAAATGATGAAAGTCGATCTATGGGATTGGACACGATCGGACATCGTGATTTATGAATCAAACGACGGGGCTTATCCTAGCGATGGACACCATAGGATCATGGCGGCAATTGTCGCAGGTGTTGAGATTTTTGCGGAAGTAAAAAGCGGAAGTTTGCGCGATGCAATCTTTGAAAGCTTTGCAAGCAATAAGTTTCACGGTCTGCCATTGAGTCGCGAAGATAAAAATAATCGCGTGAAGTCCATTCTTTTAGATACTGAATGGCAACAAATGAGCGATCGCGCGATTGCCGATCATTGCGGTGTATCAGCCCCCTTGGTTGGTAAGGTTCGCAGTGAATTGATTGCTAAAGATGCGATCGCAGCGACAGTGCAACGTAAGGGCAAAGATGGCAGAGTGCAAGCCTCTAAGAAATCTAAATGCGATTCCCTACTAGAACAAAAGGCGATCGCACCTGTAGAAACTTCTCTACCAGAACAAAGCGCCCCTTCTATTCAGTTCATTGCTGATGATATTAAAAAGCCCGTGGAGATCGCAGATGAGGATTTATTAGCTGCTAAAGCCCGTCAAGATGCGATCGTTAAACATCTATCAAATCAAGATTGCGATCGGGTTGAAGGCTTGGAATCTGCTAAAAGAATTGCTGATACACTGACTTATGATCAGCTTCTAGAATTACAGGCATATATCACAGAGTTATGCCCTGAGTTCTAGCACTGTAAATATTTACACCCGTCAGGCTCCTAGAAATAGGAGCTTTTTTAATGCTCACCTTGCGCCAATCGGTTAGCAATCGCCATTGTCACTTGTGAAACTTCTATACAAGTCATTGTCGCGATCGCATCAGTCAGTATCGGAGCCGCAGCCGTTGATATCTGCCGCCCGTACAAATTAGCTAAAAACTCCTCTGGCAATTGATTAGCTAATTCTGCAAGCTTCTCTAAGTTTTCGAGATTAGGAATATTTTGCCCCTTCTCCCAGCCTGTAATCGTTGCTTGGCTACATCCTAAAGCCTTTGCAAATTCACCCTGCGATCGCTCACCTCTTAGCTCTCGTACTGATTTTGCAAAGCGATCGCGAAAGTTTTTATCCATGAAAAATATTTTACCAAAACGTATAGACTTTTTCACGTTTACCGATTACAATCAATTTATTGATATTAATAAATTGATTAATAACTATGAACAAGAGAGAAAAGACTACCACAGCCATTAACAAGAACTTGAAGCGCAAGATGTTGATCGTTGCGGCTGAGACAGATAGAGAGTTTTGTGAAGTTCTGGAGGATTTCATTATTAGAGGTATGCGTGATGCAAATATCTCAACTGCTGCGTAGTTCCGCCGAGAAATTCAACCGAGCCGCCGATGCTGTTTGTGTTGAATGGAGTTTAGCGATCGCATCTAGTGCAATCTGCTCGCCGTGCGATCGCCTTGAATTTAACCGATTAGTCCGTATCAAAATGGTAGCCATTGACTCTGAATCAATGGCTACCGTACACACAATTACTCGTGATAATCATGTGCATGAAAAGCTTAGCGCCTAGAGGCGTGTCTGTATTGATTGTGAATTCTTCTCATGATGTAGATGAATTTGCCCAGAGTTTAGGGGGGGAAACATATCAGATTTTCCCTAGAACGATTGGATTTATTAAATATTTTGCGTTTGGCAGTGCAGAAAAAGCCGATCAATTCCGTAAAGGAGTTGGTCAATTTTCTGATGTCCTTTCCGTGAATTCGATCAACTATCCATAAAAAAGCCCGTAGCGCTAACTACGGGACTCAAACTTTATTCAGATTAATAATAATGACGCAAATTATTGAATTTTCTCTCAGTGAAGAGAATTATTTAGAGTATCTGAGATTACTGCGATCGCATGGTATACGAGTGGCTCAAAGCTATGCAAGCTTAGTTTCACAGCCAAACTATAAAAATCGCAAGCCTTTATCACTTCCTAGATTTGGCAGGAGGACAAAGGCATGAGTGAGAAACATTTACGCATCACCAGTGAAGAGGTTGTAGCCCTGCCAGAGCTTACCTACGCAGAGCTAAAGCTTTACCTATATCTAAGAACTCTCGATCCTTTTGGCGATCGCAAGTTGGAGATTGAAACGGCTGTTTTATCTGAGCAATTAGGGTTTAGCCGCCGCACAATTCAGAGAGCATTGCACGCGCTTAATGAATCCGATCTAATCGATTGGCAGGTAATGAAATCCAAAATTACAACGAAAACGGCGACAAGGCTGTCGCCAAGTGACAAGGTTGTCGCCAAGCGTCAAAGCTGTCGTTTAAGTGACAAGGTTGTCGCCGAAGCGTCAGGAATGTCGCCGAAGCGTCAGGAATGTCGCGAACAGCCGCTAGAAGTCAATCAGGGTAATGATTCTACAACTCCTCATACTTCTTCATCCTCTTTCAAGCTTTTACAAGATCGATCTGATGATTTTGTTTTTTTTGAAAATGCAAATTCAGAAAATTCACAAGTTGCGATCGCCTCTGAAGATTCAAAATTTGATGATGCTGATAAATGCGATTTAAAGCCAGTTGATGAATCGAAAGATAAAGAGTCACCAATAAAAGCGATCGCCTCTATTGGTGGTGATTCTTGCCGCCGTGCGCTTGAAGATTTTATTTTAAAGTCGATGCAGTTTGAACCACGCGATCGCACTGCATATTTTGCCAGATTCAAAGCTGATGATTGGGAAAAGTGGGAAGCCAAGTTTAAGCCGCCAGTATCTCCACCGCCGCCCCCGTTGTTTGTGCCTGAAATTGTGGAAGTTGCACCGCCTGATGTTGCACTTGCCAATCTTGCGAAAATTCGTGAAATGTTAAAGAGAGGTGGGAAATGATGCAGTTAGATATTTTTTCGCTCCCTATTCAAGATTGTTCTAGTAGGGAATTGCCAAAAGCGATCGCCGCAATTGATCCAAAAGTGGAAGAAGCGATCGCTGTTCTAGTAGAACTTAAAAAACTTAAGTGTAAACCTGAATTAGTGGAAGGTTGCACGGTGCGTTCAGATTTATTTTTCAAAGGCAAAACTGCGAAAATTATTAACTTTAAAGAGTTTGCGAACATCACACTAGCAGTTGTAGAGCTTGAAATCAAAGGGAATTTATTCCAGTTCCCTTGCAGTATTGGTGCTTTGAAGGTGATCGAATGACTATACTCGCAGGGCATGGTAAAGATGATCGATTAATACAGGTTGAGCTTCCTATAGTTCCCAATGTTGGCGATCGCATTAGAGAAAATCTAAACCCTAAAGATGGTAGTTATCACCTTGATTCGCTGATTTCTGAAGGGGTATTTACTGGCTTAAATAATAACGGTGCTTGGAAATTAGAGCTTAATAGTGGCAAGTTTTCAGTTTGCAATCCCGATGATTGCCAGATTATTGATCGCGCACCTGTTCTAGTAGAAAAAGAAGTTTCTAAATCTCTACCAGAACAAGGATTTAAAGTTGGCGATCGCGTCTATCAAGACAATCCCGACAATATAGGCATTATCACCACAATCTCTAGGGGTAAAGCCCTTGTGAATGTTGGTGGCGATCGGCAAGCCAAAGTATCAATAGAAAAATTGCATCATTGCGATCCTAATTATTCTCCTAAGTCTAAAAAATCAGAGGAAGAACTTCTTGCTGAAGAGGAAGCAGCGATCGCTAAGGCTAGGGAAGAGTATTTAAAATCTCAAATCGAATTACCTTTTGATTGCGAAATCCCAGACAACGAAAAGGGTAACGAGTGCTATACACCAGCCTATGTTTTGGATTTATGCCGAGATTTTTTAGCAGGTTTTGACCTTGACGCTTTCTCTAATGCGATCGCGCAAAGGACAGTTAGAGCCGAGACATTCTGGACTAAAGAAGACAATGCTTTATCTAAGGACTGGTCTAGGTTTAAGCGTAAATGGTGCAACCCTCCATACAGAAAACTTGCAAGTGATGGAATTATCGACAAAATTCTTTCGTATATCCACATTGGCGAAACATTGCTACTGATGAATAGTTCGACAAGTGCTAAATGGTTTCATAAGTGCATGGATGCTTGCACAGCCTATGTGCATCCATCAAAACGTATTGGCTTTTATAATCCCTATTCAGAACTTGAGTATTTGGCGGGTAAACCTAGAAGTAGTAATAATTTCGATCAAACTATTTTCTACTTTGGCGATCGCCCCTTGGAATTTGCCGAAGCTCTAAGCAGTTTAGGTAATGCTGTACAGCCAATTCGTAAAGCCGTTCTAGTAGAAAGTAAATCTGTTGATAATTCTCTACCAGAACAAGATTTACCGATCTCAATTAGTGGAGAGGCAATTTTAGGGATTACTGCTAATTTCAAGCCCGTTGAGATCGCTAAAGATCCAGTTATCGATAAATCCTATATTGATGGCTTCAATGTAGGCGATCGCATCCGTTTTAGGGATGGCTACAAAACTAATCTGAGGTATGAGCTAACTATTGGCATTATCACGGATATAGATGACATCAATATCAAGGTGATTTGGGATGGTGAGACGGACTCAGATGGATATACAAAATTTCACATTACAAATAAGCAATGGTGGGAAAAAGTAGATCCTGTTTCTAACATCGATGCTGCCGAATTGCCACTTTTTGAGGTTGCGATCGCAACAGAACCCAGTAAATCCGTTGCTAATCTCCGCATGGATGAAGGATCTGTATCTGTTCTGGTAGAGAGAAATGATCGCTATCAGTTCCTACTAGAACGCCGCGAACAATTGATTAACTCAGGCGCTTGTGCCGATGGCATTTGGATAAATTGCGGTCAAGTTTCTGGCAAAAAATTCAAGCAAGCGGTCTGGAAATGCACAACGCAACGCCCTGAATGGGATGGTAACAAATCCAAATACATTGGTGAGTTTGGTAAAGAGGCGCATATTTCAGCGATTGCCCAACATCGTGCAGGGCAAGAACTCCGCAAGGTTGAGAGAGAAATTTTAAAATTACAGGTGAAATCATGAGAGAACGCTGCGACCACTGCAAAAAGTGGATTGTAAATTGCCAAGCTTACACATTAGAAGGGATCGTTTCCGAAGGTGTAGATTTTAATTTTGCTGTTTGTGAAAGCTGTAGTTTAAAGCCTTACACATCAGAGTATTGGAATAAATGGGTTAAAAAATTACAGGTGAAATCATGAGTTGTTATATCTGCGGAATGCCTGAAACAAAGCTATGTGATGGCATTCTTTCTGAAAGATTCATCAATCCTCAGTTCGGAAGTTGCGATCGCCCCATGTGCGATCGCCACGTCAAAACTGTTGGTACTACCTATGTTTGCCGCCGTGGCAAGGGTAAATCAATCATCATCACCAAAGATTTATGCGCCGACTGTTTAGCTGTTTATCAAAGTAGAAAATCATGAATTTAATTACAGGAATTTTGACTCAACAAGTTCACAGATATGCCCTTTGCCCTATCACTGGTAAGCCTTGCAAAACTCGCGGTGATATGGGTGATATTCCCTATTACTATTACCCCGGTGATTGTCCAGATTGGAATGAGTGCGAACAAGCGGCAATCATGGCAAATCCTTGTCTATGTGGACGCATGACAGATTTAGATTGTGCTGGTGAATGTGACTATTTGAGGTACGAGTAATGGTTATCACTAAAGAAGATTGCGAAGATTTCATTAACAAAGTTGCAGAAATGCGATCGCTGCAAAAGCAGTATTTCAAATCCGAGCGCAGTATGGATATTTTGCGTCAGAGCAAAGCCGCCGAGCTTGCAGTTGACAAGGCTATTCAAGAATTTACGGCTACATCCAAACAACAATCACTTTTTTAAAAAATCATGGCTGGACTATCTTTCTCAGTTTTCAAAGACAAAATTATTAGTGGCTCCAAGCGCCAAACTATTCGCGGTATTCGCAAGAATCCTATCAAGGAGGGTGAGACTCTTTATATGTGGTGGAAACAGCGATCGCCCCAGCGTGAGAAGCTGGGCGAGGCTACTTGCATCAAGGTTTCAAAAATTGACATTGAGACAAGATTTATTCGACTTAACGATGAGTTGATTAATGATATAGATAGCCTTGATAAAGTGGCGATCGCTGACGGCTTCGACAATTGGTTCTGCATGATGGAATGGTTTGCAGATACGCACGGCTTACCATTTACAGGCGTATTGATTGAGTGGGATGACATAGTTAGAGATGTAGATCCTGAATTAGTCAAAGCCTTAAATGAGTGGAGTGGTCTGGTTGAGGATACTTGCCCATGTGGACAAATGGGAAAATTAGACTGTGCTGGCGAGTGTGGGTATGAATATTCTGATGAGGATTGCCATGAGTGCGGAGGCACAGGGCATCATGAGGAATCTATACATATGCCTTGTTCTAGCTGTCTAGGTAATCGAAAGCAACGCTACTAAATCTTTAAATCCACACCGATCACAAGGCCATCCTTAACAAGAATGCGATCTATCAATGCCCGATAGATCGTTTTTTTATCCTGTTCTGGTAGAGTCTCGAAAAAACTAGGATTTTCAAAAGTTTCTACTAGAACAGATTTAAGCTCACTGTCAATTTTTATACCCACAGTTAAGCCATATTGCATCTTATTAATTTGTCCCCTGATTTCTAAAATTGCCTGTGCGATCGCAGGGTTAGCCGCCATATTCTCAAGTGTTGCAAGTTGCCCCCGCAATTCCCTAAGTTCGACAGGTTCGACCAGTTGCATAGGAACTTCGGCAAGTTGGGCAATAGTTTCCGCACGTTTGACCAGTTTAGAGATCGCCGCTTCTTCAACCCGAATATCCCGAATAGTTGTTTTTTGTCCACAGGCACGAAGCGCGTAATTTTGGCACTGGTAATAATAAAATTTGGTAATTTTATCCCGTTGCAAACTGCCTGTAATCCGATGCGATCGCCCGCATTCACCGCAATAAACCAAGCCCGTTAAAACATGAGTGATTTTCTGGGAATTGTTAAAGCCGTGGTGTGTCTTGTTCCAATCAAAAATCTGGTCAAGTTCGCAGTATTCAATATCAGAAATTAGTTTGTCATCAGGATGAGTGTCCAACCTGATATCCCATAAATGTTTATGGTGTTGCCTTTGCTGTTGTCCCCTGTTATAGCAAGTATGGCCCCGCAAAATTGGGTTAGTGATCCATGAGTGCAGTCCCGATGATGAAAAGTGAAAGCGATCGCGTACAGCCCTGTTACCTTTACCTTTCCCGTCCGAAAAACTCGATAGCCCATATTTACTGTTTATCGTGTGAAGTGTTCGCCGCAGGGATTTGCAATCTTTGAATATTGCCAAAATATCTGATGCGATCGCCGCTTTGGACAGCACAGATTTATTTTCTAGCAGACACAAGAATGGGTCATGGTCAAGCCGATATTTTTCAGCCTGAATTTTATAACCAAATAATTTAAAGTATGGCGCGTTGCGCTCACGATGCGCTTTATGACCACGTTTTGTTTTTTGAGATAACCGAGCCGAATAATTCCGAGCCATGAGTGTTGAAAATCCTGCCTGCAATCTACCCTCTGGACTTTGTAAATCAAAATTCTCTTCTAAGCTTAGTAATTGGCAATGCGATCGCTCGAAATCTTCAAACGCGACAAACATCACTGCTTCATTGCGAGACAGGCGATCGAGTGTGCAAACGATGACTTTTTGAACAATGCCACTTTTAACTAGATCCATCAATTTATTGAATTGTGGACGCTCTTTACCAGAAAATGCAGACTCAACATCTACTAGAACAGTTTCAGCCCCCGCTCGTTTTAATAGCGTTACCTGATTTTCAATAGATCGCCCCTCAGCTTGTTCTCGTGAAGAAACCCTTGCATATCCTATAATTTTCATGTTAATAGATGGTAGACTGTATTTCATATTGTCTCACAGTTGCGGAATTAATAAGCCCGACACTCGTTGGGTCTTACATTTTCATCCGCCCTTGACTCTTTCGGAATATATTCAAGAAATTGGACGAGCGGGACGCGATGATCAACCTGCGGAAGCATTGATGTTAGTCAGTGAACCCACGGGTTTACTGGACAATAGCGATCGCCAGAGGGTCGATTTTTTCTTGCAACAACAGCAAAAACTGCAACAGCAAGCCCTATCGATCTTACCGAAATTACCCCGCAAAGGTAGCTTTGCCGAAGTGACCAAGTTACACCCTGATGCAGCGATCACTCTGGGTTTATTACATCGAGCGGGGAATTTGATTTGGCATGATCCTTTTGAATATGAAATTTTGGCTCGTAATCCCAACGCTAAACTTGATGGGGATCACAGCGCTATATCACAAATGCAAGCTTATATTAAAGTAAAGGGCGATCGCTGGACATTTTTACTCAATACCTTTGGTTTTGACAAATAAGCTAATGTGGCTGCTAAGATTTAAGTATTGACTTAATTTTTCTTAACAACAGGGAAATATACGTGTCGTCTACGACTATTCATCGGATTAATCTCGAAAACCCGCTTACCGATACATCTTCGACATCTCAAACTGAGCTTCCGTTTACTTTTCAAGATGTAAAATCCGCAATCCCTGCGGAATGTTTTTCTCCTAATGTATGGCGATCGCTCGCCTATTTTTTTGCCGATACCGCGATTATCGTCGGACTATATGCCGCCGCCGTCTATATAAATGCATGGTGGTTTTATCCGATTTTCTGGCTTGCCACAGGCACGATGTTTTGGGCTTTCTTTGTGGTTGGACATGACTGCGGACATGGCTCCTTCTCGCGTAGCAAATGGCTAAATAACTTGGTGGGACATCTTACCCATATTCCGATCCTTGTGCCATATCACGGTTGGCGGATCAGTCATCGCACCCATCACCAAAATACTGGCAATATCGACACCGATGAGAGTTGGTATCCCGTCACCGAAACTCAATACAAAGAAATGGATTGGCTGGGGAAATTAATTCGCTTTGATGCGCTATTGTTTGCCTATCCTCTTTATTTGTTTAAGCGATCGCCTGCGCGGACGACTGCATCACATTTCGTACCCAATAACGATTTGTTTCGCGAATCCGAAACCGCCGATATCATTACTAGCACCACACTTTGGATCGCGATGGTAGGATTTTTAACTTGGTTGGGGTTCACCTACGGGTTCTTATTCCTATTTAAGTTTTATATTGTTCCTTACCTTATTTTTGTGGTGTGGCTCGATCTTGTCACCTATCTCCATCACACCGAAGCCGATATCCCTTGGTATCGCGGCAAAGATTGGTATTTCCTGAAGGGAGCGCTTTCGACAATTGATCGTGACTACGGCATTTTTAATGATATTCATCACAATATCGGTACTCATGTCGCCCATCACATTTTCATCGGTATTCCCCACTATCACCTTAAAACTGCCACGGAAGCGATCAAACCCGTTTTAGGCAAATATTACCGAGTTTCCCATGTCCCGATTTGGAAATCTTTCTTTACTTCTCAAAAAGACTGTATTTTCGTTCCAGACTCAGGTTCTGACGTATATTATCAGGTTCCCGCAGCCAAATAAGCTGAATTAGCTTATAAAGAAAAATCGCCCACTATGTGGGCGATTTTTCTTTTGTTTGGACACTTCACATTTTTGGGAATAATCCCTATAATATGAATAGGGCGCTGTGGGTATAATTACTGCCTTGCTTTTAAGAAACCATTTAAGAATTACTTTCTCAGGGTAAAAGCTCAAAGAGATCGCCCCCAATCCCTAATCGGTTATCGAAATCCATAAAAATATTCTAAAAAAATGTCCTTATTAGAGGCAATCTAAATATTATGTCTACCGAAACTATTACTCGTCCCACAACCATACGCAAAATTGCACCAAGATATAGAGTGCTATTACATAACGATGATTTTAACTCTATGGAATATGTCGTCCAAACCCTAATGGAGGTAGTTGGACTTACTCAACCTCAATCTGTAGATATCATGATGGCAGCACATGCTGATGGATGTGCGTTAGTGATTACTTGTGTCCAAGAACATGCGGAGTTTTATTGTGAAGGACTGCAAAGTAAAGGTTTAAGTAGCACGATTGAACCAGAAGACTAAATTGAAATAGATCCCTCAAAAGGAGCAAGGCTATGCGAAGCATAGCCTTGCTCCTTTTAACTTAAGAACTTTTACTATGGATATCGATCGCCAGTCAAATCTCCAATTAAACAATTCACAATTATCGGAAGAGAAGTTCAAAAGTTTAATTGCAAATCTTTCAGGAATTGTCTATCGTTGCGCTTGCGATCGCAACTGGACGATGGAATTTTTAGGCGGAGCCGTTGCCGAACTGACTGGCTTTCAGGCTGAAGAATTTCTTGACAATCAAATCCGTAGTTGGGCAAGCATTATTCATCCCGAAGATCGTGAAATGGTCGAGCGGATTGTTAATGAATGCGTAATTTGTAGGCAGCCTTATAGTTTTGAATATCGAATCATCGATGCTCAGGGAAATATCCATTGGTTTTATGAAAAAGGACAATGTATATTTTCGGAAGATAATCAATTACTGTGGTTAGATGGTGCGATTTTTGATATTAGCGATCGCAAGCAGATTGAAATAGAACTTTTAGAGCGCGTACATTTATCGATCCTCTTGGCTGAAATCGGTTCTGCTTCTATCTACACTGGCACTTTAGAAGAATTAATTCAGGCTTGCGTAGAATCTCTATGGCGACATTTGCCTATAAATTTTGCTCATGTTTGGACAGTTAATACTCTGGGAAATGGATTGGATTCCCAAGCTTCGGCGGGGCAGTTTAATAGCACCGATAGCGATCGCCTGCGTAATTTAATTGGCAGAGATAAAATTCTATTTGTTGCCCAAGGACTGTTTGAGCCACTTTTAACTGACCAAATTCTTGCAAGTGTAGCTGAAGACGATCAATTATGGTTACAGACCAAGGGGATTGCGGCTATTGAGGGATATCCCCTCATGGTAAAAGAGCGTGTAATCGGGCTAATGTTATTCGCGGCTCCAGCCCATTTAGATACTGATATTCATTCCATTGAAGGGATTGCCAATGCGATCGCCCTCGCGATCGACCGTAAGCAATCAGAAGAAAAACTTAAACAATCAACCCAAATAGCTGAGTCGGCAAATAAAGCTAGAAGGTTGTTTCTAGCAAATATGAGTCACGAACTCCGTACTCCTCTCAACTCGATTCTGGGATTTACCCAATTGATATTGCGAGATATCAGCCCTGATGATAATCATCATTCCTATCTAAAAATTATTCATAACAGTGGTGAACATTTATTGGGATTGATCAACGATGTTTTAGATATGAGCAAAATTGAATCTGGTCGAATTTCGGTTAATGCTAACGATTTTGATCTTTATCAATTTCTCGACAATCTCGAAAAAATGTTTTACCTGAAAGCTAACACTCAAGCTTTGCAATTAAACTTTAAGCGATCGCCTCAAGTACCACAATGGATTAACGCCGATGAACCAAAATTGCGCCAGATTTTAATTAATTTGTTAAGTAATGCGATTAAATTTACGAATCGCGGCGCAGTAACTTTATCCGTAGAAGTAAATAACTTACAAAAAACCACAGCAGATCAAGTCAATCTTATATTTGTGGTGGAAGACAGTGGTGAAGGGATACCAGTCAACGAATTGGAAAGAATTTTTGAACCATTTGAGCAAACTGATATCGGTCGAAAAGCATCGGAAGGAACTGGATTAGGTTTATCCATCAGTTCTAAATTTGCCCAATTGATGGAAGGAAAAATTACAGTTAGCAGTATCCTTGGTGAAGGAAGTATTTTTGAGCTTAATCTTCCTGTTAATATACCTGTAAATAGCCCAGAGCGAGTATTTGGCGACTCATTTAGGGACTCACAAAACAAACAAATTATTGGCTTAGCCCCAAACCAGCCAGAGTTTCGGATTCTCGTTGTCGAAGATCGCTGGGAAAGTCGGCATTTACTGGTCAAATTATTAGAGTCTGTGGGTTTTCAAATTAGGGAAGCCGAAAATGGAGCGGAGGCGATCGCGATTTGGGAAGAATGGCAGCCTCATTTGATTTGGATGGATATGCGAATGCCCGTAATGGACGGATATGAGGCAACTCGCCAAATCAAAACAACCTTAAAAGGACAACCCACAGTAATTATCGCCTTGACTGCTAGCGCGTTAGAAGAAGAGAAGACGATCATTCTATCCGCAGGTTGCGAAGATTTTGTGCGGAAGCCATTTCGTGAGTCCCTTATATTTGATAAATTGGCAAAATATCTGGGGGTTATTTATCTATATGAATCTGAAATTTCTAACTATCATGACATTAATGAGAGACCTATCGATTTGAGTATACTAGAAAGCAATCTTAAGGTGTGTTTACCAGAAAGACCGCCCGATTGGACGGCTCAACTGCATCAAGCCGCTATGTTGGCAGATAATGACCTAATCTTTGAACTTATTAAAGATATTCCAACCAGTAATATTGTTTTATCTCAGTCATTAATCAGTCTTATGGACAACTTTTGCTACAATCAAATTATGAATATTACTAGCCAAGCTCTCGAAAAAAGCAGAAATCTTAATGAGTAATAGCTACTTCACTCCTAGTCAAGAATTGGTGGTGCGGGGCTTTGCCCCGCACCATCAATTCTTGACCTTGCTAAGTCCATCCTCATCTGTAGCACCATCGGCAAGAGAGTAACTAATGACTAGAGAACCAAATGGTGACATATTAATAGTTGATGATACTCCTAATAATTTGCGGTTTTTATCAACAACTTTGACCGAGCAAGGCTATAAGGTACGCAGTGTCACCGATGGTTTGATGGCGTTAACAGTGGCTCAAGCGGCTAAGCCTGACCTCATCTTGTTGGATATCATGATGCCAAACCTTGATGGCTATGAAGTTTGTCAACGGTTGAAAGCCAATGAACAAACTCATGATATTCCCGTGATTTTCCTGAGTGCCTTGGATGAGGTAATCGATAAAGTGAAAGCATTTAGCGTTGGTGGTGTGGACTATATTACCAAGCCGTTTCAATTAGAAGAGGTTTTAGCGCGTATTCAAACCCACTTAAGTTTAAGATCCGCTCAGAAAGAAATTCGTCAACTAAATGCAGAACTCGAACAGCGTGTGCGTCAGCGCACTGCTCAGTTAGAACAAGAAATTGCCGAGCGTTTACAGGCTCAAGAACGCCTATTACATTTATCCCTATACGATGTCTTGACGGGTTTACCAAATCGCTCTTGGTTTATGAAGCGATTGGAGCAGTTACTTCCACAGGTTAATCAGCAGTCCAGTTATCAATTTGCAGTTCTGTTTTTAGATTGCGATCGCTTTCAATCGGTTAATGATTCTTTAGGACATTTGGTGGGCGATCAGTTATTAGTTTCGATCGCACGCCGAATTGAACTATGTTTACGTCCTGGGACAACGCTTTGCCGTCTTGGTGGCGATGAATTTGCGATTTTGCTACAGGATCTCGAACATACCTCTATAGCCATTAATATTGCTCATGATATAAATTTGGAATTATCTCTACCCTTCCAAATTGGTTCCTATCAAATATTTACAAATGTTAGTATTGGCATCGTGATGGGGAACAGCCTCTACAAACAGCCCGAACATATTTTGCGCGATGCTGACACCGCCATGTATCAGGCGAAAGCCAACGGCAAAGCCTGTTATCAAATATTTGAACCCAGAATGCACTGCCGCGCTCTCGATAACTTTCAGATAGAGTCCGATCTGCGACAGGCTCTAGATCGCCAAGAACTTGAAGCTTTTTATCAACCAATTATTAATTTAACCACAAATCAAATTGTCTCATTTGAAGCACTGGCGCGTTGGCATAGAGGCGATCAGGGAATTGTGTTTCCCAGTAAGTTTATTTTGATTGCGGAAGAGACGGGAATCGTGATTCCAATTGACCTATTTATTTTGCGCCAAGCTTGTCACCAGTTGCGTCAATGGCTGGACGAAGGACTAGTCAGCAAATCCTTCACTATTAGTGTAAATCTATCTGTCAAACACTTTATGAGTTTCAATTTGCTGGAGCAGATTGATTTAATTCTTCACGAGACAGGAATTGAGGGAAATTCCTTAAAATTAGAAATTACAGAAAATGACATTATGGAGAATGCCGAGTTTGCAGTCAAAATTATCGAACAACTACAATACCGACATATTCAGTTAAGTATTGATGATTTTGGCACAGGTTATTCTTCTTTAAGTTATCTCCATCGTCTGCCAATTGATCAATTAAAGATAGATCGTTCTTTTATTATGCGAATTGGCGATGATGGAGAGAATACAGAGATTATTCGCGCAATATTGGCTTTGGCTAAAAGTTTAGATATATCAGCGATCGCTGAGGGAGTGGAGACCCAAGAGCAGTTGGAACAGTTAAAGCAACTAGGTTGCGAATTTTATCAAGGATATTTATTTTCTAAACCTGTTAATGCAGAGTCCGCGAAAAACTTATTAATCTCAGGCTCTTGATTGCTCCTTTCCAACCAAAAAATAACGATGCGCGGCAAAGCCGCGCATCGTTATTTTTTGGTTTTATATGTCTAATTCTTTGGTGCAAGGGTCGTGGCAATTCATGAATTGCCACTACCCTTGCTTTTTAGATTATGTTCCTTCAGTCCAAGAATTGAGATAGTGAACTTGCTCAGGAGTGAGAGTATCAATCGTGATACCCATTGCTTGCAATTTCAAACGCGCAATCTCTTGATCGATCGCCTTAGGAATTGGCACAACACCTGCGGGTAAGTTCCCCTTGTTCTTAACTAGAAACTCACAGGCAAGCGCTTGGTTAGCAAAGCTCATGTCCATGACACTAGCAGGATGTCCTTCCGCCGCAGCAAGGTTAACTAGACGACCTTCACCGATAACGATGATCGATTTGCCAGTCTTAAGTTGATACTCTTGAGTGAAGTTGCGGACAAAGCTAGCAGAATCACTAAGATCGTTCAGGGAAACAAGGTCAATTTCTAGATCGAAGTGACCAGAGTTAGCCACGATCGCACCATCTTTCATGGTTTCAAAATGTTCACGGCGAATGACGTGCTTGTTGCCTGTTACCGTGATGAAGATATCGCCAATTTTGGCAGCTTCATCCATAGTCATAACACTAAATCCATCCATAGCCGCCTCGATCGCTGCTACAGGATTGATTTCGGTGACGACTACGTTTGCGCCCATACCGCGTGCGCGAAGAGCAACACCCTTACCACACCAGCCATAGCCAGCGACAACGATTACCTTGCCAGCCAAGAGGATATTGGTAGCGCGGATGATGCCATCGAGGGTGGATTGACCAGTACCGTAGCGATTATCAAAGAAATGCTTGGTTTCTGCGTCATTAACAGCGATCGCAGGGAAAGTCAGTTTGCCATCACGGAACATGGCGTGGAGGCGAACCAATCCTGTGGTGGTTTCTTCGGTAGTACCGATGATCTCAGGAATTTGATCAGCGTGGTGCAGTACTAAAGTTGTGGTTACGTCACTACCGTCATCAACAATGATGTGGGGACGGTGAGCAAGAGCCATCTCAACGTGACGGTGATAGGTGGCGTTATCTTCACCTTTAATCGCAAATACTGAAATCCCGTGATCATAAACCAAGGAAGCAGCAACGTCATCTTGGGTAGAAAGCGGATTGCTAGCGATCAAAACTGCATCGGCTCCAGCCGCTTTGAGGGCGATCGCCAAGTTGGCAGTTTCGGTGGTAACGTGGCAGCAAGCGGCAATCCGAATACCAGCAAGAGGCTTTTCAGTGGCAAAGCGATCGGCGATCTGACGCAATACGGGCATTTCACGGCTAGCCCATTCAATACGTTGTTTGCCTAGAGGTGCAAGGGAAATGTCCTTAATCTCGTATTTAAGAGTTACGGTTTCGGGCGCAAGGGTAATGGTCATGTGTAAGTTGAATTTTTTACAAAATTTAACTTGATTATATGTCAAATCTTCTAACTGTTGTTAAATTACCAGCTTCTTAGATAAGAAATAGTGGTGCGCGGCTAAGAAGCTGGTAAAGATTCTACGGGCTAGATTTCTTCTAGTACTTTAAATCTGACATGATTGAGAGCAAGCTCGCCAATCGAATAGGGTTGCGGCTGAATCGTCTCAAAAAAGATGCCTTTGCCAATTTCGACATGATACCAAGGTAATCCCATAAACCATCGAGTTGGATAGGGGCGATAGCCAGTATCATCGGGATTAGATTCCATTGGTAGCCAACCGATGCTAGGGATATAGAACTCAATCCAAACATGGTTATAGTATTGATGCAGAGGGATGTTCATCATCAATTCGCCCTCATGGGGACATTTATAACGTCCAACCGTGCGACAAGCAATGCCATTTAATCTCGTGAGCGCTAGTAATAAACCAACATACTCTCCACAAGAGCCTGTACCTCTGCTTAAGACTTCTTCTGGAGCGGCAATGTACGGTGTGACGCGGTACTCGAGTTTGTCATAGACATAATCACGAATTAGGAGCATCTTCCGTAAAATATTGGTTTCATCGCCCACTGCGTCCCTAGCGGCGGCTTGGATGATCGGATTATCCATACTCAGCCCATCATCATCAATTAGATAAAGCTTTTGCATTTCAGCAGATAATTCGGGAACAAATTCCACTTCAATATCCTTGAGTTCGTATTTAATACCGTGCATCTCTAGGGTTGCTTTCCACCCAAACATTCGTGATTCTTCTGGCTTAAGATTGCCAAGTTTAAAAGCCGCGACACGCTGACCATCGACAATTTCTTCTTCAAAGGGAATTCCGATTGGCTCGATCGCTAATAATTTTTGGCGATAGTTATCCGTGGGATAGGCGACTCGCCATGTGAGGTTATAGACAGAAGTTGGCTCTTCGGCAGAAAGCTCTTCTAGATAGATCATTTCAACTTTGTAGCCAGTGGTAAGCGTATAGTTTAACTTCCCATCTTGGTATTGATCAAACTTGAGGCGATGAATAAAGGTTTTTTCTCGCTGGGAAACTGAGAATGGCTCATCTAGATCATTAGGATTATCGCGAATATAGTTCTCATCTCCTGAATAAACTATATATAAGTCATCCTCTAAAAATCCCAGCCCTAAAGGATTAGGAAATGGGGTCAATCCGCGATGTAAAACTTCACCAGTTTTGGCATTGAGTCGATATACAGTTTCTTCAGTGCGATCGCTGACCCACAATTCTTCGCCCACTAATGTCAATGCTTCAAACCCTGCCCCAGGCGCATCCATAATCCGTAGCAAAGTGCGCGTGGCGCGTCCAAATACAAAAATCTTGCCAACTTCCCTAGAGCTTACATACACGCCGCCCTCGGATACGGCAATGCCATCGATTTTGTTGGGTAGCTCCATAAATGGCTGAAGATCATAATCAACCATGTTGCAGTAATAAATGCCATTGTCCTTAGTAATCCAAAGTGTCTCACCCGCGATCGCCAAACCCGTTGCATCACGAAACTGCGCGGCGGTGTAATTATTAAGTACCGTTGCACCTTCCGAAAAGGGATCGATTTTCAGCAAATGTCCTTGATAGGTATCAACGCAAAGGGCGTAGGGCTTGCTCTCGCTTGGGACATTATCTGCACCAGTATTAGCATCAGTTTGCCACACTAAACCGTGAAGGTTATAAGCGCCAATGGGATAAATCGTGCTTGGTAAGCTAGGCATAGGTTATTAGGCGGGTGATAGACGGATAATTGAGATTGGTGTTTAGAAGTGTGATTTAAAAAAATCGAACTTTCTACAAATTCCTATCTGACGTTAAAATCAGCATTACTTCCGTAGCGAAGGCAACAGTTAAGATAAATGCTATAGCTAATGTCATTATAAGTTGAGGCGCGAAGGCTAAATATCGCTATTTTCAGAACAATTACACAGGACAAATAAATTCGGGATAATAAATGCGGCAATATTCTCCATTGACTATAATTTCTTATGTAATCGGTCCAATATTGATTATCTTCAGTCATATTGGCTCGCTACTAGTATTTACAACTGGACTATCATGGGGGGCGATCGCATGGGTTGTCTGGTTGTATCTGATTCGGATGTTGGCTACTACTGGCATCTACCATCGTCTACTTACCCACAAGAGCTATCAGACTCCGCCGCTATTTCTGTGGCTCGGCTGCATTGTCGGCGCTTCGGCGGGACAGATGGGACCGAGTTGGTGGAAAGCGCATCATCTGAATCATCACCAACATTCCGATCAAGCACTCGATACCCACTCTCCTTACATACCATCACAGGGACTTAAAGGATTTTTATGGTCTCAAGGCATCTGGTTGCTTTCATCAAACTTTTTCCCCACCAAATTACCCAATGATGTGGAAAGCGATCGCGTGTTAAGGGTGATTGATCGTTTACACTTTATCCCTTTGCTTGCGCTCGGTGTAGTTTCATATTTGATGGGTGGGCTGGAATATCTCGGTGCTTTTTTTCTCAGCACGACATTACTTTTTCACGGTGTACAAACGGTGAACTCGCTTAGTCATCTGTTCGGTGAGCAGCCATTTGCAACCACTGATTACAGTCGTAACAATGCATTAGTCGCTCTTCTTACGTTAGGTGAAGGCTGGCATAATCTGCATCATGCTTTTCCATCATCAGGTCGGCATGGGCTGACTATTCGTGATGGACGGGTTACTTATCTACCTGATCCCACTTTTAGTTTCATTAAATTATTAGAATTTCTGAAGTTAGCATCCAAACTGAGATTGCCTAGCGAAAAAGATTTGTTAGCGCGTGCTAATCATCAAAATTTGCAAGTTTCGGATTTGTCAATTCACTAAACAAATAGGGGTGTGCGGCTTCGCCGCGCACCCCTATTTGTTTAGTCATAAAGCAGTAATCAAACTACCAGCTAGACTTAACGACACCTGGCAATAAGCCTTGGTGCGCCATTTCACGCAAAACATTGCGGCACAAACCAAAATCTTTGTAATAGCCACGAGGACGACCCGTCATCCAGCAACGGTTGCGGTGGCGAGTGGGGTTAGCGTTACGAGGAATTTGTTGAATTTCGCGATGTACGGCGACCTTCTGTTGTTGTGTCAGTTCAGGACTGGCAAACTTTTCTTTAAGAGCTTCAAGTTTAGCTGCATATTTTTCAGCTAATTTAGTGCGCTTTTTTTCGCGCTCGATCATGCTTTTTTTAGCCATTTCGGTTCTATCAGGGGATGTAGAGGTAAGGTAAGTCTAAAAATTTAATACAATTCGCGACAGTTATCGATCATAACCTAAATAGATGGTTTTTTGAGCATAATTTTTTATTCTGACGAGGTGCTTAGAGGTTTTATTCTAATTGTCGCGATCAAAACTGCTAGATTTAATTAATAATTAAGATTGTAGTTAAAACTATCTTTGTCTGCTATTTTTTAGATCTTTGTTAAGCTAAGCCCCCCGTAAATCAATTATATGCCTAAAAAGTCCACAGTTATTTCCCCCTCAATCCTGTCTGCTGACTTTAGCCGTCTCGGTGACGACATTCGTGCAGTTGATGCGGCGGGTGCGGATTGGATTCATGTTGACGTGATGGATGGACGCTTTGTCCCCAACATTACAA
The DNA here is from genome assembly GCA_031377675.1 of Pseudanabaena sp. OTE_70b_metabat_355. Classification (GTDB taxonomy): domain Bacteria; phylum Cyanobacteriota; class Cyanobacteriia; order Pseudanabaenales; family Pseudanabaenaceae; genus Pseudanabaena. The sequence continues at coordinate 1,178 of JANMFC010000449.1, read as the reverse complement.
TCGGTCCACTAGTTGTTTCAGCAATTCGTCCTGTTACAACCAAAATTTTAGATGTACATTTAATGATTGCTGAGCCAGAGAGATATGTTGCTGACTTCGCTAAGGCGGGAGCAGACATTATCACTGTCCATGCAGAACATACTGCTTGTCCTCATTTGCATCGCAATCTTTGCCAAATTAAAGAATTAGGCAAACTTGCTGGTGTTTCCCTCAATCCTTCGACACCTTTAAGCTTTATTGAGTATGTACTTGATCTCTGCGACTTGGTATTGATCATGAGCGTTAACCCTGGATTTGGTGGGCAAAGCTTTATTCCTAACGTTATTCCTAAAATCGCCAAGTTGCGTCAAATGTGTGACGATCGCGGACTTGATCCTTGGATTGAGGTTGATGGCGGTCTGAAACCAAGCAACACTTGGCAAGTTCTGGAAGTTGGCGCTAATGCGATTGTTGCTGGTTCGGCAGTATTTAATACTCCTGACTATGCTAAGGCGATTACAGATATTCGCAACAGCAAGCGTCCTGAGCTAGTTACTGCTTAATCTTCTTAGAGAAGCGCACCCCAAGGGTGCGCTTCTCTAATCAAATACCACTGTTCGCAGACCTAGACCCGAACCTGCCGATCGCCCATATACCAAAACTCGATTTTGTAAATGTTGTCTGACCGCCCTCGCCAGCACAATGCGCTCCAGATCCTTACCTTTACGAATCAGATCGGTCACAGAGTCGCGGTGTGAAACCCTCCTACTTCGATTGGCAAACTTGGTTTCCACAAATATTTTCGTAGATCGATTTGATCCGTGCCATTAAAAATAATTCCTTCGCCTTCCAGTAGCGATCGCTGCAAATAGTCCGTCCCAAAACGCAAAGGCGAAAGCGACACTTTACCCTTTACATTCACCACGCGCTGCCAAGGAATGTCTAAGCCTTGTAAATCCACACGATACAGGGCATAACCGACAACACGCGCCTTTCCTGCTAAATTTGCTAGTTCCGCGATTTGTCCATAAGTGGCAACTTGTCCCTTAGGAATTAATCGCACAATTTCGTAAATGCGATCATACGATGTGGGATTACTACTCATATTTGGCATGATTATTTGGCATGATTATTTGGCATGATTTGAATTAAGGAATGAAAATTAATTAAAACCCAAATTTGTTGGGGCGGGCTTCGCC
>JANMFC010000431.1:0-7050 GCA_031377675.1 Pseudanabaena sp. OTE_70b_metabat_355 | reverse complement strand
AAATCGTGAAAGAAGAAGACTTTCAGAAGGCGGTAGATTTTATAAATCACAGACCGAGAAAATCTCTTGACTATCGTACCCCATACGAAGTATTCTTTGCTTCATCAGAACCCGTTGCATTTCAAGTTTGAATCGGCGAGTTTTGTATGATATTGACGACAGTAGCCAGATCATCAACCTGAGACGCATAGGACATCGCCGTGAAATCTATCGCGATTTGTAGGAGATCGCCTATTTCTATCTTCCTCGACTTTGGATGAACCATCGCTGTTTTATCTACAAGGCTCTGTTAGCGATCGCCCTTGATGATGACAAAAGGCGATAGTACCCTCTATAGTCTTTTGGCGATCGCAATATAGCCATATTTCAAAGACCATTATCTGGATAGGTTGCTAAATTTACCTAGCACAACGGTTGAAAGTTTTACGGAAGAGGAAAATAAAATTATCCTAAGGAATGAAAATTTATCTTGCTGTAAATAATTCGTTGATGGAAAAGTAGGTTATAACAAGAAGTAGATAATAAGTAATATTAGAAAAGCATGAAAGTAACAGTAGAATTTGTGATTCGAGATGAAGAAGGAAACATCCTCAGCAAAAATACACCCGTGTCAATGGATATAGGCACACAAAGTCTACATGATATAGAAGGAGGTGTAGAGATGATGCGACAGAAAGTATTGCCAGAAATAGAAGTAGACTTGTTGACTCAAGCGCATGAATATTGTGGCCATTACTGATGGCGCAAAAACGATTCGCCTCAGACTATCGTCTATCTTTGGAGATGCATTTGTCTTAATTTTGGACTGGCATCACCTATGCAAGAAAGTCCGAAACCTAATGTCCATGATTGCCATCAATAAAGAACAAAAGTCAATTCATGTCAGGTTCTTATTGTCTCAATTATGGTTGGGACAATAAGAACATTGCTTTGAACTACCTAAAACACAAGGTCGTTGCTAAGAAACCTCTAGTGTTGAAAGAGCTTATTGGTTATTTAGAGAAACACCAGTCACAGATCATCGACTACGACCGTCGCAGGCGAGTTGGTAAATGTATTGGTAGTGGGCGGATGGAAAAAGGTGTTGATTTAGTCGTTGGTCATCGCCAGAAAAAGAAAGGGCTGAGTTGGAGTAGCGATGGTAGCAAAGCTTTAAGTTTGCTCAGGATAGCTGAACTTAATGGTCATTGGAATCATCTTTGCTTCCCTTCTCAAACCGTTTAATCATCAACGAATTATTTACAGCATGAAAAAATTTGTGTCAGCAAACACATTGCTTTTATGTCCAATATTACAAATCGTTTTCTTGATTAAGCGCGGCAAGTGATACGAATCAAATAGATGAAAGCAATTGCTTATAATTAACTAAGTATTAACTTAGGAGTAATCGTCATGAATCCATTTGGTGGCATCGTCCAAAAAGCATTTTATCTAGGTTTAGGCTTGGCGACTGTCGCGGGGGAAAAGGCTGGCGAAACCCTTGGCGAACTGCGGACTCAAGCTAGTAAACTTGCCGATGAGTTAGTCGAACGTGGCGAAATGACCTCTGACGAAGCCAAGAAATTTGTTGATGATCTAGTGCGTAATTCTCAAAAGCCTATCAGTGAAAGCTCTTCAAATCCTAGTAGCAAGGATGCCCCACGCACGATCGCGATCGATGATGAGGAAAATGATGCGCCACAACAGGGGGATGTGGACGAACTTAAAAACAAAGTGCAATCCCTGCAAGATGAACTAAGACGTTTACAGAAGTAGCCTAAATAACTGAAATTAAAGGGTGGCTTTTTACGCTGCCTTTTAGTTTGCAAGAAATTTTAGAAACCATTTACTACTTGTATAATCTGAGTAGTATTTCTTATAGAGATGATAGTTATGCCTCTTTTATCTGAGCAAATTTTTCAAACAGTCGAAATATTACCGACAGAGGATCAGCAACAGGTTTTAAGTTTTGTGGAGTTTCTCTGGACAAGGAGACAAGAAGCCAAAACTAAATCTTTAACAACAAATACTCAGTCTTTCTTTGATGTTGCTCAAACTTTGATTGGTGCGGGCGAAGGCTCTGGAGATATTTCAACTAATCTTGATTATATGCAGGGCTATGGTCAATAATGAAAAATCAGGTAATTGTTGATACAGGAGTTTTGATTGCCTTAATTGATCGCTTTGATCAGCATCATACTTGGGTAGTAGAACAGTTAAAGCAGATTATGCCTCCCTTGCTAACTTGTGAAGCCGTAATTTCAGAAAGTTGGTTTCTCCTGCAAAGGGTGAAAAATGGTCGCGAGACACTTATTCAATTACTGACTCAAAAATATGTTGTAGTTCAGTTTGATTTAGATACTGAGTTAGAGGTGGTAATCGCACTATTAACTCGCTACCAATCAGTACCAGTTTCTTTAGCAGATGCGGAGTTAGTCAGGATGTCTGAGTTACATCCCAATAGTCTAATTTTTACTTTAGATAGTGATTTTCAGATTTACCGCAAAAATCGCGATCGCCACATTCCTCTACTTATTCCCAATTAAATAGGCGGTAACTCCAAGGCGATCGCCCCTAGCTTACCCTTACGAAAATCGTATAAAATCAACCGCGCCACTTTATCGAGATCACCTTGAAATTTATTTAAAGCCGCGACTTCGTGAATATACTCAATACCCGAAGTTACGGTTGCGGGATCAACAATGTAACGACTACCCAATTTCACATTTAACTGCATTAGCAAATCCACGGCTTCCGCCGCCACTAATACGTTGTCATAAGCCGCTTGTCCGATATCATCACAGATCGCCAACTTCATTGCTGCATCCTGATCGTGGAGCAAGGGCGGGATTACCCCAGGGGTATCTAACAATTCAATCTCATCAGAAATCCTGATCCAGCGTAACTGGCGTGTCACCCCAGGTTTATTCGCACTAGCCACCACCTTTTTCTTCAGCAATCGATTAATCAGCGCCGACTTGCCCACATTTGGAAAGCCCACTACAACCGCTCGTACAGGACGGGGTAGCATTCCGCGTCCATGCCGCCGTTCGTTCACCTTCTCCCCAGCCACTTGCGCCGCCTTGAGCAAGTCCACCATGCCCTTACCCGCCTGAGCATCAGTAAAAAAAGCCATGCGATCCTGCTCGGTAAACCATCTCGTCCATTGCGATCGCACGGTTGAAGAGATCGCATCAATGCGATTACAGACCAAAATGTGAGATTTTCCTTCAACCCATTTTTCAATCTTGGGATGTTTACTAGACATCAAAATGCGTGAATCACGCACTTCAATGACCACATCCACCAATTTTAGTTGTTCTAACAACTGCTTTTCAGCTTTGGCGATGTGACCTGGATACCACTGAATCGGGCTTGCCATGAGAAATAATACGGAGAAGGAGTAATTTAACTATATACTGCTGCTAAGATATTAAGAAATATTAAGTCTCCTTTTAACAAAAAAATTATTAAAAAATTACATATAAAACTACATGAACAGCAACTTGAGTAGCCTCCTGAAGGGCAAATTCCAGCAATTTATAGCTCTAACGATCGCCTTATTCCTGATGCCCTTAGCGATCGCCTGTACAAATATTCCCGCCGCTTATGCCTTTGATGCACCAGAACTACTGCCTGAAAAATATACTAATGTCATCGATTTAGGGCGTTTTCTTAGTGAATCTGAAGAATTAGCACTCGATCAAAAAATTACTAAATTTGAAGAGACGACAGGATGGAAATTGCGAGTACTAACTCAAGTCGATCGCACTCCTGGCAGAGCCGTCAAAGATTTTTGGGGACTGGATGATCAGAGTGTGATGTTGGTTGCCGATGCAAGGGGACGCAATTTACTTAATTTTAGTGTCGGTGATTCGATCTACCCTTTACTATCTCGCGGCTTTTGGATTGAATTGCAATCTCGCTATGGCAATCAATTCTATGTGCGTGACCAAGGCTACAATCAGTCGATTTTGTCTTCCATTGATGCGATCGTCACTTGTCTAGATCGCGATGGTTGCGCGGTCGTACCAGGCATTCCCCAAGAGCAATGGGTTCTCACGCTGATTACTTCCATTGTCGGCGGTATTATTTTTGGATTTGCAGGACATCCGCGCAAAGATGGCGAAATCTTCGCTTGGAAATGGGCGCTAATTTTCACACCACTTTGGGGAATGTTATTTATCTCGTTTGGCTTGGGACCAGTTGTGACAAGGACGAGCGAATGGGTTCCCATTGTCCGTAATGTCGCTGGTTTTGTCGGTGGTGCGGTAGTCGCCTATCTAATTCCTTCACCTCGAAAGATTACTCCATCAACTGAAAACTGATAAGTACCTCGGCTTAGATAAAACCAAGAACCCAAATAAGCAGAATCGTCCACTTCGCTGGCGATCGCTGTAAAAAGCCCTTCATGCTGTCTGCATCAAAACTCTTTTACTCCATCAGCGCCAAGTCATAGACATTGTTTTCAAAGAGTTAACATACATTCCAGCGATCGCTAACTTGTAAAAATCTATTTAAAAATTTATGTCAGGCGATCGCTGTTTTGATTTGCTCCCATAAATATTCATGTTAAAATTTGGTTGTTGAAAAAATCTTGAGAGTCTAAGTTTATGACTTAGCGTTTTCTTGTTCTCGTTGCCTTAGTGTCTTCCATGTCTTTAGGGAAGGAAATATCTGTTCGAGCCGCGAATCTTGCCATCTCGGAATCATTAGTCGATCACCCTAATATTTTGTCATATTCGGTATGGTGTCCGATCCAAAACCAAGCAATATCTTGTCCATCTTCAATGGCGATGGCTCTGTAATGTATGCCAACTCGAACTGTCCAAAAGCGTCCCACTTTTTTAAAATGTAATGACGGATAATAGGGATCTTCTTTTAATAAATTAAAACATTTATCAGCAAGGGCTTGAACATGGGGAGGCAGTTGCCGATAATAATGCCAAAAATCAGGAGTTGCTCGATGTTTCACAAGTTGGTGCAGTTTCCCTCTCGTAAGTGTTTTAATGCTTTTTCTGCTAACTTATCCAGCTTACCTGTCGCTACATCTCTTTCAAATTGTTGATCCCATGCTTCGGCATCAAATTCAGTAAACCAATGGCGAAATTCTCTTAAATCTTGTGGAGATAACTGGCTAACTGCCTTTTCTATTTCTTTTAATTGGTCAACGTTTCCCATGATTTATCTCATTTTGATTCAGTTCAATCCATTAAAATTAATTTTACCTTGCCTTGACTACAATCACCTCGCATCCGTGAGTTAGTCGCCACTAAGAAGAGGATTTTGTGACAAAGGCGGCTTTTTACACCGCCTCTTTTTTAGGTTTAGATTTTGCTGGTCAACTTAGTAAGCAACTGATTCGATCGCTGCAAGAATCCCTTCATGCTGTCCGCATCAAAACTCTTTTGCGCCATCAGCGCCAAGTCGTAGACATGGGCGCAAATCAAATTAGCGAGATCGAGGGATTCCGATTTACCGCTAACCAGAATTTGACTGCTTTCCAGATCAATCAGCTTTTGCATAAGTGGATGCGCCGTATTTACCAGCAACACATGATCCTCAGGGAAGCTCACCGAACTTTGTTGCATTGCTGCCATCATCTCTTGCATCCGTCGTGCTGATTCGGGTAGCAAAATGATCGCAGGAGGAGCTGAGGCTGCATCTTCAGATTTAATTGCTTCGGTGCGAATTACCAGTTTTGGCTTATTCAACGCCTCACGGAAAATATCTTGGAGATGATCGCTCTTGGTTTTGTTGGTTTTTGGATCGACAATCTCGGTATTTGATTCCTTGTCAACGAGGCGATCGTCGATTTCGGCATCAACCCGTGCAAACTTAATATCTTTAAATTCCCGTTCGAGGAAGCTGATGAAGTGACTATCGATAAACGCATCAAAGGTCAGTACTTCCAAACCTTGGTTTTTATGTAGTTCTACATAAGTACCTTGAGCGATCGGGTCGGAAGTGTAGAAAACTTGATTTTCGTGCTTTTCCTTGTTGCGTTCCAAATAGGCTTGCAGAGTTGTGTAGTTACCACTGTCGCTCTTGACCGACTCATCTTCGCTAGTAGTGGCATAAACCAAAATATCTTTGATTTGTTGATAAAACTTGTCGCTGTTCATCGCGCCAAATTTCATGAAGATGCTGATATCTTGCCAACATTTCAAAAATTCTTCACGCGAGTCACTGTAGAGGGAACTAAGGCGATCGCCTACTTTTTTAGCAATAAAGTCTTGAATCTTGCGAACCTTGGGATCGCCCTGCAAGAAACTCCGCGACACGTTCAATGGAATATCGGTACTGTCGATCGCCCCGCGCAATGGCATCAAAAACTTGGGAATCACATCATCGCAATTGTCGCTGACAAAAACATGATTGCAGTACAACTTGATCTGTCCGCGATTGGGATCGATATCCGCCTTCATTTTCGGGAAATATAAAATCCCCTTAATCACAAATGGATAATCAGTATTGAGATGAATCCAGAACAGGGGATCGTCTTGGTAGGGATAGAGATAACGATAAAATTCCAGATATTCGTCATTGGTGACTGATTTGGGAGACTTGTCCCAGAGAGCTGTTTGCTTGTTAATCACCTCATCATTGAGCTTGATCGGTACGGGCATAAAGTCGCAATAGTTGCGAATCATCCGCTTGATCGAGCCTTCTTCTAGATATTCTTCAGCATCCTCTTGCAAAGTCAAGGTGATCGTTGTGCCGACTGTGGCGCGATCGCTATCATCGAGGGTAAAAGTCGTCGAACCATCGCAAGTCCAATGCACCGCTTCAGCGCCGTCTTTGTAGGAGCGAGTATCAATCTCGACATTGCTCGCCACCATAAACGATGAGTAAAAACCTAAACCAAAGTTACCAATGATTTGCTGATCGCCCGTGCCACTGTTGGCATATTTCGTCGCAAATTCTTGAGCGCTAGAAAATGCAACTTGGTTAATATATTTCTTTACTTCATCCGCCGTCATGCCAATCCCTGTATCAGCGATCGCGAGGGTCTTTTTTTCTTTATCGATAGTGATCGTAATTTCTGGTTCAACAGAATAATCAGTTTCT
>JANMFC010000378.1:0-9128 GCA_031377675.1 Pseudanabaena sp. OTE_70b_metabat_355 | reverse complement strand
AAATCTAAGAAAAGACTAAAAATCAAGATAGTTGGTGGCATTGGCTGGCTGGGTTCATCTTTTTCGCTACATTTTAAGCTCTACATTTATTTAGTTACTTATATCTGTATTGTTTGCTACTTTTTGAATTTGGAACTGCTGGTGCGGCTCAATTATATTGACAAAATCTGTTTTGCTGTTGCCGAAAACTCATAAGCTCTTTTTAATTCCTTCCCCACGGTAAAGATTTCTGAAAATGCTTTGCCAAATCCCTCACTTAATGTTTTGCCAATCATAAATGCTCGATTGTTTAATCGCTCATCTCCCAATTCGCAGTTTGCAAAGTTCTTTACCCACCAATCCAACATCTTTTTTCCTGCTCTTTCTATGATTGTTTATATTTTATACCTGGCACTGGATCAGCCTAATTTGGAGGCAAAAAGAAGACAGAGAGAGGATTAGAGGAAATGAGGGACTTCTACTAAGTCTCAGAAAAGGTCAGAATTTTGCTAGGCAAATGCTAAAATCGAAGCGCCAAAAAAAGTAACAAAGACAATGACAACATCAAAACAAAACTCGATTGAAGTGTTGAATGAACTTGGCTCATATCGGGAGAAAGAAGAATTGTTATTTAATAACAGTTGTCCTCATTGCTATAGCCAAAAAACAAAGATACATTCTCGCTATCAAACGAAAAATAATGGAGAACGAAAAATGTTAATCTGTGAAGAGTGTAGCTCATATTTTTCCGAGACCTACGGCACAACTATCGCGAGGTTAGCAAAGCCTTTAAGTGAAATTATCAGGGTTCTAAAAGCAAGAATGGAAGGGATGGGATTGAATGCAGCAGCAAGAACATTTGGCTATTCAAAAAATACAATTAAGGATTGGGAGGAAAAATTATCAAGTTTGCAGGAGAGCCTATTTATATACGCATTAATGAATGAGTTTATACAACTAGTAATTGAGGGCGATGAGCTATACACAAAAGTTAAGAAAAATGAGCCGCCAAGTGCATCAGAAGGATGGACAGTGGTAATGATGGAGAGGGCTAGCCGATTTATTTGGACATTGAAATATGGAAAAAAACAGCAGAGATTATTCTTAGAAGCAGTGATAACAGTTGCCGAATTGTTTGAAAGAAGCACGGATTATGTCCAACTATTTACTGATGGAGAGAGAAGATATAGTCAATTGCTATTTGATATTTGTCACGAGGTTTTAAAGACTGGCAAACGTGGTCGTCCTTCTAAAGTATTGCCTAAAGGCTTGGTTATAAGACTGAAAAATAAGAGTAGCAAAAGACGCGATGCTCATGGGAAATTGCAAAAGGTAGAAAAACCTAAACCTGAACATCCTCAAACAACAGACATACCGAAAAAATCTGATGTTCATGCTAATCATGTTGAGGCTTTTAATAGTTCAATAAGACGTTATTTATCAGCCTTTCGTCGTCGCACAAATACTTATGCTAAATCGGTTGTTGGCTTGCAGCGAGTCCTAGATATTTTCTGGATCATTCACAATTTTGTAAGGTCTCATTTTACTACTCGCAAAGTTCCTGCTGTTGCTCTTGGTATTATTAAGAAAGGGCTAACTTGGGAGGATTTACTTCAACTTCGTAGATTTTGCTGCTTTCCTTATTCTGAAACCTTTTTAACCTCCAAATTAGGCTGATCCAGTGCCTTATACCTAAAACTAGGCTTTATTCCTTATTTGCCTGCTCTTAACACTTAACGGGAAAAGTAAGATGGGTTATTGAGCCAATGCGAAAAACTTTGACTGTGTTTTATCCTGATCGCCCACCTGAAACGTATCGAGGCGATCGGCTATTGACGGATGAAATATTTCCAGATTTAGCCGTGACCGTAGAACAGCTTTTTGTGAAAGCAGGAATTTGATAGAGATTCAGTTAGGACTTACGCAAAATTTCCTAGAACCCTCACCCCTAGCCCCTCTCCCATTAAGGGCGAGGAGAACCAGAAAAGTTATTGCCCCCCTTCTCCCGTTCTGGGAGAAGGGGTTGGGGGATGAGGGCAAATTAGTTTTGCTATTAGCCGTAAGGACGTGGATAGGGCTTGAGCATCGGTGAAGCACGATAAACAGGAAAAATTTGTACTGTCTGTCCACCGCGCTTGAGCGGAACATCGGCGATCTTTTCTAGAGACTGGAAGTAACCTTTATATTTATCCAATGGTTGCGGATAGCGATCGTCCTTTAAAAATAGTTCCGAAGTAATGTAAATCGCAGTCTTGCCCACAAAATCTTCGGCTTTACTCCAATAGGCAAACCCGCGCAAATCTTCATCAAAGCAAGTCACCTTTTTTCCTAAAGGCTCGATCGCCATGCCCACTTGACCCGCGACAAAAAAGCTATTACTAAATACAAAATCTGCTTTTTGGAGTTCAGCCTTCAACATCGGTGAATCAATAAAAGCTTGACGTAACTGCACAATATCGATCATTTGTGTCGATGCATCATCTTTTGCTTCCCAAAAACCACCCGCGATCGCTGCGTCACCACCTTTCTGGACAATACCTAAATGCACATGAAGCAGCCCCACGATCAATAGAGATAAAATCACCATCCCCGATCCCCAAATCCAATTACGAATATATTTAGGTCGATGTAATTGGATCTGAGCCGCCCTTTCGCCGAGCAAAAGCGTTGCACCAAAAAATCCTGGCATATGCCATGTCGGGAGAATTTGGATAAATCCGCCCATGAAAGTAAATCCAAAGAAAATCGGCATGGACAGACAAGTAATCAATAACTGTTTATGGCGATATAAACTTTTGGCAAGGGCTTCTTCACCATCAATTTCCAGATTACGATCTTGCCATAACGCTTCAACGGTGCGAAAACTTGTCCACCAGATCGGAATTCCGAAAGTGGGAAAAAGATAACCGAGCGCTAGTAAAATCGTTACTAGCAGACGCTCTAGGTTGTAACCCTGTGATGGGATAGCCCGATTACCTTGGAATCGAAATGAGGCAAATTGATGCTGATAATTCCAAAATAAGACGGGCGATATGGCGATCGCAAACAACACTACAGAAACCAACGTCCAAGGCGAAAACAAGGCGGCTCGATGACGGGAACTGAGCAAACAAAATAGAATTAGTCCGCCACCAAGTAACACACCATGATATTTACCTAAAAAAGCTAATCCGACTAATAAGCCAATGATGGCAAGACGATAGGTGGGTTTATAGAATTTACTCTGCTCTGACGGAAAAAACTCAACTGCCGCCACATATAAACAAGCTGACCAGAAAAACATCAAGGCGTTATCGGGCAGAGTAAGAATGCCAAAGGCGATCTGAAAAATTGGAATTGTTGTCAAAATCCCTAAAGTTAAAGTCGCGGTGCGATCGCCAAATAATCTTCTACTGGCTAAGTAGCTATATAGCAATGTGCCTGTGTAAAGTAAAACACCACCAATCCGAATTGTAAACGGGGTAACGGCTCCTGTCAGCCAAATCCCAATTCCTGTCGTCAGCGCAACTAGCGGCGGATGATCGAAATAGCTCCAGTTGAGGTTTTGGGTATAGAGATAGTAATAAGCTTCATCGAAGCCTGTATTCAGAAAAAAAGCACTCGTAGCTCTAAACACAAACCCCCAGAACAATATCGCGATCGCCCACTTATGAATTTTCACATTAGATTCCTAATTTAAGACAGCAGAACAAATATAGCTTTACAAATAGCCCAGACCCAAATATTTTAAGGCGGTGCAGCGCGCAGCCTTAAAATATTTGGACTTTACAGAAAAAATTACAAAAGATAATTTTTTCGCTTGTCAAAAATGCAGAGTATGTTATGATTAGATTCGCGAGTTAAGGGCTTGTAGCTCAGTGGACTAGAGCACGTGGCTACGGACCACGGTGTCGGGGGTTCGAATCCCTCCTGGCCCGTCAAATCAAAAAAAAGTAGCGCTACGCGCTGCACAAATAAAAAACAGCGCTAGGCGCTGTTTTTTTATTTAGTTTTAAATTTTCCCGCGATCGCTTGATCAACTTGCTCAGGGCTAACAATCCAGTAACTAAAACGAAACTCATTCGTCTCACTGGGGCGACCTTTCAGGCTATTAGTCTCGATCTGCTCAGGTTTTAAGCTGACACTAAAAGTCGCGATCGCCACCATCTCATCAAAACTAAGACTGGAATCGATGTGTTTTTGCATAACCCCTATGATTTCAGGGAAGCGAAATACAACCGCAGGATTAGCAATTTTACTCTTAATTGCTTTCAATACAATTTGTTGCCGTTGAATGCGTCCGATATCCCCTTCTTCATCATTACGAAATCTTGAAAAACCCTCCGCCTGTTCACCATTGAGAGTTTGTAGCCCTGCATAGAGATCAATATTCAGCTTTTGGGTTTTATCCACATACTTCATCCGTTTCGGTACATTCACCTCAACTCCGCCAACTGCATCGACTAAAGACGAAAGTCCTGAAGTGTCAACTCGGACATAGCGATCTATTTCCACACCATTGAGTTTATCCGAAACAACCTCTTGGGCGAGAGCCGCACCACCATAGACATTTGCCGCATTAATCTTCGTCACACCATAGTTGGGAATCGGCGCTTGCGTATCACGAGGAATCGATAGGATATTTACAGAGCGATCGCTAGGATCGACACGGATCAATAACATACTATCGCTGCGACCGTTAAAAGATGCGGGTGAACCGAGCGGTGCATCCAGTACCCGATCTACACCCATTACTAAGATTTGATAGGGACGTTCTAATTTACGTCCTAAGCCTTCCATGAGTACTTCTTCGGGTTTGCGCCCCGTCAATAACCCACCCCAGTCTAGAGAATTAATCGGAATAATTCGACTTAAAGCGGCTCCAGCACTAACTGAAAGCATAAGGAATAAAGTAAAACTTATTTTTGCAAAAGGTATACGCTTATCTTTGCGAATGGGAGTCGCTGTATCTACTTGCATTGGTTCTGGTGAGGTGTTAGGTAAATCAGCCTGAATTTCCTTAGTTGACCGAACTTTAGATGCGGTAATCGGGCTATTGGTCACACGCGACTCCATAATTCTATAATGCTCACAAACAACATATACCGCAACTCAACAACTCTATGCAAGCCGTAATTATTGCTGGTGGCAAAGGAACTAGACTCAGACCCTTGACCTATGGCTGTCCTAAGCCAATGCTGCCTTTGGTCGATCGCCCATTTTTAGAATGGATGATTAATCGTTGTCGTGAAGCTAGTGTGTGCGATATTTTGCTAAACGTGCAGTATCAAGCGCGACAAGTTATCGATTATTTTGGAGACGGCGATCGCTTTGGGGTGAAAATTCGTTATATCGAAGAATCAACGCCCTTGGATACCGCAGGCGCAATTAAGCTTGCAGAGCCATATTTCACGGGTGAGTCATTGATTGTTTTCAATGCTGACATTCTAACTAGTCTAGACTTGTTAGGGTTAATAAAGTTTCATAAGGAAACTCAAGCCGATGCGACTTTGACTTTGACAAGGGTTGATGATATTAAGCCATTTGGCTTAGTCGAGATTAACGCTGAGAATCAGGTACAGGCTTTTCGTGAGAAACCGAATGCAGAGCAAGCAGTGGAGTTTCTTGCTCAGGGTATCGATACAATCAATGCGGGAACCTATGTGTTAGAACCAAAGATTTTCGATATTTATCCCATTGGTGAGCCGTTAAGCTTTGAGCGCAAAGTTTTCCCCAATGTATTAGAACGCGGACTAAAGATGATGGGGTTTGTGTCGGAAGGATATTGGATGGATATGGGAACGCCTGAGAAGTATTACCAAGCTCAAATCGATGTTTTGGAAGGAAAGGTTGCCTATGATTTTGGCGATCGCATTACTCAAATTCGGAATGGAGTTTGGGTGGATAAATCGGCGGTGATCGCCGAGGGTGCTGTTTTAGATGCGCCTTGTTTTATCGGTGCATCCGCTTCTATTGGTAAAGATGCTCATATTCCATCACAAACTTTAATTGGTGCGAATTCGCTGGTTAATAAGGCGATCGCTTCAGGAATGTATGCATCAGGCTCGATGTTGGTTTAAAAATGCATATTTACATCGCTTTGCGCTAAAACCAAACTCAGAGAAAAATGCCGCTTCGCGGCATTTTTCTCTGGATTGTTAAACGTTGCTAAAGAAATCAGCCGTAATCTTTACTACAGCAGTGCAACTGGAATTAGGCGCAAGCACCGTCAAAAATTCTTTTGAATTCAGAGAATTACGAGTCGCACTCCAAGGCTCTAAACAATAGAAGTCCTTACCCTTGACTGTCCAAAATACGAGATAGGTATAGAAATCATCGTAATCGATCGCAATTTTGAGATTGCGGCTATTGTCGATAATCGAAGTTGAGCGATCGCTAAGCTTCCCAAATACCGCATCAATCTCATCTTGCTCAAAATCAAATTTGCCATCAAAAGCAAAATTTTCCTTGGTACGATTATCTTGATAACTGCTGGAAGGAATATTAGCTACGATTTGATTTTTGTCGCCACATAGAAAATAGGGATGGAATCCAGAAGAGAACGGCATTGGTGTCGCGGAGAGATTTTTGTACTCTTGACGAATCTCTAAAGTATTACCTTGGAGAGAATAGGTAAAAGCCAAATGGAAATCAAAAGGATAGACAGCTTTAGTTTCTGCATTACTAACTAGCTCAACGGTCACACTCGCAGCACCGTTATTGTTTTGGGCTGTAGCAGTCCAAGGCAACTCACGCGCAAATCCATGCTGTTTGATTTGATAATCCTTTCCATCGACATTATATGTATTGTCAGGCAAATTACCACAAAGGGGAAACAGGATCGGATTACCACCTCTAACGCTCAAATCAGGATGGGTAAAGCGCTCTGTATCAAGATAGAAAACCTCTTGACCATTGATTTTCCAGCTAGTAACAATCCCACCACGTTCGGGAACGACTTCTATTTGAGAACCAGTACTGTCATCAGACAAAGTATAGGTATTGTATTGCTTCTGCTCGGAAGAGACTTTGTACATAGATTTTGCCTTGTTTTGCCTTGGTTTATTTTATGCGGTTTCGCACTTTTGCAGAACTGATTATATATCTATAGAGGTCTGCATAAAACGATTTTAGATTTTTAACTGATGTTACGTGGAACCCTCACCCCCCAGATCCCTCTCCCGCAGGAGAGGGGGAGCAAATCCTAATATTTTCTTGTTCCCCTCTCCTACGGGAGAGGGTCTAGGGGTGAGGGCTTTACAGACTTCCGCGTAACATCAGTTTCTAATTTTAATTTCTATTTTTGGTGTTACTGGTTGAGATGGACTTGGTGATGGAGTTTGAACAGGTGTCGTTCCAGATGAGGGAGAAACTGATGGCGAAATTGATGTAGTGGGAGTTGTCGTATCCTTCAAGCCCAATTTTATTTGATAGGAAAGTGGCTCTGCACTCGCAACCCCTCTAAGTTGAACCGTATAAGCACCATCGACAGTAATTGGAAGATCAGCGATCGCTACATTAGCAGCATTTGGTAAACTGCTCCCCTGAGGATTTAGAACCGTCATCAACACGCCATTACCCGTAATCGTCGCACTAAGTAATTGTCCAGACTTGGCTTGAATTGTATAGGTGTGGACTGCACTTCCTGATATTTTATTAGGAATGGTCAAGGATTCTTTGTTTGCTTCTAGGGAGATCGCCTGATTGATTGACTCACCAGAACCCGTATTTGTAGGACTGGGATTAGCGTCAGTCGTGAGCGGTTTAGGAACATTAGAAATAGGGCGATTATTGATAACGATCGGTGTTTTATTATTTCGCACCATCAATGGCACTGCAAACGCGGCGATTACAGCCACCACAGCCAATAGACCACCAAATAAAAATAGAGCTCCTGAATTAGAGCTAGCAGGTGTAGATGCAGGAGTGAATCTGCGGCTTGCCTCACGCTCAGCATTGGTCATGGTTGCTGCGTTAGTTGTGGTTAGACTGCTGGGATTCGTTAAGATTGTCGATCTGACAATCTTACTGGTGGTGGCTTGACGCTCAACATCGGTCATGGTTGCAAAGGTGGTGATACCCTGATTGACCTCACGCACAGACTGGTAACGCTGCGTATAGTGATAACGCACCATGCGCGTTAGTACCATAGCTAAGCCATTACTCACTTTGGCTTTGTCTCGCCAAACCAGTTCACCAGAAGCGGGATCGGTGGGCAAATCGGTGGGGCTAAATCCTGTCAGTGCCTTAATCGCCACCATACCCAATGAATAAATATCACTACTGTAGTTTGGTCGCCCTGCACATTGTTCACTTGACATATAACCAGGCGTACCGATGCTAACCGTAAATCGTGATTCGCCCTTTTCATCGGCAGTCAATCTAGTGTTGGCATCTTGCATAGCCTTGACTGCGCCGAAATCAATTAGCACAATTTTGCGATCCTTTTTACGCCGAATCAAATTGTCAGGCTTGATATCACGGTGAATCACTCCTTCTGAATGCACAAATTCCAACACTTGGAGAACGTCTTTCAAGATTTGGATTACTTCAACTTCATCAAGTTGTTTGTCTAGAACGGGTTGATCAATATTATCGAGTTGCTCAATCAAGCGATCTTGGGGTTCATTGTCTAAGTCTGATACTTCGGGAAAAGGAGCTTGCAATTCTGCATAGAGCGATCGCCCTTCGACAAATTCTTGCACTAAAAAAAATTGCTTGTCTTCTTCAAAGTAGGCTAACAACTGGGGGATTTGGTCATGATTTCCTAGTTTTTCTAAAGTTTCCGCTTCAGTATTAAATAAGCGCCTTGCCTCCCGAATAAAGTTGGAATCGTCGTTGGCGGGTTTGAGTTGCTTCACCACACAAGGAGGTGAGCCAGGGCGACGCATATCCCTTGCGATAAATGTATGTCCAAATCCGCCCGCACCAATCTGTTTGATTAGTTTGTAACGTCCATCTAGTACTTTGGCTGCCATGGCGATCGCCCCTATAGTTATCGTTTAAAAAATTTTTAAGTTACATCATAACATAAAACGACTCTTTTCCTAAATGAGCGCCATAGGTTTGCACTAATTTTTTGAGGTCGGTAGAACTATCTAGCGGAATCCAACCATCGATAAAGCAACGAAAACACCATCTTTCCACAGTAAAACTCCTCGATTCGATAT
>JANMFC010000294.1:0-5043 GCA_031377675.1 Pseudanabaena sp. OTE_70b_metabat_355 | reverse complement strand
ATTTCCAATTCGGTAAACATCGATTTACCTTCTTCAAGGGAAATCACACCTTCTTTACCAACTTTGTCCATTGCTTGAGCAATCATTGCGCCAACTTCTTCATCGTTACCAGCCGAGATGGTTCCAACTTGAGCGATCGCTTTAGAATCTTCAATAGGCTTAGCATGGTCTTTGATTTTGCCAACCAAGAAAGCAGTTGCCTTGTCGATACCGCGCTTGAGAGCGATCGAGTTAGCGCCAGCCGCTACGTTACGCAGACCTTCTTTAACGATCGCATGGGCGAGAACGGTTGCAGTGGTAGTTCCATCGCCAGCCGCGTCGTTAGTCTTGGAAGCAGCTTGACGAATCAAAGCTACGCCAGTATTTTCAACGTTATCTTCTAGTTCAATTTCTTTCGCGATGGTTACGCCATCATTAACGATTTGAGGAGAACCAAATTTTTTCTCAAGAACTACGTTACGTCCTTTAGGACCAAGGGTCACGGCTACAGCTTCAGCCAAGATATCCATACCACGCTCTAGGGCGCGACGGGCATCTTCGTTGTAAATTATTCTTTTAGACATAGTATTTTCGGTGTTTTAAATTTTGAAGATTGGGGAATATTTTCTAGAGCGCACAGCACTCTAACGGGAGACTAGGCAACGATCGCTAAAATATCTTTTTCGGCTAGTAGCACATATTCATCTGTGCCGAGTTTGATGTCAGTGCCAGCATACTTGGAGTACAAAACTTTGTCGCCGACTTTGACTTCGAGGGCTTGGCGATCGCCTTTGTCATCGAGCTTGCCAGGACCTACAGCAGCAATTTCGCCAACTTGGGGCTTTTCTTTGGCGGTTTCAGGCAAGAAAATTCCGCCTGCGGTTTTTTCTTCTTTAGCGCTTACTTTGATAAATACGCGATCGGCTAAAGGCTTTACGGTAGTTACGTTTAATGTCGTTGTTGCCATGGGTATTCACTCAGTTAACTAACGTTTTTGGGCATTTGTTGGTTAGTTATCTAGAGAAATTAGCACTCTAGGTAACTGAGTGCTAATTTAACCGAAAGGGTTGCAATGCCTATAGTGTGGTTTACCGAACTGAAGTGTTATGGCGCTTCGCGCTCATATAAGTAAAGAGTTGAAGCACTTTATACCGCAACTCTTTGGCAGGATCAAAAATTTAGTAAAACCCAAAATTGTTTCGGCGGACGAAGCCCGCCGAAACAATTTTGGGTTTTATGGGATAACTAAAACTGGACAGGGCGAAAGGTTAATCACTTTTTGGCTCACGCTGCTACCATCAGGATGCTCTTCAGTTAGACTCATTCCCCTTGAACCCATCACAATTAAGTCAGCATTAATTTCATCAGCATAATCACAGATCACAAAGGCAGCTTTGCCTTCAGCAATTCGACTTTTAGCAGAAATCCCCGCCGCCGCACAGTGCGCCTCTATTTCGGAGATCAAGGCTTGTGATGACTGGCGATCGCTTTCAGTGGCTTCAGACTCGACCACAGCAAATAAGTAAAGAGTTGATTGATATGTCTGTACGAGATTGATCGCTACATCGACAGCTTGACGAGTTTCTGGGCTTCTGTTTAATGGAAATAATATAGTCTTAAACATAATTCCTACCTCACACTGTAATTCGGATATGGGATTTTTGATTTTTGATTAGAATTTAGAAATTTTATTTTCTTAGGTCTATTTTAATAAGTAAGAGAGTCTTTAAATACTTAAAACTTCTTAATTTTTGATCATTATTTGATTGTCATCTCCCCTCAAAAAACGCTTAACTATTAGGACTTACGAAAAAGAACCAAAAGTAGAGGCAATTCATGAATTGCCTCTACTTTAAAATCATTAGGAATGAAAATTTATTAACTTGTGCAATTAAAACCCAAATTTGTTGGGGCGGGCAAAGCCCGCCCCGACAAATTTGGGTTTTAATTGATTTTCTCTCCTTCCTACTTAACAAACAATGGCATCACTTCGGCGGCGGTCATCAATCCATAGATGCCACGTTGGTGAAATTTTGTGCCAGCTTTAAGATAGCCAAACGCAGGACCACAGACATTCGCCGCCATACTAGTTTCATCACCAAGAGTGAATGTATGGGTGGAGATTTTGCCCTCAAACGTGCGTCCAGTCAGTTTCATATTTGTACTCAGGGGCTTCTTGGGATTGCGCGTATCGACTACACCGCCAACTGTGACCCGATCGCGATCGCAGATACCAATACGTTCGAGCATGATGTCATCGGCATGTTCCATATTTTCCAATGAGATCAAACCATTTGTTTTTTCCAGTAGAGCTTCAACTTCAGCATCGGTCATTGCTTGCGCCATATCCACCGTATAGCCTGATATATGAGCGATATCTTCACGAATGGTTGCCCTGTATGCATTCCAGTTGGCAATACCCACCCCGAAGGTGATCTCGACTTGGTGAACTTCCGCAAAACTCTGAGCAGCGATCGCGGCGGCGGCTGTTAATAAACCAGGGGTTGCACCGCAACCAGACATATAGGTAATTCCTGCGGCTTCAAGTTCAGGCGCAAGAGCGATCATTTGCTCAACGGCGCTAGTACGCTTGATTGCGTCAACTAATACACCCTGCCAACCCGAAGCAATAAACTGCTTGGCGACACTTGCCATGAAGGTATTCGGCAAATTCGGCAGAGCCAGAAAATAGCCATCAACATCCTTAGCCGTAGCGATCGCCTCAGCGATACTATCTTGGGTCAAAATCCCTGATGATTCTAGATAGCCAAGTGAGCCTTTGTTTTGATAAGCAGCGATCGCCTCTGATGCATTTAGACCATTGCGATTGTAAGCAAAACCTTCTTTGTCCGCCGCTACTACTAGTTGCATTTCTTGCTTAGCGCTAAGCAACTTCGCCGCCGCCTGACCTAAGCCACCAAATCCTAAAATTCCAACTTTTAATGTCATTAAATTTTGTTTTGTTTATGTAGAGTTTGTTTAAGGATGGTCGGCGCTCCGCGCCGACCATCCTTACTTACGAATTACTTTTATTAGTTAAACCATACAACAAAGCCAAAAAGATTATCACCAAAAGCGGTTAGCATTTGCTCCCAAACTCGTTCATCGGTAATCTTACCTTTTTCGAGATAGGGAGTGGCGGCTGTCCCCTGTACCCACGCAACCAGATCAAATGCACGCGGTTCCGTAAAAATTTTGGCAAAATTAATACTCAACTTCTCGTCACGCCAGAAAGGAAGATTCTTCTTTCCTTCCAAAATAGTGGAAATTTCATCGAGAGATTTTAACCAAGATGAAACCATCTCCTTTGTCACCCGTACTCTGGGAATCACAGATAATTGTTTAGGATTAGGAACCCATTCGCGATCGCTATCTGTTTCTGCCAAAATCGATTGCCAAGACTCACGGCTAAGACTAATCACCGACTTCATGTGATTGAGAATTGTCGTCATTCGTTGCGGTTCCACTAAGGGAAACTTGAAGAGATGGACTGCTGAAACCAAATCTAATCCCTCAAAAAAACTTGAACTGTAATCTTCCGCCGATTTGCGGCGACTGGTTAGCAAAAATTTATGGGGCGTGTCCACATTTTGAAAAAACAAATGAGCGCAGGCGGCAAATAATTCACGGCTGTCATAGGCGCGTAAAAATTCACCCATCGCCGCTAACACATGGGTATAGCCCTGTAACCACAGAGTATCGCCGCGATCGAAGGCAATTAAAAATTGCTGTGCATCTTTTATAGAGACATTTGCGCCTGTTACAGCCTTAAAAATCTGCCAGAGCATTTCTTTATCTTCTGCCTTGCCATTGCCATCAAAATCTAAACGGGTTAACCCCAATCTCAAAGCGACTTTGACATTTTGATCCCGAATCGGTGCGATCGTGGTGCGGACAGTGGCTAGGTCATCAATCCAAGTTTGAAAAACCTGTTGTAGACCATCGTAAGTTAGAAGTTCTGGTTTGGGATTTTTGGGAATCGGTAAACGCACAAAGGGAATTGAGTTACTCAAAGGACTTGTGATCGTGCCGTAGCGATAGAGAGACTGCATCAGTCGCTCAGTACCGCGCATAAATTGAATCACGCCCAATCCAAATCGAGCTTTATCATCTTTGGGCGTAGTCTGCAAATAATCACTGAAGGCTTTTTCACCTTCAGCAAGTTTGCCAGAGGTGAGATAGGGATCGGGCAAGGGTGCGATCGCCGCATTACTTGGTTGTAAAAAAGTTTTAGGGATAGATAGTCCTGAGACGACAATCACACAGGCGATAATGATGGCAATTAGCGATCGCCATATCCACTGATTTTTTTTGAGCATATCCTGATTCCTAACTACAAAAAAACTACAAAAAAAAGATGCAAGACAAGCTTACATCATTTATTTTTTGCTGCAAAAATAGAAAGAAGCTAATTCGCCCACTTTGCGGGCGAATTAGTTTTAGAGCTTAGCAATAGGCGCTAATGTCTTCGCCACAGCGATCAACTAAAAAGCAGAGGGCGCGGAAGCGCAAATAGACAAATTCATCATAAAGTGGATTGAGTTTACAAAGCGGTGGAATACTCACGATCGCATGACCAAACACCTTGATAGTGCGCTCAAAAGGGCATTGAGCAGGAATTAATTTGGCGATCAAATGCGCTGTTTGCGATTTTTGGACCTCAAAATTGTCGATTTTGTCACGAAGAGGTCTCAATAGATCAAAATGTACTTTAGGCTTTCCAAGATAGGAGTTTTCCCCGCCAAAATCAGAGCCAAGTCCTGTGTTATTCATACTTGCCATGTTTACCAATAATCTTCAAAATCAGATTTGTGTACTTATAAAACATCTATGCAACTAATCTTAACATAAATATTTTGGATAGAATATAGAGCAACATATCATTCACCCTTATGTATGAGGTTGCCTATACAATTAGACTCATAGTGTTTTGTCTAGTACCTTCATAGACTAGATCTTACCCATCTGTATGTATAGGCGATCGCAAAAGCCAAAATTTAACCTAAGGCACTTGCTGAGAAATAATGTACCACCAAGTTTATATGGCTTCGACTTCGCTCAGCC
>JANMFC010000283.1:0-1871 GCA_031377675.1 Pseudanabaena sp. OTE_70b_metabat_355 | reverse complement strand
CAGATACAGGCGCGAGATTTGTATTTGGACGGTTGCTTGTGCCGCCCACAGGTCAGGAGCCTTATGCTCTAATACCCCTAAGACCAGATGGCACTTGCGCTCCAGGACAGGTGTTGCTTGACGATCTCACCACTGCTGCTAATGCCGCCGCAAAATACTGCACGACCAACCGTTTAGCGTATGTGTTTGCTTTTAGAGCTTTACCTGCGGTGATTTTCTTTTCAGGGTTTATGGCGCTGCTGGAAAATCTTGGCGTTATTCAAGTAATTGTCAATGTGTTTGCCAAGTTGTTTTTCTGGACGATGCGTTTGAGTGGTGCAGAGGCTTTGAGTGGTGCGGCAAACATTTTTGTGGGTATTGAAGCGGCGATCGTGGTCAAGCCTTATTTGCCAAAAATGACCCGTAGTGAGCTATGTGCAATTTTGGCTTGCTGTTTTGGGACGGCGGCTTCTTCGACCTTGGCAATTTATACAAGTTTCTTAAAGCCAGTTTTTCCAAATATCTTAGGACACTTGGTTTCCGCTTCGATTATTGCGATCCCCGCTTGTTTTGTTTTGTCGAAAATACTTGTTCCTGAAACAGAAATTCCTGTGACAATGGGTGGTATTCCTAAGGAAGATAAGTCGGCAAAAAGCAATGATGACGGCGAACTGGAAAATGTGGGCGGCGAGACAATGAAGCGGATGAGTCCGATGGATGCCACGATTATTGGCGCATTGGATGGTCTGAAAATGGCCGCCTCGATCGCCGCAATTTTGATTTTGATCGTGGGCTTGGTTGATCTAATCAATCAAATTTTTGGTCAGCTCGCTACGGTCAGCGATATTTTCAAAGTGGTTAATCTGCCCAATATCCAAGGCGCGTTGTTTTATCCTTTGACTTTACTCACAGGCGTATCGCTAGAGGATTCTTGGCCAGCTTCGGTAATTATCGGTCGCCGCTTATTAGAGACAGCGATCCCGCCCTATCAGGCTTTGGCTCAGGCTTCTAAAGATGGAATTATTAGCGATCGCACAGTGATTATTGTCAGCTATGCTCTATCAGGTTTTGCTCACCTTGCATCTGTAGGTATTTTCGTGGGTGGCACGATCGCTTTGATCCCTTCTCGCCGCCGCGATATTTCTGATTTGGGTTGGAAAGCTTTGTTTGTTGGTACATTAGCGACCTTGATGATCGCCTGTATTGCAGGTGTGTTTGACGATGGCAGTCCGAGTATTTTGGGTGAGAAGAAAAAGGCGGAACCAGCCCAAGTGAAGCCTACGGCTTCACCGAGTGCTTCACCAAATGTCTCGCCGAGCGCTTCACCAAGCTTGACACCTAAAGCTTCACCTTCTTTACGTTAATTTATCCAAAAAAAGGTAGGGGCAGTTCATGAACTGCCCCTACCTTTTTGTTTGATTTGATTAGCGATCGCGATATTGCTGTAACTCAGATTTTAGTTGAGCAATTTCGGCGCGGAGGTTGTCAATGGTTTCTTGTAACTCATCGGGAGCGATATCGGCATCTTCTGTAGTTACATTCCCCTTTTGCTGGTCAGCCTTTTCGAGAATAGTTTCTACGAAAGTACGGATTTGTTCGCGCTGTTCGGCATCAAACTTACTCAAGGCACTGAGGGTATCAGTTACGGTTTCTTCAATGCGATCGATTACAGCCTCAGCAGTGGCTCTACCAATAAAGAAAGCGTCTAATGGTGATTTGCTCATAGGGATTTAATTATTAGGTTTAATTCTTGTGAAGCTGTTGTTTACATATCTAAATATAACAACAAATCATAAGACGGAAGAAATGAAAATTTTTTAAAAGCCAATATTAAACCTGTAAAAGCCCAGATCCCCGACTTTTTCTTCACAAGCACAGATTATCTGTGCTTG
>JANMFC010000261.1:0-9044 GCA_031377675.1 Pseudanabaena sp. OTE_70b_metabat_355 | reverse complement strand
CCGCCTCTCTCTCTTGGATTTTATGCTGGCTCCAGCTATAGAATAGCTCTGTAATCGTAAGCAATAAGATATTTTTATGAGCTAGTATGGGTATGAAGGTGTTGATCAACTAATTTAGAAAAATGCTGAATGTCTACCTCTGCATAGACTTGATCTTGTGTCTGAGAATCAACCCGCTCCATCAAAGCTTGAAACGCTGTTTGATCGTGGCGATGTTCTAAAATATATTTTTTCAATTCTCGCATTGTCATTGTTTGAAAATTAGACTTCATTGACAAACTTCCAATTCCCATTTTGGTAAATTTCGATCAAAATCTCCTCTCCTGAGAGAATAATAACATTCCCCATCCTCTGATCTAACCGTACTAGATCAAGAGAGAGATACATATTGGTTAAATTCTGACATAACTGAAAACATCGTGAAGCCTGTTGAGTTGTTGGCAGTCTATTGACCTCATTGTTCATAGAATAGGGATTACCATAGGGTTAGTTCTGCAATCCTACTGTCAATAGGATACTATGGAAAAATAGGTAAATATTTAATTAATATTGCTAAATTCTAAGTATAATTACTCAGGCAGACCTGCGTGCAAGCAATAGACCCCCAAGAACTATATCCATTTCACCTCGACCAGTTTCAGTTAGAGGCGATCGCTGCCTTACAAGCTGGTAAATCAGTCGTTGTTTGTGCGCCCACAGGTTCAGGTAAAACCCTTATAGGTGAATATGCGATTCATGCCGCCTTAGCTGATAATCGCCGCGTATTTTATACCACGCCCCTCAAAGCTCTATCCAATCAAAAATTACGCGATTTTCGGCAACAGTTTGGTGATGAAAATGTGGGGCTGCTCACGGGTGATACTTCTGTAAATCGTGACGCACCAATCTTGGTGATGACTACCGAGATTTTTCGGAATATGCTCTATGGTACGCCCCTCGGTGAAGTGGGGACATCACTGACGGGTGTGGAAGTGGTGGTTCTTGATGAATGTCACTATATGAACGATCGCCAGAGGGGGACAGTCTGGGAAGAATCGATTGTTTATTGTCCATCGGAAGTCCAGTTAGTAGCCCTCTCGGCAACTGTAGCTAATAGTCAACAGCTAACCGATTGGATTCAGAAGGTTCATGGCGACACCGAGTTAATCTATTCTGACTTTCGTCCCGTTCCGTTAGAGCATTCTTTTTGCAATAACAAGGGATTTTTTCCTTTATTGGATAGTTCCAATGAGAAGATTAATCCCAGATTGAAACCGATTAGCAATAAGCCTTTATCCAAAGACGAAAGGCATAAAATTGTCCCTGCGATCGGAGCCGTAATCTCCCATCTACGACAGCGCGATATGCTCCCCGCGATTTATTTCATTTTTAGCCGTCGCGGTTGCGATAAATCAGTAACGGACTTAGGCAATGTATCTCTGGTGAATGCCGAAGAATCATTGAGATTGAAGCCGCAAATTGATGATTTTGTCGCCGCTAATCCTGAGATTGGGAAGCCACTACATATTGATGCTCTCTATCGTGGTATTGCCGCTCACCATGCAGGGATCTTACCCGCTTGGAAAGGCTTTGTGGAAGAGTTGTTTCAACAGGGTTTGATTAAAGTCGTATTTGCTACGGAAACTCTGGCCGCAGGAATTAATATGCCAGCACGAACCACGGTGATTTCCAGTATTTCCAAGCGCACCGATCGAGGACATCGGTTACTGAATGCTTCTGAATTTCTGCAAATGGCTGGTCGCGCAGGGCGGCGCGGCATGGATGAGATTGGCTATGTTGTCACCGTACAAACTCCCTTTGAAGGCGCAAAAGAAGCAGCGCATCTAGCCACATCTACGGCTGATCCATTGGTTAGTCAGTTCGCCCCCAGCTATGGCATGGTGATGAATTTACTGCAAACCCATTCTCTTGATCAAGCCAGAGATCTGGTAGAGCGTAGCTTTGGACAGTATCTCGCCGATCTTAATCTCGCACCTCAAATCCAAAATCTCGAATTAGTGATCGAGCAGATCGCCAAATTAGAGAGTGATCTCGCCTCTGTCGATTTGAAGCAACTCGATGTTTATGACAAACTACGCGATCGCCTTCGTGAAGAAAAGCGCCTCTTCAAAATGTTGGTACAGCAATCAGAAGAGATGCGTTTAAATGATTTAGCATCCTACGCTCCCTATTTATTATCTGGTTCGCCGCTGACAATTCGCACCAATAAAGGCGTGATCGTCCATGCCGTATTGGCGGCAAAAGTGCATGGTTCAGGACAGTTCCCTTGGTTTGTCTGTCTCGGACGCAATAACTGCTGGTATACCTGTGGCTACAAAGACATCATGCAAGTCGGTAGCGATTTGTTACTTGATGGTGATATTGAATATCCTGCTAAGTTGCCATTGCGCCCAGGACAATCGATTGATGGTGACGAAACTAGCGCGGCGATCGCCCAAAAAATCCAACCATTACCAGAGCCTGATCCTGCCCCTGAAGTGATCAAACAACAGGCGCGAATGTTGGCGATCGAATCAGAAATGAATCAACATCCTGTCTCGAAAATGAGCGATCGCGGTGCGGTATTTAAAAAAGTTAGCCGACTCGAACAATTGCAGCGTCAAATCGAATTTCAGCAAAAGGTAGTCAACGAGCGCCGTCAACGCCATTGGCAAGAGTTCATGAGCTTGGTGAATATCTTGCAATTTTATGAATGTCTAGAAGATACTCAGCCCACAGAAAGAGGTAAGGTTGTCGCGGCGCTGCGCGGAGAGAATGAACTCTGGTTAGCGCTTTGTATGCTCTCTGGTGAAATGGATAATCTCGCGCCCCATCACCTTGCGACCGTATGCGCGGCGATCGTCAGTGAGAATAGTCGCCCCGATAACTGGATTAAGTTCGGGCTGTCACCCACCGTCGAAGATGCCCTCGATGGTTTACGCGAAATTCGCCGTCAGATGATGCCCGTTCAACGCCGTCATTTAGTCGATATTCCTGCGTGGCTAGATTACGAACTTACTGGACTAGTTGAGCAATGGGCGCTAGGAATGGAATGGTCGGAGCTATGTCAAAATACCAATCTCGATGAGGGTGATATTGTAAGATTGATGCGCCGCACCATTGATTTACTCTATCAAATTCCCCATGTCCCCAATCTGCGATCGCAAGTCTATTCATCCGCCAAGCAAGCTGCTCAACTCATTGATCGGTTCCCTGTAAATGAAGTGATTTAGGCTGATTATGGTTTTAGCGCAAGATAGTTGGCAGGAATAGTTACTCTTTTACCACGCCTACTGGGAAAACTTGCATCAATTAGCATCTTTTCTAGTTCGGAATAACACAGACTATTGGCGGCAATGACTTTTTAACAAGTTTTTCTGCTTTGCGGACTTCCTTTGTACGAGTTTCAATGGAGTTTTCATCGGCTTCCGCATCTCGATGGATAAACAAAATGTTGCATGGAAATAAATCGAGTGCGATCGCCTCCTCAGCATCCCCATGAATCCGATCGCCTATTCCTCAAATCAAACAGCAATTTTTAGTAGTGAAAGCGACAGGCAAGAATTCTGATTTTATCGTCTAGGAATTCATAAACTAGACGATGTTCTTGATCAATACGGCGTGACCAGCAGCCAGACAGATCATGCTTTAACGCTTCGGGCTGTCCTGTACCTTCAAATGGGTTACGTTGGACTTCACGAATTAACCTGATAATTTTTAAAGCTTTTTTGCGATCACTTTCAATCCACCAAGCTAGGTCTTCAAAAGCATCTGCATCAAATTCCAAGTTTTTCACAGGCTGATTCCAAAGAGATTCCATCTTGACGTTTTCTAGCTTTAAGCAATCTTCCTTTCATGGCTGGACTGCTTAGTAAATAGGCTGTTTCTCTTTCTGCCATGATTTCTTGCCAAAAAGAAATGGGGACAACTA
This sequence comes from Pseudanabaena sp. OTE_70b_metabat_355, assembly GCA_031377675.1. Classification (GTDB taxonomy): domain Bacteria; phylum Cyanobacteriota; class Cyanobacteriia; order Pseudanabaenales; family Pseudanabaenaceae; genus Pseudanabaena. The sequence continues at coordinate 5,134 of JANMFC010000261.1, read as the reverse complement.
CGGAAACTGTCTGTCCTTCTGAATCACATATGTATTGTAATGCGTTAGTCATGTCAGCCAATATAACTTACTGGTCAGGATTGATAATAATTATAACCGATCACCCCTCATCATCCACAAAACCCGATCGCCTATTCCTCAACATCAAACAGCGATCGCCTAATCTCAATCTGATATCTAAATTTACATACTACGGAATACAATTAAATTAGTAACTTTCAAATAATGAATATGCTAAAAACTCTTTGGGCTACTGTTCAAAAAGGAAAAATTGAGTTGTTAGAGGCTTCAGAACTGGTAGAAGGAACAAAGGTACTGGTGACTGTATTGTCTGATGACTATGAGTCTGAGTTTTGGCTTCAGGCGAGTCAAACATCATTTGATGCAGTTTGGAATAATACTGAGGATGATATCTATGCCAAATTACTCTAAAAATATCATCATTTTAGTTCGATACCCATTTTCAGATTTGTCTAATGCGAAGGTTCGTCCTGCTGTAATTGTGAATGCGCTACATAGTTCTCAAGATATTCTAATTGTGCCGCTAACTAGTAAAACAGGATCATTGCTTGATGGGGAGTTTGTGCTTTCTAATTGGGCGGCGGCAGGGCTGAATGTAGTTACAGCAGTCAAGCGTGGTATCTACACTGTAAATAGAAGTCTAGTTATTAAGACTGTTGGGATATTACCTGATGTTGATATTGATAGACTTGAGCAATCTTTAAGAGGTTGGCTAGGTTTGTGATTACAACCCGATCGCCTAAATCTCAACAGCAACAAGCGATCGCCCCTCAACACCCACAAAACCCGATCGCCTAAATCTCAAAACCAAACAGAGATTATATTGACGGCTAAGTTAAAATTAGTTAAAACCAAATAGTAGAGTCGTAGTATTATGCAAATAAAAGAACTCACTACCGAACAATTTCGTTTACTAGTTCGTGAAGTTGTAATTGAAGTACTGGAAGAATATATCGATCTAGATGAAGGCAGGAAGTTAAAAACATCAGTTGTGGAACGTTTATTGCGGCAGCAATATCAGCCAACTGTTATTCCTGCGGCTCAGGCTATGCAATCATTGGGGCTGAATTGGGATGAGTTATAGTCTTGATTTTACTTCGGAGGCGATCGCTGAGCTTGCAAAAATTGATCGCACTAATCAAATACGGATAGCTCGTAAAATCAAGTGGTTAGGCGAGAATTTTGAACAAATTACGCCTTTATCGCTTACTGGTAATTTATCAAGCTTTTTTAAGCTGCGGATTGGAGATTATCGAGTTATTTACGCGATCGCGCAATCACAAAAAAGTGTCACTATCCATCAGGTCGGACATCGTAGAGAAATTTATGATTAGATGAATGATCGTAAATTCCCCAAAATCAAACAGCGATCGCCTCTTACCACCCACAAAACCCGATCGCCTATTTCCCCAACCCAAACAGCGATCGCCCCTCACCACGCACAAAACCCGAGCGCTTATTTCCTCAAGTCAAACAATGATCGTCCTTTTAACCACCCACAAAACCCGATCGCATATTCCCCACATCAAACAGCGATCTCACCTCACCATCCACAAACCCGATCGCCTATTCTCTCAAATCAAACAGCGATCGCCCCTCACCATCCACAACCCTGATCGCCTATCTCCTCAAATCAAACAGCGATCGCACCTTACCACCCATAAACCCGATCGCCTATTCCCTCAAATCAAAACAGCGATCGCAATTACTGTTTAGTCTATGCTTCGTAATGCCCACCGATAGCGATGATGTATATATTTTCGTCATCAAAGCTATACACTAGCCGATCCTTGTCAGATATACGCCGCGAGTAATATCCAGTTAATTCATACTTCAATGCTTCAGGTTTTCCAGTCCCCTGAGTAGGATCGCCTTTTTGCATTTCTTTGAGAATATTGAATAGTTTTTTGTGAATGGGTTTATTTGTTTCTCTCAAGTATTCGTATGTTTGCAGAGTGTCTTCATGAAATACGACTGAGCGCCTGATGCTTCTGTTTGTGGGTTTCGATTAGTAATTGAACTTGTGTAATTAGTTCTGGATTTTTTAGGATGTAGTCGAAATCAAGAGAGAGATTTGCTTGGCTAGGGTTCGATTTTTTAGAGTTATGCTTGAACTGCCTGATCTGTTGCATTAAGCGTGGGTTACTCAGGACATATTCGGTTTCTTGGTGAGTATCCATAAGTCTTGGTAAAGTTTATAGTCTACAGCTACATTTCTAGCATATCTGATGTGTCGTTGAATAGCGATCGCCCCTCAACACCCAAAACCCGATCGCCTATTCCCCACATCAAACAGCGATCGCCTAACTCAACAAAAATCAATTATGATCGAGTAGATGAAATATAGAGATTGATATCTTAAAAAATTCAAGAATATATGAAAACCAGCAAAAAAGCATACAACTATACGGTGCTTCTAGAAAAGGAAGAAGATGGAGGCTATCATGCTTTTTGTCCTATTCTTAGAGGTTGTCATTCTCAGGGAGATACTTTTGAAGAAGCGATCGCTAATATTACGGAAGCAATTGAGCTATATATTGAAAGTTTAATAGCTGATAGTCAGCCTATCCCTAGAGAAAATTTAATTGTCAAACCTCTGAGTGTTTTGGTATGAGCAACTTCCCAAGTGTTAAGGCTAAGGAGTTTATAAGGGTTATCGAAAAATTGGGTTTTTATTTCGATCGCCAAAAAGGGAGTCATGCTATTTACAAAAATATTCAGGGAAAAAGAGTTGTTGTTCCAATTCATTCTGGAAAAGATATCAAACAAGGTACTTTGATGGGAATGATTCAAGATATTGATGTTGATAAGGAGACTTTTTTCAAATTGCTACAAGAATAAAGTGATCGCTCTTCACCACCACAAACCCGATCGCCTATTTCCCCATTAAACAACAATCGCCACTCACAACCCACAAAACCCGATCGCCTAAATCTCAAATCAAACAGCGATCGCCCCTCACCACCCATAAAACCCGATCGCCCCTCACAACCCATAAACCCGATCGCCTAAATCTCAACATCAAACAGCGATCGCCCCTCACCACCCACAAACCCGATCGCCTATTTTCCACACATCAAACAGCGATCGCCCCTTAACACCCATAAATGCGATCGACCATATTCCCTCAAATCAAACAGCAATGACCCCGCACAACCCATAAACTCGATTACTCAAGTCTTACTCTTTGTCTAGAATTAGTGTAATTTTGATTTTTCGGATAATGGATGTATGTATATCTCTCCTCTAGTTTGCGCTGCTTTGACTTTGACATCGATTAATTGCCTAAAGCTAAGGCGTTCTTCTAAAACGTAAATCAAATCTTCTCCATCAATAAAAACTGTTTTAAGAGCCTTACCTGTAACAATACTCTGAACAACGTTATCACTGAAACCATGAACTGATACAAAAATTCCTCGCCCATACATCTTGCCTTCAACTTTGCCAACAAATTGATAGACAGGCTCATTACTAGCACTTTGATCTTGCCATTTTGCTTCTATAAGATAATGTTCACCATCATATTTAACAGCCCCATCAATTTGTTCTCCAATAACGCGAAAAGGTTCAGTTACTTCTAACCTAGATAATCGACCTAGTTCAAGTAAAATTTTTTCTAACGCATATCCACGTTGCTGGATAGAAGTCTTTCCTCTATGTAGATCTAAAAATATTTGTTTAAGTTCTATAATTGTTTGCTGTGGCTCCTGTTGAGTCCGTTTTAATTCATCCTGCTGTTCCTTTTGGGCTTTTATTTTCGCATCTCGGATTTCCTGTAATTGTCGAAGATGAGTAATCTTTTTTTCAGCATCACTCCGATTTAACTTTTTGAGCTTATCAAAGTAATAAGGGTCAAAGTGTGACCACTCAGTCAAAGACTTAAGGATTGCTCTAAATGAACTTAATCCCCCATCGAGCCTATCAGAAAGATGGTCAAAAATACGATCAACCATACCAACACGAGTTAGATCTTCTTTGTAGTTGACTAATACTTTAAGATCAGATTGTGTGCAGTGATTCTTAAAGAAAGAATAGATATCATCTTTTGCCCACATCAGTGAGAGGATGCAGTCACGCATACAAATTTTGATGTCAGAAGGAAAAGTCATGCTGGTATTTTGAAAATTCTTGAAATGAAAATCTTTAATAATTATAACTTCTACGAGGTTTTAATATTAAGCCTAGAAAAAGCGATCACCATTTACGAAAAACTGATGCTCGAAGATTGTGATCGCTGATGGTATTAGATAAAAATATCTGATATCATGCTTTTGCTGCCTCAAAAATCCTGAAAGCAAAATTAACCGCATTTGTTAAGTTATATGAAATGAATGGCATTGCTCGTCCAATTACTCTCGATCGCAGACATATTGCCAAACATTTACCGAATACACTGCAATCTCAACGCTTACTAAAACTAGGACGTGCTGCCCATGTTTTTATAGATGAAGATACGATGATAGAACTTACGCATTGACAAAATGAGTAAGATGTGTAATGAAATAGATAACGATAGTTTTAGCAAAAAGTGAGACAAATAACCAAACCATCAACAGCCAAATGTGATCTGCACAAGTACATCTTGTTTTTGTTGTCAGAACCAAAACAGGTAAGTTGTGTGAGGTTAGGAGAAATTCTTCAAGGAGTATCACACGATAGTGTGAACCGATTTTTGTTGCGGGAAAACTATACAGGAGAAGACCTATACAAAAGTGTAGAACCAAACATCAAGAAAGTGGGAGGAGTCCTGAGTGTCGATGATACAGTACTGGATAAACCTTACAGTAACACCAGCAAAGCAGAGCTAATTGGCTATTTCTGGTCAGGGAAACACAAGAAAACTGTGAAAGGCATAAACCTAATCACCCTTTACTACACAGATGTTGACGGTCGAGCATTTCCAGTCAATTACCGTATTTATAACAAACAAGAGGGTAAAACTAAGAACGAATATTTTCGAGAGATGATTGCCGAAGTGATGGCATGGGGACTGAAACCAGCATTTGTCACAGGAGATAGTTGGTATGCAAGTACGGAGAATCTTGAGTACATCAAACACTATGAACTTGGGTTTCTGTTCGGCATTGAAAAAAATCGTTTAGTCTCCTTGACA
>JANMFC010000246.1:0-8063 GCA_031377675.1 Pseudanabaena sp. OTE_70b_metabat_355 | reverse complement strand
CCAAGAAATTTTGTAACCGTAGAGGCAATTCATGAATTGCCTCTACGGTTACAAAATTTCTTGGTTCGTTTTTGAGCGCAAGCCCTAATAGTCTTTAAAAGCGATACAATTGACTGCGTAAGTATTAGGAGTTATTGGTGTCAAAGTCTTTATTCGATCAAGCAAGCGAACGTCTTGCCGATGCGATCGCCCATGTAAATATTTCCGATGATGCGATCGAGCGTCTTAAATCACCGAAAGCAAGTTTACAGGTTTCCATTCCTGTGCGAATGGATAATGGAACCTTAAAAGTCTTTCAGGGCTATCGTGTGCGCTACAACGATTTACGGGGACCAACCAAAGGCGGAATTCGCTTCCATCCCAATGTGAATATGGATGAAGTCACATCTTTAGCTTTTTGGATGACCTTTAAATGCGCGGCGGTGAATTTGCCCTTTGGTGGCGCGAAAGGCGGTGTGGCAGTCGATCCTAAACAACTATCAAAGTTTGAATTGGAACGTCTCAGTCGCGGTTATATTGATGCGATCGCTGATTTTATGGGAGCAGATGTGGATATCCCTGCGCCTGATGTGCAGACTAACGCCACGATTATGGGTTGGATGGTTGACGAATATAGCAACATTCAGCGTAAGCTCTGCCCTGCCGCAATTACAGGTAAGCCATTGGCGATGGGTGGTAGTCTGGGGCGAGAAACAGCCACGGGATTGGGAGCATTTTTTGCGATCGAGACATTACTGCCCTTGTTAAAAATGCAGCGCCAGCAGACAACTGTAGCGGTACAAGGATTTGGCAATGTGGGATCTGCGATCGCCGATCTGCTCAGTAAGGCGGGTTACAAGGTTGTGGCTGTGAGCGATTCTAAGGGTGGGATTTACGCTGAACAGGGGTTAGATGTACCAAGTATTATCAGCTATAAGAATTCCACGCGCAAATTTGAGGCGGTCTATTGTCAGGACACAGTATGTAAACTGATTGAGCATAAAACGATTACCAATGAGGACTTACTAAAACTAGATGTTGACATCCTGATTCCTGCGGCGCTGGAAAATCAAATTACAGAAGCCAATGCCCATGAAATCCGTGCTAAGTATATTTTCGAGATTGCCAATGGTCCCGTGACTCCTGCGGCGGATGCAATTTTAGAAAAAATGGGAATTATGGTTTTCCCTGATATTTTAGTAAATGCAGGTGGTGTCACTGTCAGTTATTTTGAATGGGTCCAAAACCGCAGTGGCTTGTATTGGACGATTGCTGAGGTAAATGATCGCCTCAAGCAAAGTATGGTCGCGGAAACATTGAGGATTTGGGAAATCTCCCAACAAAAACAAATCTCCATGCGAACGGCTGCCTATGTTCATGCGCTTACAAGGCTGAGTGAAGCGATCGACGCAAAAGGTACAAGTACTTATTACGCCAAGTAGTTAGATCAGGTGTTTTACAGGCAAGGGGCTTAAGCCCCTTGTTCCATGAAGTAAGCGTGCTTAACTCATGGAACAATCTCTATAGCTGTAGTTTCTAAAACAGACTTAATAGAGAATTAGTGTTAGGTTAAAAAATAATTCATACCGAAGGCGGTTGCAAAAACGCGAGTAAGTAGAATTACTAAATTCCCTATCCAGAGAACATATCTCTATGTACCGATTTCAGGTAAAAGCTCCCACTCAAAGCGGAGAAATGATTGGCATCGTTGGTTCGATTCCCCAATTAGGATTGTGGGACATCAAGAAATATTTGCCATTACGGACATCTGGCGATCGCTATCCCATTTGGTGGATAGAACTCGAAATTGATACTTTTGCTTTATCTGATGTTCTGTCTAATGTGACCGAGGAAAGTGAATATAAAATCGAATATAAGTATGTGCGGATTGATCGTGATGGCAATATTGAATGGGAAGATAAAAGTATTATCAATCGCTGGGTTCCTCTAGAAAGCGATTATCTCTCTCTGCAAAAGCCGACAGTGATCGTTGATGATGGTGCGTTTGGAGCGATTCATTCTTTTCCCTACGGATATTTTGAACAGGCGATTGCCTCTATTCCTAACAAGCAAAATTCTGATGCTCACAATGGAAAGAAAGTATTAGTAATGGGTAGCTCTGTGGCGATGGGCTGTAGTGCTTGGCTGCTGAAGGGTTGGGCGAGTCATCTGGAGTTAGCATTACAAGAGAAATATGGACATAAACTAATCAACCGATCGCAATTAGGGGCAAATGTGACCAGCACAATTGAGCGTTTTGCGGCGGTAGTCGTGCCAGAAAAACCAGATATTGTCGTAATTGCGCTCTCTTTAGGAAATGAAGGTTTAGCTTACTGTCGCCCCCACGATCGCCGTGCTGTGCAGCGTCGTTTTGAAAGTGGATTGCTGCAACTGATTAAAATGACTCAAGATATAGGCGCAATCCCGATTATCGGCGGACTATATCCCCACGGCGACTATACCCCAGAGCATAATTGGCTGATGCGCGACACCCATGCGCGAATGCTCCAATGGGATGTGGATATGCTCGATTGGCTAGATGTTTTAGACAATGGTTATGGCAATTGGCAGTCGGGAATATCCCTAGATGTCGCCCATCCCAATACTCTCGGACATAAATTGATGTTTGAAGCGATCGCTTTGGATCTGTTTCAGAAAGATTCCCAAGCCTCTACTTCCCCAGCATTACTATCTAACCAAAACAAAGGAGAAATTCCAGTTTATGTAGACAAATATGGATTTCAAGTTTTTGCTTGCCCCGCCACCCAAACATTGCGGATTATCAACGGTTCTGATTATTCCTATAACATCACTCCCACTTGGAGGGTGTTACAAGCGGCGTTAAGACGCAAAGGCGAATTAAACTTTGGAACTTATATTGCTAAAAACGATGAATGGGGAACCTTGCCCTTATTAACTGTTGGTGTTGATGGCGCAATTGAGAATACGGTGACAATTCCCATTGGCGCTAAATTAGAATATGGATCAGCTCTCAAATTCTTCTCTCCTAAAAACTCGGATATCCTTTATTATGACGGATATTTAGGCATTCTCAAGGAAGGCGATCGTACTGTTCGGATTATCAATAAATCTGACGAAGAATATAATATTCATCCGATGTGGAAAGAAATTCGCACCGCTCTTGCCGCCATGCCGTCAGGTGTTTATATTGATGAGGCGAATCCTGATGCCCCATTTCGGACGATGATGATCGGCGATCGCGGTTTGGAGAGTCGTGTCAAAGCTCCAGTCAAATCAACGATGGTTCTCAAATACAAATGCAAATTATCAGAGATTAATCGTATTGCCATTTTACCATTAGGCGATCGCTGTGCAGCGCGGATGTTGCTATACAAAATGGAATTTGATGGTCCCGCATTTCCCTTTGATTTAACGCGATCGACTAATTTGGGCGATGTCACAGATTTAGTTGTTAATGACTTCAAAGATATGTGGAATCCTGCCTGTTTACATTACAACTCGGAAGAGAGAAGAATCTATCACTCCAAATGGTCAGGTTTATCGTTTGCCCATGAGGTTGAGGACTCGGAAGATCCAATCAATGATATGCAGCCCATATTTGAGAGAATGCAGACTCGTTATTCGGCGCGTGCTAAACGATTTTTATACACCCTCGATCATGCCGATGAGATTCTATTTGTGCGTACTGGTGTAACTAATCGTGGCTATGTCGAAGATTTAATTGAGAAGTTAAAGATTAAATGCAAGGGTAAGCCTTTTCGAGTTTTGCTAATTTCCCAGCAAACATCAGAGGAATTTGCAGATATCCCCTATCTATTACATTACGATCTGCATTTTAGTCCTGACTGGATGTATGACAGCCAAGACTATTGGATGGAATGTACTAAAACCATGAAGGAGATGCTCGAATCTCTGGGCATTTCTAGCGAAAATCTGTTTTGGTGTCCGCCTAATCCTTAATTGTGACTTTTGAGTTAATATTAGAGAGAAAGCTACTATAGCGATTTTCTCATAAAAACATACATAATCCTTTAATATGTCCACACCTGAAGCTCTCAAAGAAAAATTTATCGTGATCGCTGGCAAGCGTGAACTATTGGTGCAACTGTCGCTCAAAGATAATTTGGGTACATTGAGCATTGACGTGATCCAAGCATTAGAAGAACTTGATGATCTCCTCATTGAAATCAGAAAGATCTTTCCTGATTGGCAACAGGACTAAATGGCGATGGCTCCGAAATTAACCGCATTCCATTCTAAAGTTAATGTCCAGCGTCAAGTTAAAATCCCCATGCGCGATCGCCTAAACTTGACGGCGGATATTTATCGACCCAAAGGAATTGATACGCCCCTACCCGTGTTATTAATGCGTCTGCCCTATGGTCGAGCGATCGCTTCTACTTGTACTTATGCTCATCCTAGTTGGTACGCTAATCAAGGTTATATTGTTGTCATTCAAGATGTGCGCGGTTGCGGCACTTCGGAAGGTGATTTTTATCCATTTCGGAATGAATATGATGATGGATTTGATACGGTCGAATGGTGTGCGAAGGAGCTAGAAGGGAGTAATGGCAAAGTGGGAATGTATGGATTTTCCTATCAGGGTGTGACTCAATTTCAGGCAGCCGTGCGGCAACCAGAAGGATTAGTGACGATCTGTCCGAGCATGGCGACGGCAGATTTGTATCATGGTTGGTTTTATTTTGGTGGTGCGGTTTGTTTAGATTTTGATTTCAATTGGGCTTTGCAATTGGCGCAAAATCATGTTTGGTATTTGAAACAAGAACCGCAAGCTACATCACTTTTTGAGGCGCAAAAACAATCTGCAAAATGGTTAGATTCTTCTCCCTTGAGTGAAATAAAATTATTTAAGGAGCAAGCCCAAAATCAAGCATTTGGGAAATTCTTTTTTGATTGGATTGGGAATCAGCAAGCCGATGATCAATATTGGCAACAGCTAAATCCTTTGAGCTATTTCGATCGCTTTGATTTACCTGCTTTACACATTGGGGGATGGGCGGATATTTTTATCGAAGCCACCATCAATACCTATCATCAAGCTAAATTAGCAACTAAAAAACCCCAACATCTGATCGTGGGACCTTGGCAGCATCTACCTTGGTTGCCAAAGGTGGGTGAAATAGATTTTGGTGAAGCTGCGGTTTCTAACATCGATCAGTTACAGATTGATTGGTTCGATTTTTGGCTCAAAGGAATTGAGAATGGAATCAGCGATCGCGCTCCTGTGCAACTTTTCCTAATGGGAAAAAATCATTGGCTCGATCTTTCCGAATTTCCGAATCTGCCAAAAATTCAAAATTCTTTTCTTGATTTTTATCTGGCTGCAAACAAACAACTAACAATCCAATCTACAACCACTAATCAATCATTACCTGATATCTACGTCTACGATCCGCGCAATCCCAACTCCTCTACAGCCTATGGATTTTATAATCAACGTCATCTTCATCAACGATGGGATGTTTTGGTATATCAGAGTGATGAACTAGAAGATGATTTAGCGATCGCAGGTATTCCCGAATTTATCCTCTATGCCGCAACCACCGCCCCTGATACCGATTGGGTAATTAAGCTTTTAGATATTTATCCCGATGGCAGACAAATGCTAGTGACAATGGGCGTTTTGCGGGCAAAGTTTCGCAACTCATGGACTGCGCCTGAATGGATAGAATCGGATGTGGTGAATGAATATCGGATTAAATTGCGCCCGACCTGTCAGAATTTTGCGCGAGGGCATTGTCTTGGTATAGCGATCGCTAGTTCCGCTTTCCCTGCGATCGAGAGACATTCTAACACCCAAAAATCTCCATCGGAAGCGACTGTAATCGACTTTGTGGAGGCAACACAGCAAATTTTTTATAGTGCTGAATATCCATCCCATTTGAAGTTACCGATGTTCACACATCGTGACCTTAGGTGACGGCAGCGAAACTTTGTTTGATTTATATTCTGTAACTATTCTTTGGGATGGACAGTTTCGTGAAATTGATGTTGCTGAATCGGAAACTGATTTTCTTCAATTTTGTCCAAAGTCCAATGATTATGTGGCAATTATTATTTACAATTAGTTAGGAACTTTGTGAGTACACCTGAGAGGCATTAGAGCTTAATTGGCTTGTTGGTTATGAAAAAAATGCACTTTGCATCTTGGCAAGCGCGTCTGCGTTTCCTTGTGTTGACATTCTTAGGATTAGCGATCGCCTTAGTAATTAATTTTCCTTTTTGGGCGATCGCTCAAACGACTTCTATTGATACAGCTAGCAACAAGGTTGATCAGGTGATTGATCGACCACTCGATCAACTAAATATCAGACCTACCAATAATAATGAGTTACGCGGTATCTGGTTAACTAATGTTGATAGTGATGTTTTATTTTCCACCGAGCGGCTACAACAGGCAATTAAGAGATTAAAACGCTTAAAATTTAACACCCTTTATCCCACAGTTTGGAATGGCGGATATACCCTCTACCCTAGCAAAGTTGCCGAAAAATACTTTGGTGCAGCGATCGATCCATCTCCAAATCTCAAGAATCGCGATATGCTCGCTGAAGCTATTCAATTTGGGCATGAGCAGAAATTTGCGGTAATTCCTTGGTTTGAATATGGCTTAATGACCGAAGAAAACTCGGACTTGATGCGACAACATCCTGAATGGATAACTAACCGTCGTGATGGCTCCAAGGTTTTTGTACATGGAGAAAAAGAACAACATCGACTGGTTTGGCTGAATCCTGTACATCCTGAAGTCCAAAATTTTCTTACGGAATTAATTGTCGAAGTTGTCAAAAAATATGATGTAGATGGTATTCAATTAGATGACCATTTTGGAATGCCAGTAGAACTTGGCTATGATGATTACACGATCGCTTTATATAAAAAGCAGCATTTTGGCAAGTCGCCATCCGATAACTTCAATAATCCTGATTGGATGAATTGGAGAGCGCAATATTTGACGAATTTGATGAAAAAGATTTCCAAAGCGGTTAGATCGGTCAAACCCAATTGCTTGGTTTCTTTGTCCCCTAATCCTAAAGAATTTTCCTATAATAAATACCTACAAGATTGGTATGGCTGGGTTTATCTGGGCTTAATTGATGAATTAATCGTTCAACTATATAGAGATGATATCGATAACTTCAAAGCAGAATTGGAACGCCCAGAATGGCAAGAAGTTCGCCGAAGAGTTCCTGTTGGGGTCGGTATTTTGACGGGGCTAAGAGTCCAAAATGTGGATATGCGGCAAATTAAAGGGCAAGTGAAAATGTTGCGCGAAATGAACTTTGACGGGTTCTCTTTCTTCTTTTATGAAACGTTAGGCAATCGCGATGCTTCTTTTGAATCTTTGATGTTTACGCCTGCCGATCGCCCTAATTTACAACGCTTTGCCATGAAGTAAAACCCCAGAGAAAGTTTAAAAGTGCCGCAAAGCGGCACTTTTAAACTTTCTCTGAATTAATGGAAGGTTTCGGTTATAATTATTTCCAACGGCACATCCCAGATATCGTGAAACATCTCTTCTAAATAGAACTCCTCAAAAATTATTCCAGCTTTAAGCCCTCTCGAATTAGGCAGCCAGCGATCGTAAAAGCCACCGCCATAGCCAAGTCGATAACCTTGCCGATCGCAAGCGATCGCAGGAATTAGAATCAAATCGATCTTTCCCAAATCCATAAGTGGCAAATGGTAAAGTGGTTCCCAAATTCCAAAAGTACCTGCTCTCATGTTGCGATCAAAATTAGTGACATCCACTTGATGCCAAATTAGATCTGTTTTTAGACAACGAGAAAAGCCCCAATTTTTCTCAGGAAATCTTTGCCATAGGTAACTCAAATCTGGCTCTTGTTGATGACTGGTAAAAGCTAGGATATTTTGGGCTTGTTGGAAAATCGCCCAATTACTGAGGCGATCGCATAGATCTAGACTTTTTTGTTGCCAAATTTGATCGTCAATTCGACGGCGTTGATTAAGTAAGTATTTTCTTAATTCTGCTTTATTTTTTAGAGCATTCTGTCCAAAATTTCCCATGTAGAAAATTATTCCCGTTAACAAGTAGCTAGGTCGCTTTGATTTTACCGCCT
>JANMFC010000245.1:0-1729 GCA_031377675.1 Pseudanabaena sp. OTE_70b_metabat_355 | reverse complement strand
GCGATCGATAGCGGCTCTCTCCTGAAACAGCGATCGACATTCGACAGCCACCGAATCCTAGGTCTAATAATTTGGCAACCTTTGGTGTTTTTTCACGCAGTACATCTTCGCCGACGATGCCCGCTTGGGCTTGTCCATATTCCACATATACAGGCACGTCCTGCGCTCTGACCAGTAAGGCTCTAGCGGTTCCTGTGGGATCTAAAATTTGCAGTTGACGGTTGGCAGGATCAAGAAAAACACTAAAGTCGAGTCCTACCTCTTGGAGTAAGCGGATGGAGTCTTTTAATAGTGAGCCTTTGGGCAGTGCGAAGGTGAACATGAAGTCGGTGGTTTAGTTTCAGTTATTGATCATGCGAACCAGTATATTTTTTGAAAGTATTGCGAAGCAACACTTTCAAAAAATATACTGGTTTGATTGCAGCGCGATCGCGCTGCTTGCTAATTATCGCGGATATGGGACTCAAATGGCAGTACCGAGTAAATACAGCAAGCTCATCCGAATCGCCACACCATTAGTCACCTGTTTATCGATTAAGCTCAGGCGCGGATCATCCATCAAGTCAGAGCTAATCTCTACGCCACGATTGACGGGACCGGGATGCAATACTTGGACATTAGGCGCACATTTGGCTAGGCGATCGCGAGTAATGCCATACCGCGCATGATATTCGCGCAAACTGGGAATTAGAAACTGTCCCATCCTTTCCATCTGCAATCGTAAAGTCATTACAAAATGAGCATCCTCAAGGGCGGGTTCAAGAGAATAATGAATTTTTGCGCCATATTCGGCAAATTCTGGCGGTAACAATGTCGGTGGTGCTGCGAGATGGACATCAGCGCCGTTAGCAATCAAACTCCAAAGATTTGATCGCGCTACCCGCGAATGCAAAATATCACCAACGATCGCCACTTTTTTACCCTTAAGATCTTTGGCGGTGGGCGCGGTGGGATTCATGTACATACATAAAGTCAACAAATCCAACAAGGCTTGGGAAGGATGTTCATGCTTGCCATCACCAGCATTGAGAATGGCAACTTTGCCACTAAGTGCGTCCATATCACGGGCGATCGCTAAAGGCACACCCGCCGACTGATGACGGATCACCATGATATCTGTCCCCATTGCCAAAAAAGTTCGTGCCGTATCAAGAATTGTTTCACCCTTTGAGAGGGAAGAAGTGCCTGGGGCGAAATTTAAGGTGTCGGCGGAGAGGCGCTTAGCGGCAAGCTCAAAACTATTGCGGGTACGGGTCGAAGATTCAAAAAATAAGTTAGCAACTACTTTGCTTTGCAAGGTTGGCACTTTTTTGTTGCGGCGTGATAACACTTCCACAAAGCTAACCGCAGTCTGCAAAACTGTTTCGTAATCGTTTAACGTAAAATCAGCAAGGGAGATTACATGTCGGCGCTGCCAAGTAAGTTCAGTCATGGTCTTAGGCTAGGCGATGAAAAATACACTGAGCAAGGCACTGACCATTACCCCAACTGGTGCAGGAGCTACCATGTCGTCTGGTAAAAAAGCACGGGAGCTAACTAATACCAATGTAAATAGAAATATGGCAAAAATAATTACTGGTATGATGAACTGACGAAAGAATGACACGGCTGGTGGATCTCGCAGATTTTGTAGATAATGCATCTATTATCTACGATTTAGTTACACACAGGACTTACTCAATTTACTAAAACCAAGAACCGAAATAGGCTGATTCGCCCGCTTCGCGGG
>JANMFC010000244.1:0-10565 GCA_031377675.1 Pseudanabaena sp. OTE_70b_metabat_355 | reverse complement strand
CAAATTTGTTGGGGCGGGCGAAGCCCGCCCCAACAAATTTGGGTTTTAATTGATTTTCATGCCTAAGACATAGATTTGTGAGTACAATCCAAAGTAGCGATCGTAACTACCTGATTACGATAAAGCTCACATAATAGTTCTTTAACACCATTCTTTTCAGTCAATGATGAATAGCAACGCACTGCCCGTGAAACAAGGTTTATACGATCCCCAATTTGAACATGACGCTTGTGGGGTCGGTTTTATCGTCCATAAATCAGGAAAAAAATCCCATACGATCGTTGAGCAAGGGCTGACGATCTTGGAAAACTTGGAACATCGCGGCGCGTGCGGTTGCGAGACAAATACAGGTGACGGTGCGGGGATTTTGATGCAGATCCCCCATAAATTTTTGGTAAAGGCGGCGGCGATCGCAAACATCACTTTACCCGAAGTCGGACAGTACGGCGTGGGCATGGTTTATGCCTCTCCCGATCCTGATACTCGTCAGCATGGTAGACAGGTTTTTGAAAAGTTGGTTGAGTCTGAAGGTTTAAAAGTTCTCGGTTGGCGCGATGTACCCACCGATAATTCCTCATTAGGCGCGACCGCGCAATCGAGCGAGCCATTCATGCAGCAGGTGTTTATTCAGCGATCGCCTGATCTTGCTGATGACCTAGCCTTCGATCGCAAATTATTTGTATTGCGTAAACTGGCTCATACCGCGATCCGCGCCTCAAAAATTGATGCTTATTGGTATCCCTCTAGTCTTTCCTGTCGCACGATGGTTTACAAAGGGATGTTGATGACCGCGCAAGTTGGGCAGTATTACGCCCATGATTTGCATGATCCCGACATGGAGAGCGCTCTGGCTCTAGTTCACTCCCGCTTTAGTACAAATACTTTCCCCAGTTGGGAGCGATCGCACCCTTACCGCTACATTGCCCACAATGGCGAAATTAATACTTTGCGCGGCAATACCAACTGGATGATCGCCCGTCAGTCGATGTTTGAGTCGGATTTGTTTGGTGATGATATTTCCAAGATCAAGCCCGTAATTAACATCGATGGTAGCGATTCCACGATTTTTGATAACGCTTTGGAATTATTGGTACTGGCCGGGCGATCGCTGCCTCACGCGATGATGATGATGATTCCTGAGCCTTGGACAGCCCATGAGTCGATGAGTGATGAGAAGAAAGCTTTTTATGAATATCATTCTTGTTTAATGGAACCTTGGGATGGTCCCGCCTCGATCGCCTTTACCGATGGCACAATGATCGGCGCTGTGTTGGATCGTAACGGATTGCGTCCTTCTCGCTACTATGTCACTAAGGATGATTTGGTGATCTTCGCATCGGAAGCAGGGGTATTGAATATTGCCCCTGAAATGGTTGAATCGAAGGGTCGTCTGCAACCAGGGCGGATGTTCCTTGTGAATATGGAAGAAGGGCGGATTGTGGCTGATGAAGAAATCAAACATCAAATCGCGACTGAACAGCCATATCGTGAATGGATTAATCAACACATGGTGGACATCGCTAATCTCAAGGATGCTGAAGCGTCAGAAACCGAAGCGCCCCCTTTAACTCAAAGACAAATGGCATTTGGCTATTCCTTTGAAGATTTACGCTTGCTGCTGACTCCAATGGCAAGAGACGGTGTGGAAGCGATCGGCGCAATGGGAGCCGATACCCCTCTAGCAGTTCTTTCCAATCGTCCCAAACTTCTCTACGATTATTTCCAACAGCTTTTCGCACAGGTAACTAATCCTCCGATTGATTCTATTCGCGAAGAGATTATTACTTCCGCCGAAACTACGATTGGAGCGGAACGGAATTTGCTCAAGCCTGAGCCAGAAAGCTGTCACCTGATCGAGTTAAAAACTCCGATCCTCAGTGATGCTGAACTTGCGAAGTTGAAGCATATTAACGAAGGTGGTTTTAAATCGGTTACTCTTTCTACTTTGTTCAATCCTAAAGATGGAGTCAATGGACTAGAATCGGTGATTTCACATATTTGTGAACTAGCAGATCGGGCGATCGCTGATGGTGTGAATATTTTGATTCTTAGCGATCGGGGTGTGAATGCTGCCAATGCGCCAATCCCTGCATTACTTGCCGTGTCAGGATTACATCACCATCTTATCCGCACAGGAACCCGCACTAGAGTCGGCTTAGTCCTCGAATCTGGCGAACCTAGGGAAGTACATCACTTTGCGCTTTTGATCGGCTATGGTTGCGGCGCAATCAATCCTTACCTTGCCTTTGAAACTATCAAAGACATGATCGATCAACGTCTCTTAGTAAATGTCGAGTTCAAGACCGCTTGCAAGAACTTCATCAAGTCCGCTACCAAGGGCGTAACTAAAGTTGCTTCCAAAATCGGTATTTCCACAATCCAAAGTTACCGTGGCGCTCAGATTTTTGAAGCCGTTGGGTTGAATCAAGAGGTAATCAAGAAATACTTCACTTGGACAGCCTCCCGCATCGAAGGTGCAGATCTGGAAGTTATCGCTAAAGAAGCGATCGCTCGTCATACTCATGCTTTCCCCGATCGCCCATCCAGTGGCAATACCCTCGATGTCGGTGGTGATTACCAATGGCGCAAGGATGGAGAGGCGCACTTGTTCAGTCCTGAAACTATCCATGCGTTGCAAAAAGCAGTACGCGATGGCAACTATGAACTGTTCCAGAAGTATTCCAGTTTAGTGAACGAACAGAATCAACAGCATTTCACCCTGCGCGGCTTGCTTGATTTCAAAGCTCGCGAATCTATTTCCATTGATGAAGTAGAACCCATCGAATCAATTTTGCGCCGCTTCAAAACGGGTGCGATGAGCTATGGTTCGATTTCGCAGGAAGCTCATGAAGCTCTGGCGATCGCCATGAATCGCATCGGCGGCAAGTCCAACACAGGTGAAGGCGGCGAAGATCCCGATCGCTACACATGGACAAACGAGCTAGGCGATTCCAAAAATAGCGCCATCAAACAAGTTGCCTCTGGACGTTTCGGCGTAACCAGCCTCTATCTCTCCCAAGCCAAAGAGATTCAAATCAAAATGGCTCAAGGCGCAAAACCAGGGGAGGGCGGTCAACTTCCAGGCAAGAAAGTCTATCCTTGGATTGCCAAAGTTCGCCACTCCACTACAGGTGTGGGCTTGATTTCACCACCGCCTCACCATGACATCTACTCCATCGAAGATCTTGCTGAGTTAATTCACGATCTCAAAAATGCCAACCGCGCCGCCCGTATCAGCGTCAAGCTGGTTTCAGAAGTCGGTGTCGGCACGATCGCCGCAGGGGTTTCTAAAGCCCATGCCGATGTGGTTCTCATCTCTGGCTACGATGGCGGTACTGGCGCATCACCCCAAACCTCAATCAAGCACGCTGGCTTACCTTGGGAACTCGGACTCGCGGAAACCCACCAAACCCTCGTTCTCAACAATCTGCGTAGCCGCATCGTTGTGGAAACCGATGGACAAATGAAAACAGGGCGTGATGTCGTGATTGCCGCGCTACTGGGAGCCGAAGAGTTCGGCTTTGCAACCGCTCCCCTTGTCACCCTTGGCTGCATCATGATGCGCGTCTGCCATCTCAACACCTGTCCAGTCGGCGTGGCAACCCAAGATCCACAACTACGCGCCCAATTCACAGGTGATCCCGCCCATACTGTCAACTTCATGACTTTCATCGCGATGGAAGTCCGTGAACTAATGGCAAAACTTGGTTTCCGCACCCTTGATGAAATGGTCGGTCGTACTGAAGTTCTAGAAGCCAAGCAAGCCGTCGAGCATTGGAAACTCAAGGGCTTAGACTTCTCGAAGATTCTCTACCAACCCGAAGTTGGAGCCGATGTCGGTCGCTATTGCCAAATCCCTCAAGATCACGGCTTAGACAAATCCCTTGATATGACTCTGTTGTTAGATTTATGTCAAGCAGCGATCGTTGATGGCGAACCCGTTCAAGAGACTATTCCGATCAAGAACATCAATCGCGCTGTCGGTACGATCCTTGGCAACGAAATCACCAAGCGCCATTGGGAAGGACTGCCCGATGACACCGTACATCTACATTTCCAAGGTACGGCTGGTCAAAGCTTCGGTGCATTCGTTCCCTCTGGTGTGACGATGGAACTCGAAGGCGATACCAACGACTACCTCGGCAAAGGACTAAGCGGCGGCAAAATCATTCTCTATCCTGACAAAGCTTCTACCTTTGTTGCGGAAGAGAACGTGATCGCAGGTAATGTCGCACTCTACGGCGCAACCAGTGGCGAAGTCTACATTCGCGGTATCGCTGGCGAACGCTTCGCAGTCCGCAACTCTGGCGTAAATGCCGTAGTCGAAGGCATCGGCGATCATGGTTGTGAATACATGACTGGCGGTAAGGTCGTGGTCTTGGGCTTAACAGGACGGAACTTCGCGGCAGGTATGAGTGGCGGTATTGCCTACATTCTCGATGAGTCAGATGATTTCGCAACCCGTTGCAATGCCTCAATGGTCGGCTTAGAAAAGCTGGAAGATCCCGAAGAAATCAAGGATCTGAAGCAGTTGATTCAACAGCATGTTGACTATACAGAGAGTGCGATCGGTGAACGAGTTCTCGCTGATTGGAATGCGATCGCTCCTAAGTTCGTGAAGGTAATGCCCAAGGATTACAAGCGGGTATTGCAAGCGATTAAGGAAGCCTTGGAAGATGGTCTGAGTGGCGATGATGCCCTCAACGCCGCTTTTGAAGCCAACTCCCGCGATGTCGCCCGTATCGGTGGCAGCTAACTAACCAAGAGGCAGGGGGCGCAAGCCCCTTGTTTTTTTATAGGGCAAAATATTAATTCAAAATTTTGCTGCTATAATAATATTCACTTAGCAATTCCTACTTAAGTACAAATAAATCTTATGGTTAATATTATTCGAGGTGATCTGGACAAACCTGTTTCATCTAGCAGGCTTGCTGATTACTTTGAAAATAGATCTGACATTGAAGGTAATTTGTACTTGGGTTATCCGATAATAGGTACATCACAAGGTGGATATCAAATCGATGCACTTTTGGTGTCAAGACAAAATGGCATTGTTATATTTAACATTATTGAAGGAACTAGTCCTAGTTCAGATCTAGAAGAAGTTCAAGATGAAAGTGTAAATAAAATTCAGTCAAAACTACTCCAATACAAATCTCTTACCAATAAAAGAAATCTAATGGTTAAGATTGGTGTTATTACATATGCACCAGCATTAAACCATAGACCTATAAATATTTCTGATGATTATCCTGTAATTATAGATGATTCTGATTTAACAAAATACATTGATACTCAAAGCTGGGAACAGTCTCAGTATTTTGAAATACTTAACTCAGTAATACAAGCTATAACTTCTATTAAGAAGAAAAAGCAACGTAATTATGTTCAGAAAATAGATTCTAGAGGAGCGATACTCAGTAAGTTGGAGGATTCTATTGCCAACTTAGATAAACAGCAAAGTGCCGCCGTTATTGAAACGGTTGAGGGAGTGCAAAGAATCAGAGGACTAGCTGGATCAGGAAAAACAATAGTATTAGCCTTAAAAGTCGCATACTTACATGCAAAGCATCCTGATTGGAATATTGCTGTAACCTATAATACACGCTCGCTACAAGGTCAGTTTAAGCAGCTTATCAATGCATTTACTTTTGAGCATAAGAATGAAGAACCAGATTGGGAGAAGGTTAAAATTATCCACGCATGGGGAAGTCCTAAAGCTAATGGAATTTATTATGAGGTTTGCAAGAGGCATAACATTGAATACAAAGATCTGGATACAGCTAAGAAACTTACACGTAAGTTTGGACAGCAATTTGATGCAGTGTGTGAGGAAGCTATTGGTAAAATAAAAAAGTTCGATCAGTACTATGATGTTGTTTTAATTGACGAAGCACAAGATTTTTCTCAACATTTTTTGAGGATTTGCTATGAAATACTTAAGGAACCGAAAAGACTAGTTTATGCCTATGATGAATTGCAGAGTCTCAACAAAAATATTATGAAATCTCCTGAAGCAATTTTTGGAAAAAATGCTGATGGTATTCCTCGTGTTCAACTTCAAAATTTACCCAAAAAACCAAAACAAGACATTATTCTAGACACATGCTATAGAAATTCTCGTCCAATATTAGTTTCAGCACATGCTCTTGGTTTTGGGATTTATAGAGAGCAAGGATTAATTCAGATGTTTGATTACGCTGGACTGTGGAAAGATATTGGCTATGAAATTCAGGAAGGTAGTCTGGAAGATGGACAATCAGTAAAACTTGTCAGAACGGAAAAAACTAGCCCAAAATTTCTTGAATCTCACTCACCCATTGATGATCTAGTTCAATTTAAAATATTTAACAATCATCAAGAACAAACTGAATGGTTGGCGAGCCAAATCGAAGAAAATATCAAAATCGACGAACTAAAGCCTGATGACATAATGGTTATACACGCCGATCCGCTCACAACTCAGGATGCTGTAGGTGATGCTAGAGCTTTACTATTTAGCAAAGGAATTAATAACAATCTTGCTGGTATTACTACTTCTCCAGATGATTTTTTTAATGAAGAAGCTATTGTCTTTACAAGTATTAACAGAGCAAAAGGTAACGAAGCAGCAATGATTTATCTTATGGATGCTCACCTCTGTTTTTCAGGATCTGAACTTGCAAAAAAGAGGAATATTTTATTCACAGCCATGACAAGAAGTAAAGCTTGGTTGAGAGTATTAGGTTATGGTGATGGCATGAAAAATTTAGTGGCAGAATATATGAAAATTAGAGAAAAAGACTTTTCTCTTGAATTTACTTATCCTACTAAAGACCAGAGAAAAGAAATGAATATTGTCAATAGAGATATGAGTCCTAAAGAAATGAATCGCATAGCAAGAGAGACAAAATATTTTAAAGGACTTGTAGAAGCTCTTGATAAAGGTGACATCCGCAAAGAAGACTTACCTCAGGATGCTGTGGAAAGATTAAAAGAAATGCTGCTTTAGAAATGAACAATAATAAAGATATTTACAAGCAGATTGAAACTATTACTCAAAAATTGATCTCTGTAGGTTTGTCAGTCAGCCAGAATTTTCCTTCTCAAGTTTCTAGCCCGTCTGAGCAAGGAATTATGGATAGAATTTCATATTCTGGGATGAAAGATCTTGCAATAACACTAAAAAATATCGAATATGCCGAAGTATACAAAGAATTAGACAAAAATCAAGATTACAATGTAAAAATGATTGATGGAGCTTTGTTACAATTTTTATATACATATAGAAATTCTGAGCTAATTTCTCACAGATTAGCCTTCTTTCCATCACCTTTTTTGCATGATTTTCAAAATGAGCCTGAAATCTATGAAACTGATGAAATATACGCAGACATAATCGCAAAAAATATTTTGCCTGTACCGATTCGATTTGATTACGATCCGAGTAACTTCAAAGAATTAGAGCATCCAAGCTGCCATTTGACGCTGGGACAGTTTAAAAACTGTAGAATTCCTGTAAGCGCTCCAATTACACCAAACGCTTTCATATCTTTTATTCTCCGTAGCTTTTACAATACTGCTCTCAGAAAGTTTACAGACCAGTTAAATTTTTCAAGCGATCTCTTTGATGAGACTATAACAACTGCTGAGAAGAAGATATTACATTTCGCTATTTACTAAAGCTGCTCTTGTTTTAGGCGATCTCAGTTTTGATGTTGGCAGTTATGGCTCGTGTAAGCGCTGTTTGATGTTGTTGGTTTGTTGAGGGGCGATCGGTTGTGTGGGGAAAGTGTGGATATTTTAGGCGATCGCTTTTTGATGAGATTAGGGGCGATCGCTGTTTGATGTTGTTGGTTTGTTGAGGGGCGATCAAGAAATTCTAATCTTTTGCCGTTGCGACATAAGACTTATGGGCTTCTGCATAGATTTTTAAAGCCACTGACATTTGCTGAGATGCATTCTCTCCTTGCGATTGAAACCATGCAAAAGTTTCAGAATCGATTTGAACTGATGCTGTAATTTGTTTAGGACTTCTCAACTTCGCTTTAGCCCAAAATTCTGCTGATAGTGGAGGGATATCAGATGTATCAATATCCTCATCACGCATTGCGTCAATTCTCTCCCAATCAGTCTTCGATGTACTGTTCATAGTATCTGCGTTCATAAGATAGGGCCTTTCTTAATGAAATAATCCTAATTGTTTTTTCGTCAGGTTCTGTATAGATGACCAATACGACTCGACCTTGAAGTAAACCAATACCGATATACCGTTCCTCTCCATAGTTTTCTCTTTCGTCAAGTTCAACAACCATAGGCATATTGAAAACTAGATATGCGTCAGCAAAGTCAAATCCATGTTTAGCGAGGTTAACTTGGTTCTTACGTTCATCCCACTCAAATCTCATCTTAAAGTTTAGTAGTTATGTGTGTTGGGATTTCCCTAATGTCAGAAAAACCTTTCCGTTCATGGTAGAAATGCTCGGAAACTCGAGCCCAAGGATATTTTTCTATGTCTTTAAGCCAAATAATCTTTTCTTCGTATTGTAAGTAATTATCGGGTGGTTGCGAAGAATGACTTTTCATGATTTTTAAATAAAATTGTATTGCTTATTAATTGGCAAAAAAAAGGGCGCATCGCGCCCTTTTTTGTTTTATTGTGCAGTTGTGGGTAAGACTGCTACTGATTTTGCATTCGGAGCTTTAGCTTGGAGAAACTGGGTTTCTTTTACGGCTTGATTGGAGAGGGAGAAGAGAGGGTTAGACGCAATACCTGCGATCGCTGTAAATATGAGAGTAAACACGATCGCTGCTTGGAGAGGCTTCATCCCAGTCTGAGTCCATGTGATGGCGGGATAATTCTTCACCGAATCCGACATTTCTTGAGGTTCTTTAACTACCATCATCTTGACGACGCGGATGTAGTAATAGAGAGAAACCACACTCATGACTAGAGCTAACAAAACCAAGCCGTAGGCGTGAGCTTGCCAACCTGCCCAGAAAATGTAGAGCTTACCAAAGAAACCAGCGAGGGGCGGGATACCACCTAACGACAGTAAGCAGACACTTAGAGCCAAAGTTAGGAGGGGATCTTTTTGGTAGAGACCACTATATTCGCTGATTTGATCGGTTCCTGTGCGGGATGCAAATAGGATCACACAGGCAAAAGCGCCCATGTTCATGAATAGGTATAGCAACAGGTAAAACACCATGCTGGAATAACCTGCTTCGGAATCGATCGCCATGCCGAGCATCACAAATCCTGCTTGACCGATGGAAGAATAGGCAAGCATCCGCTTGATGCTAGTTTGGGCGATCGCCACGACATTGCCCAAGACCATACTTAATACGGTCAACACTACAAATACATAATGCCATTGCTGTGAAGCAATAGGGAAAGCGGTGATTAAAAATCTCAGCGCTAGTCCAAAACCTGCTACTTTCGAGCCAATCGACAAAAAGGCAACTACAGGCGTGGGTGAACCTTCGTAAACGTCAGGAGTCCATTGGTGGAAAGGTACTGCCGAGAGCTTAAAGGAAACTCCCGCAATGACGAATACCATCGCAATTATCAACGCGGTATTGCTAACCGTGATTTTCGAGGCGATCGCTGATAGCGAAGTTTCGCCGCCCGAAAGTCCGTAGAGCAGAGACATCCCGTAAAGGAAAATTGCTGAACTTGCTGCGCCGACTAATAAATATTTAAGGGCTGCTTCGTTAGAGCGCGGGTCGCGTTTGGTATAGCCTGACAATAAATACGAAGAAATACTGAGGGTTTCAAGGGCAACAAAGACCATCACCATTTCGTCAGCGCCTGTGAGGAACATCGCACCGAGATTGGCACTCAGCAAAATCACCAGATATTCACCAACGACTACGCCCGACTGCTCTAGATAGCGGATGGAGACGAGAATCGTGAACATGGTCGAGATGACGATAATGCCGCGAAAAATAATACTGAGTTTGTCGCTGTTAAAACTGCCTAAAAAGGCGATCGGGTTTTCTAGGCTCGTCCATTGCCACACGAGGGCGGCGGTGGTGGCGACTAAACCCGCGATCGCAATGTAAGGCAGAACATTTGCGGACTTGCGCCCCGATGCAATCAGATCGACGATCAGTACAAGCACCAATGTCCCAATGACAATTAGTTCTGGCAAAATCGCGCCACTGTTTAGCAGAGCATTGAGACTTGCTGTATCCATACTTAATTTTTATGTTGTTGCTAAGGCAATTGTATAGCAAAAGTAGATGGTGCTACATTGCGTCTAGCGCTGCTTTTATAGCGCCTAGTTATACCAAAACTAAAAATGGCTACGCCATTTTTAGTTTTGAAAACCCTTGATGGGTTTGGTTTGTAATTCACAAAAGTGTGACAACACTTTCGTGAATTGGCATTACTAAGGATCGACCCAGCGATCGTCGGATTTGATGAGGGCAATTAACTGCTCAACACCTTCGGATTCAGGTACACGCTTAATTTCTTCTTTGCCCCGATACAACGAGATTGTCCCCGGAGTTTTGCCGACATAGCCATAGTCTGCGTCTGCCATTTCCCCAGGTCCATTGACAATGCAACCCATGACGGC
>JANMFC010000218.1:0-2221 GCA_031377675.1 Pseudanabaena sp. OTE_70b_metabat_355 | reverse complement strand
GCTGTACTTATTTAGAAATATTCCAGTAGGGGAGTTGTTGATTTGGCTCGATTTTGACCCCATTTACGCCTCTTTGAGCAAAGGCATACTCTTTGTTTTGCCACAGAGGAATAAATGGCACTTCCTGCGCCAATATCTCTTGGATTTGTTGCAATAATTGCGATCGCTTGGCAACATCTTGCTCTTTGCGTTGACTGACAATCAACTCATTCATCAATTTATTGTTATAGAAGGAGCCTTGAAATTGGCTACCACCTTTTGTGCAGCGATCGCCTTCAGCTTCTTCACATTCTAAAAATGGTTTGATGTAATTATCAGGATCAAGAATATCAGGAACCCAATCTAGCAAATAGGCTGGATAAACACCTTTATCCAGAAAGGCATAACCAACGGTATTCTCTACCCGCTCCGTTTTGATTTGGAGAATCTTCCCAACATTTTTCTGAATGGAAGCTCTGAGGGTACTAGCGATTACATCACCGTTACCACCATATTTCGGTGAATACCAAATAGAGATTTGAGCAGGTTTAGCGTCAGAATATCCTGCGGATTCCAGTAGTTGTCGCGCCAGTTTACCATTGCCATCACCATATTTTTGTTGAAATACAGGTTTGGATTCGGGGAAAGCACTGGGGATAAGTGTATAGAGTGGGGTGCGTTGATTAAAAAATATGCGCGACTCTAGCATTGGACGATCAATCGCGGCGGCTAAAGCTTGACGCACTCTGACATCATTTAATGGTGCTTGTTGCGTATTTAAGACCATATAGAGGATGGTTGCACCTTGTCCCGAAGCGATCGTCCAGCCATTTTGTTTGGCATTCGCTTCCACATTCTTCACCTGAGTTGGCGTAAGTGTCTGGAAAGCAACATCCACTGCACCTGTTTTAAAGGCATTCAGAAGGTTGGCATTAGAAGAAAAGAACTGAATATCAACTCCGCGATTATTCGGTTTATTGTGCCCCCAATAATCAGGAAATGTATCAAGACGCAAATAGCTGCCTTCGACAAATTGAGTGACTTGATAGGGTCCCGTACCAATTAATTTATCAGGGAGGAATAGTAACTTGCCTGATTTTTCGTCTTTGACATATTTATAAACTTGGGGTGAGATAGCCGCCGCGCCTGTAAATGCTAAAAATTTAGGGAAAAACTGTAGAGGTTGTTTGAGCTTAAAAATTAGCTCACTTTCATTCGTGACCGAAATAGATTCAATCACATCGCTCAAGATACTTGCGGGTGCGCCTTTAGACTCAATGAATCGATCTAAAGCAAATTTCATTGTATAGGCATTGAAATTGGTGCGATCGTGAAATTTGATCCCCGTGCGAACTGGGACAGTATAAGTCAAGCCATCTTCGCTAATTTTGGGCATTTCGGTAGCGAGTTGCGGCACAATTTCACTGGAGCCTTCCTTGTATGTGTAAAGGCGTTCGAGGGTGTTGTAAAAAACATTACTAATAAAAAATTCGTTGGCATCGGCGGGATCGAGAGTCCGAATTTTGCTGGTCGTGCCTAAAACGATGCGTTCTGGGGTGCGATCGCTGATCCCCAGTTTATTAGTGCTAGCTCTACCATTAGTACATCCCCAAAGCGCGGTAATTAGGATTAACGCGATCGCAAACCAAGCCAAAAAGCGACGCAGCAAATATCTCATTGATCTGTTCAATTGATCGGTTCAGCCGAAAACTTAACTGTATTTCTCACTGCTAGATTTTCTCATAATCTTGCAACTTTGTGAGAAAACACTAGGCTTCAGAGCCATCTAACTGTCGAGTAAATTCTCAAGCATTATCTAGTGTTGATTGGTAGGATTAATTAGTATGATACAGTAATCTTACTATACTTTCCTCGACAATTTTCACCATGAGTAAAAAAGTCAGCATTACTTTAGATGATGAAGTTCTAACCTTTGTCGATCGCCTAGCTAGCAATCGTAGTAGTTTCATAAACGATATTCTTTGGAAAGAGAAGCAGAGGATTTTTATGAAAGAGCTTGAAGATGCTTATAAAGAACAGTTGAATGACCAAGATTTTCAAGAAGAGATTGCGGTTTGGGATGTGACTGTAGGCGATGGAATAAATGCCTAACGGAACCTTAACTTATAAGCGAGGAGAAATATGGTGGGTCGATCTGAAACCCACTGTTGGCAGTGAAACTGATAAAGAGCGTCCTTGTTTGATTTTGCAAAATGACATTGGCAACCAAAGTGGTGGCACA
>JANMFC010000205.1:0-7764 GCA_031377675.1 Pseudanabaena sp. OTE_70b_metabat_355 | reverse complement strand
AAAATTTTATTTTCTATATTCACCAATTTTTGTGGGGGGCGGGGCCCCCCCCCCCACCACAAATCATGGCTCTAATTCATCACTGTGGTGAAGGTGAATTTGTTGGCTTAGCGATCGGCGTTGGCGACTGACGAATTGCATTGTTATCACCAGAACGCGGTGAACTCTGCACGGAACGAGTTTGCCAATCGCCAAAAAATCGATTCATCAAAGTAAAACCTAAAATCGCTGCCCCACTCATAATGATTATCAACACAATCATCGTTGTCCATGTCTCGACCATTTCTGAAATTCCATAATGGCTGCGGTAGGGATCAATTTGGCATTGTTGATCGCGATCGCGGTTAGCGATCTGGCGGCGAAATCGTAATCGATGATCGTCCAGTTTTTCCAATAAAATCCAACCCGCTTGGGCTTCTTCAGCACAAACTTTGTTTAAAACTTTACGGCTCCGAAAACCGCCACCATTTGTTCGCAAAATTTTAAATTCCCAGCCTTTATGCTGGTCGCTAGATGAGTTACTCTCATAGCGAGTAAGGTTCTCTTCTTCCACTTCTTCGCGCCGTTTAATACCTTGATTTGCTCGAAATAATCTGTCGATAATCACGGACTGAATCCCAACATCGAGAATTATAGTACTGATGATGATTGCATTGACTGTCAGCATATATGCGTGACTACTACCTAAGACTTGCTGGCTGTGAATAATTTGCAAATCTTAACCCCTTAACCTTGATCATGGGAGATAATCCTTGAAAAAATAATAATTGCTTAGCGATCGCCTATCAACAGAGGCGATCGCGATATGATGATGACTATCAAGATAAGCTATAAACGGTTGCGAAATCACCTATGAACTCTATTGTATTAATGGCTGAAGTGCTAACCGATCCCGAACTACGTCGTACTCCCGACAATCAAAGCTCGATCGCCTCATTTCTTGTCCAGTTTGCAGGTGGACGCACCGAAGAAGCCCCTTATCGGATCAAGGTTGTGGGGTGGAATAATCTTGCCGATGAGATCATGGAAAAATATCACAAAGGGGATCAGGTTGTGGTTGAAGGGCGCTTGCGTCTTGATACTGTTGATCGCGGTACTTTTAAAGAGAAACGGACTGAACTAGTTGCTCAGCGCGTTCATGCTTTTGGTGTTAGTGGCACTAACGCCAATGCTGTGAGTCCATCGACAGCATCTCCCGTAGCCACACCTGCGCGTAAACCAGCCAATGTTGCACCGATCGCTACAGCGACTAATGCGCCTTCAGCCTATGTTCCTGTCGCCGCCCCCGCAGCCAATGCCCCTGATTATGATGATATTCCCTTTTAATTTGTATTTAATTTCTGAATATCCAGTAATAGCTCCCAATTCTTCAATAATTTCATGACTTTACAGTTAAGCAACTTGGAAGATTTGCCCACACCATCAGGAGAAATGGGATTACCTCTCTTGGGCGAAACATTGAACTTTTTGTTCGATCCCAAATATGCAGCAAAGAAAAAGAGTAAATATGGTGGCATATTTAAAACTCATATTTTCGGCAACCCGTCCGTCTTTATGGTCGGTGCAGAGGCTAATCAGTTCATTTTTGCCAACGAAAACAAATATTTTGATGTAAGCTGGCCCGCAAGCACCCAAGCCCTTTTGGGTGCAAATTCTTTATCAATGCAGATGGGACATACCCATGGTTCGCGGCGGAAGCTGATGGCTCAAGCCTTTCAGCCAAGGGCTTTAGCTAGTTATACACCAGCGATCGCCACGATTACTGATCGCTATCTCCAGCGTTGGCAGCAAATGGGGAGTTTGACTTGGTATCCAGAAATTCGCGACTATACCTTTGATATAGCCAGTACGCTCTTATTGGATACACCTGAGCGCTTTCGCCCCCTATTGAGCAAATATTTTCATACTTGGTGTGCGGGGTTATTTAGTGTTCCTTTGCGATTGCCTTGGACAGCGTTTGGCAAAGCGATGAATGCACGACATCAAATTTGCGAACTGCTTGGCGAAATCGTGCAACTAAGACAACAGGCGATCGCTTCGGGTGATGGATTGGGCAATGATGCTCTGAGTATATTGCTACAAGCTGAAGACGAAAATGGCAATAAATTAAGTTTAGATGAATTAAAAGATCAAATTTTAACGTTGCTGTTCGCAGGGCATGAAACTCTTACTTCCGCGATCGCCTCTTTTTGTCTGTTACTCGCCCAACACCCTGAAGTCAGCGATCGCGCTCGACTAGAACAACAGACTTTGTTGGCATCCGATCCAGAAATTACAATCGACACCCTTAAGCAAATGCCGTATCTGGATGCGGTCATGAAGGAAGTCTTGAGATTTGTGCCACCAGTAGGTGGGGCTTTTCGGAAAGTTAAGCAGGACTTTGAATTTAAGGGCTATCGCATTCCCAAAGGCTGGACTGTGATCTATCAAATTAAACAGTCGCATCAAGATGAAACTATCTATTCAGAACCAGATATTTTTAACCCCGATCGCTTCCTAGAGACGAACACCGACAAACAAAAGCTATTTAGCTATGTCCCCTTTGGCGGTGGAATGCGGGAATGTTTAGGAAAAGAATATGCCAAACTCGAAATGAAGATTTTCGGTGCAATGTTGTTGCGTAATTACCGTTGGCAACTTCTGCCCAACCAAGATCTCAGTATGATCACCATACCCACACCCCATCCCCGCGATGGATTAAAGGTCAACTTTGAGCGCGATCGTTAGAACCAAAACCTAGTCGCTAATTCTAAAAGCTGTAGCGCACGCTGTGCGTGCGCTACAGCTTTTAGATGCTTTATTGCTTAACCAATTTTACAGGCTGACCATCAGCTTGCAATTCTTTGCCGTCTGCGGATAGAGTGTATGGCTGTTTTGGTGGAGTTTGGGCGGGCTTTTCACCATTGACAGTTTCAACCTGAGAGACGACCTTGCCATCTTCGATCAAAATTTTGCCAGTGGTTTTGATTTCTTGCACTTCATCTTTGGTGGAGACTGCCTTAAGACTAGCGTCAAAAGCACCTTCAGGTTTGATTGTCCATTTGCCTGTAACTGACTTAACACCTTCTTTTTCAGCATCAGCTAAAACTTTAGGATCTAAAACAACATTGTAGTCACCAGCAATTTTATCTAGGGTTGGGGCGATTCCTTTGACTGCTGCGGCTTCAGTGGGGCTTGCGGAAGGACTAGCACTCGGAGAGGCTGACGGACTAGCGGATGCGGAAGTCGTAGGTTTCGCGCTTGCCGAAGGGGTTGCCGCAGTTTCAGTTGGTGGTTGTTGACAGGCTGATAATACTGAAACTGAAACACAAGCGATCGCTGCGAAGACGCTTTGTTTTAATGAGTAGTTGAATGATTTTTTCACAATTAATTTAGAGATATAAGTGACAATAGGTAACAATAAGTAGCAGATGGAATGTAAGCCTTAAGGTGATGGATGCAAGACGGTCTATGTATTATTTCTTAGCAAACCCTTTGCATCATAGCTTAGAACCTGTCGGATGTCGCGAGCTAAAAAACCTGCCAAAACAATTTTGGGTTGGCAATGCTGCAAGCCGCTATATACTATCTTTCTATAGACAACAAGCTATAGATCTTAAATTTTTAACCTTATTTCAACCGATGGTAACTACAAAATCTCAATCCAATGTGCTGCGAAATGACGAAATTCTGCGGTATGGGATAATCGGGTCACGACGTTTTAGTAACTATTGCTTTGCGGTTATTGTTGCCATAGGTGCGTCGGGCTTTTTACTAGCAGGAATATCCAGCTTTTTAAAAATTAATTTGCTGCCATTTCCTGATCCTCTGCAACTAGATTTTGTGCCGCAGGGCTTGGCGCTTTCCTTTTATGGTGTGGCGGGTACTTTGCTCGAACTGTATTTGCTATATGTGATGGCGATCGATTACGGTAGCGGCTATAACCAGTTTGATCGCACCAGTGGCAAGGTGACAATTTTTCGGCGTGGACGCAGCAAAGATAAAAATCTCGAATTTATTTACAAGATTGCTGATGTGCAAGCAATCAGGGTAGAAATTCGGAACGGATTAAGTCCCAAGCGAGCGCTGTATTTGCGTGTCAAGGGTAAGGGCGATTTACCCTTGTCGGAAGTGGGGCAGCCAATTTCTTTAACTGTACTCGAAGATCGAGCGGCGGAAATTGCTAAATTTTTGGCAGTGCCGCTAGAAGGTTTGTAAATATTCAGTAACTCAGAAAAGAGTTTAAAAGTGCCGCTTCGCGGCATTTTTAAACTCTTTTCTGAGTTTCATGCCAGCGCAAAGCACTGTAAAATGTGGGAATAGGCGGCGCGATGCGCCGCCTATTCTATTGGTTTGGATAAAAATTATTAAGGAAAAAAAATGTATCGTTGGATTCTTAGTTGTTTTTTGGCAGTTAGTGTTCTGCTTACCAGTTGTTCAAATAGTTCTGGGGTTTCGGCAACCGCTTCACCCTCGGAAAGTACCCCGCCAACAGCGATCGCCAAAACCACAGCCACACCGACAGCCACACCGACACCGACAGCGAGTCCTAAAAGCTCTCTGGAAGATGCCCTTGCTAAGTTTGTGCAGTTAAAGGGCGCAGCAACGGTGGAGTTAAAAGTCAAATATGGCACGATCAAAATTGAGCTTGATGGTGATAATGCACCTGTGACCGCAGGCAACTTCACAGATTTAGTCAAGCGTGGTTTATATAACGGCTTAACCTTTCATCGGGTCGTTAATGAGCCAACTCCTTTCGTTGCTCAGGGCGGCGATCCGCTAGGCAATGGTACTGGTAATTTTGTTGATCCCGCGACCTCCAAGACACGTTATATTCCCCTAGAGATTCTTCCTGAAGATGCAAAACAACCTGTCTATGGTCAAGTTTTAGCACCAACTCAAAAACCGAAATTACGCCACAGCAAAGGCGCGATCGCAATGGCGCGATCGCAACAGCCTAACTCTGCTTCTTGTCAGTTTTATTTCACTTTAGATGATGTTTACTTTCTCGATGGTTCCTATGCTGTATTCGGTTATGTGACTGAAGGCATAGAGTTTGTCAAGCAAATAAAAGTCGGTGATGTGATCGAATCAATCACAATCACGAAAGGCGAAGAAAACCTTAAACAACCTGCATAAAAAAAGAGGCGCAAAGCGCCTCTTTTTTTATCTTTAAACTCGAAATTTTTCTCTTAAAGCGATCTCCACTTCAGGCGTAACTAGATGCCCGATCTCGCCACCAAATCGCGCAATTTCTCGAACTACGCTACTACTCAAGAAACTATATTCATTGGAAGTTGATAAGAAAACCGTCTCAATGTCATTAGCTAGAGTCTTATTGGTATGCGCCATCTGTAACTCCATTTCAAAGTCAGAAACAGCGCGTAATCCTCTAATTAAAACTTTGGCTTGCTTCAGATGGGCATAGGTGACAGTTAGCCCCGTAAACGTATCCACATCAACATTGCTCAAATGTCTAGTTGCATCACGGATCTGCACAATTCGCTCCTGCATCGTGAATAGCGGCGTTTTATTGGGATTGCGTAACACAGCTACAATCACGCGATCGAATAAATGACTACCGCGCTTAATAATGTCTAAGTGTCCAAAAGTAATTGGATCAAAACTACCTGGATAAATGGCAATCAATATAGTCACCGATTCTAGTAATTACCAAAGGCGGCGCACCGCGCCGCTTTTTGGTTGATTTAATTGCGATCGCCTTTATAGCCAGACGCATCGGCTAACTCATCTAAAGAACGTTCACCCGAAAGCATTTTGCCATTAATTTCCCAAGTGGGAAAGCCCGTAATGCCCTTTTGCTGACATAGTGCAGGTTGAGGATTTTCACCCTTAGCGTCACACTCGACATAGGGAATTAATTTTTTCGCTTCACCAAATTTTTTCTTTTGATCGAGACAATGGGGACACCAATAAGCGCCATACATTTTGGCATTAGTTACGGTCAAATGCTGCGCTAAACGTCCTGCAAAAGAATTAGCTTGAGCCGAGATCTTGCCTTGGCTGGCATAAACTCCTAAAGTTCCCGTAAGCGTAATGATCGCCACGATCGCCCCAGTAAAAAATAATTGACCAACATCTTTCCAAGTAGTGCCGAAGATCGTCAGCAACCAAATTGTGGTCATGGCGGCGGCTGAGGAGATGCAGTAAAGACATACCTGTGGTTGTCCGCCAATGCTGCCTGATGCAAGCAAATACATCAAGTAGCCGCTAAACACAAATGTCGAAGAAGACACCATAAACATCAAGAAATTTGCTAATTCCTTAAGTTGGCTTTGGGCTTTAGGATCTTCTTTTTTTAAGATCAATGGTAATCCCGCTAAAAGCCCTATGGTCAAATAGCCCAAAGCCCCAAAAATGGTGAGGGGAATCCCAAAAATCTTGGCATATTCACTACTGAGTACCAAATCACAACCACTACCTTCAACATTGCAGAGGGCGACCTTTTGACCAAAGAAGTGAGTCACGGTCAAATAGGTTGTGAGCGAAAAGCCAAATAGAGTCAAAGCGACGATCGCAGGGCGCGACCACTTATGTAACCAAGGCTCAGAACGTTTTCTTGTAGTTGTTCCCGACAATTTGCACCTACCTAACTAATAGACTAAGATTTTACCCAACTGGTATAGATGGCGATCGCCGTAGTTGTTCTTCGGCAATATGTTGATTTTTTTTATTGATCATATCTAGCCGTACAGCATCGACAAAACGACCGACTCGAATCGGATCGATCGCCTGTTCAACTTGACCATTACGCTTCAGCGAGCTAGACACAATCACACCATCAGCATATTCCATCAACTGAGGAACGTTATCCCATGTTGCGCCAGAACCAACCAATAGCGGCGTATTACCACAGGCTATTTTTGCTTCCTTGAGATCTTGACTAGTTGGGGGATTACCCGTCGCCCATCCAGACAAAATCACCGCATCGGCAAGCCCGCGATGTACCGTATCGTGAACGGCGGCGGTAATTTGTGGCACTGACATGGGGTGCGCGTGTTTTACTAAAACATCAGCAAAGATTTTTACATCTGAGCCTAGTTCACGACGGTAGCGCAATAACTTGTAAGCATCGCCTTCGATGATCCCCTGATCGGTTGCCATTACGCCCATCAAGACATTGACCCGAATAAACTGAGCGCCCACACAAGAGGCGATCGCTAATGCACTATGACCATCATTGCGTAAGACGTTAATACCCACGGGGATACCGACCATCTGCTTGACACGATGGACAATCAGACTCATGGAACTGACTACGGCAGGATCAACGCGATCCTTGGTAAATGGGGCATCAAAAAAGTTTTCTACGATAATTCCTTGCACTCCGCCTGCGGCGAGGGCGGTTGCTTCTTGTTCTGCTCGATTGATCACCTCTTTGAGGCTGCTCCCCCAACGCGGCGAAGTGGGCAACGGCAAAAGATGGATTACCCCAATGACGGGTTTTGCTGTATCAAATAAACTACTTAAATCCACATGCGTGACGGTTATAAAAAATTGGATGAAAAATTTGATTTAAAGGCTAGGTAAAAAGCTTAGTTACTAGCCTTTAATTTAACTCGATATGAGTGTTTAATCCTATCGCGAATTCGATCCCGTGATTTCAATTTGTTCCAATAAACACATAAAGTAGAAAAGATACTCCTTTCACACTGAAGAATTAGTGGTGGGGGGGGGGGGGGGGGGGCGGGGAGTGGGGAAGATTGAGAGGTGGTTATTGTTTTTGTTTTTGGTTTTTTTTTTTTGGTATTTTTTATTGTATTT
>JANMFC010000016.1:0-4057 GCA_031377675.1 Pseudanabaena sp. OTE_70b_metabat_355 | reverse complement strand
GCGGCGCGAAGCGCCGCCACTCTCTCTTGGGTTTTATGTCCCGACCGCACCAGAAAGCTTTTTTAAGAATAATTTAATGGGATTTTAGCGATCGCACTTGTTTCGATCAAGGGTAAGATGACACATAAGCTATTATTTACTTAGTTTAAAATCTAATTAAAATTTAGATAAGCTTTGTTTGTGTCGTGCAACGCCGAGAGTAGCTAGTGGAACATCCGAGGACATTTCGTATAGATCGTGGCATCGGTCATTACGACTTTAACGATTACTATGCCGTACTGGGGCTGCCTTTAACAGCCGAAGCTTCTCATGTGCGTAAACGTTACTTGATGATTGCCAAATGTTTGCATCCTGATATTCACGGTCGTACTACTGACGAAAAGCACGTCGCCACCCAATATTTATCAAAGTTAATTAATCCCGCCTATGATGTCCTTTCTCAAGAACGAGAACGTACAGAATATTCAGCAATTCTGAAACTGCTTGGCAAGCGCTTAATGAAGCGCAATCAAAAATTTACCCCAAAATCAGACATCGCTCACAAGTATTTAATCTCATCGAAATTCAATAATTACGAACAAACGATTCAAGAAATTGCCCACATCCAATATCAAAATCTAAGTCAAGCCTTAGAAAATATTGGTTTATTAAGTGAGTTAAATCTCGTACATATACTTATTCAAGAAGGCTATAAACATTCGTCAGATGATTCAGCAAGTTCTAGTATAGTTGTACCTAAATCAGTACCTACTAATCCCAACAATACTTCTAGTCAAAACACCAGTAGCATCGGTTCAAACACAAATATCGCTAATGGTGATCGGGTAAATTCAAACTACCCAAATAGCACCGTTGGCAGTTATCAAATGCGTAGTGAGTCTCAAGTACCGCCGCGTACTTCGGTTAATCATAATTCCCTTGAAAAATATATTCTTGATGCAGAAACATATATCGCTAAACAGTCATGGGGCTTAGCCTTAAAAGAATTGCGTAGTGCTATTCAGGTTGATTGCAATAGTAGTAAATGCCATGCTTTGTTAGGCTATGTTTATATGAACCAAAAGTTAGTGGGGATGGCGAAAGTAAGTTTTCAGCAAGCCCTAAAATTAAATCCCGAAGAAGCATTAGCTCTGAATTACATCAATCAAGTTGGTGGTGGATCATCGACTGCGGATTCATCCAAATCTAAATCTAAGAATGATAAAAAAGGTGGATTTTTTGGTTGGTTAGGTGGAGGTTAAGACCGTGGAACTCAAACAAGCGATCGCCCAAAAAGCTTTGGATTTAGGATTTACGAAAGTGGGGATCGCTAGGGCGGAGTCGGGGATTGAGTCCGATCGCTTACAACAATGGCTCGCTTTGGGCTATCAAGCGGATATGGATTGGATGACGAGTCCCAAACGGCAAGATATCAAGCAGGTAATGGCGGGAGTAAAATCAGTAATTTGTGTGGCGCTAAACTATTACACGCCCCATCAACATTCAAGCGATCGCCATGTCGCCAAAATTTCTCGCTATGGTTGGGGGCGCGACTATCATAAAGTTTTGACCAAAAAGCTGAAGACTTTGGCAAATTGGCTAGAATCTCTTGGGGATGAAGAAAATCAAGGGGATAAAATTCAAGCTCGATATTATGTTGATGCCAGTCCAATTTCTGAGAAAGCTTTTGCTCAGAGGGCGGGGATCGGTTGGATCGGTAAGCATAGTAATCTGATTACCCGCGACTATGGATCTTGGTTATTTCTGGGCGAAGTACTAACCAATTTAGAACTCGAACCCGATCGCCCTCATACCGAACATTGTGGTACTTGTACAAGATGCATTGATGCTTGTCCCACGGGTGCGATCGCGCAGCCCTTTGTGGTTGATGCCAATCGTTGTATTGCTTATCACACGATTGAGAATAAATCAGCGCAAATCCCTGAAGCGATCGCCATTAATTTACAAAATTGGGTAGCTGGCTGTGATATTTGCCAAGATGTCTGCCCTTGGAATCAGCGTTTTGCCCAAGAGACTTCAGAAGCTGATTTTCATCCATTTCCACAGAACATTGATCCTAAATTAGAAGATTTAGCTAATATGACCGATCAAGTTTGGGATCAAAATTTTACAGGATCAGCATTGAGAAGAATTAAACGCGATCGCTGGCAGCGCAATGCCAGAAATGTAATCAGGAATCTGAAAGTCTCTAAGCCAAAATAATTATCTCATGATAAGATAGACCCCCAGATGGATGTGCAAAGTAAATTGGAGGGGTAAGTACTTGTGGCTGATATAAAAGTTGTTCAACTGATTAGGGATGGCAAAAATAATGTAGAACGATGGAATACTTGGCGGTTAAAGCAGCTTTCCGAAGCGATCGATCTCGAAGGTGTAGATCTGTCTGGACTATTACTCACTAAAGTCAATCTCAGTCAAGTTAAACTCAGTCAAGCGAATTTTAGTAGAACGGATTTGACTTATGCGAATCTATCAGGCGCGGATTTGAGTAGGGCGAACTTCCTTAATGCTAATTTGGAAGGTGCAGATTTAGGTAACGCGATACTGCCTCAAGCTAATTTTAGTCAAACTAATCTTGCCAATGTTAATTTTACTCAGGCGGATTTACGCGGCGTTAATCTCATTGGTATGAGTTTTGTAAAAGGGAATTTTAATGGCGCAAATCTAAGTGGCGCAAATCTGCAAAACACTGATTTTAGTGGTGCTAATTTGAGTAATGCCAATTTAAGTGGAGCTAAACTCAGTAAGGCGAACTTGAAAGGCGCTTTATTAACTCGTGCTAATTTAAGCGGAGCCTTACTTGACGGTGCTGATCTCAGTGCATCTGGGTGTCTGATGGCAAACTTTAGCGAAGCGTTTTTAAACCAAGCCGTCCTCAACAGAGCTAACTTAGGTGGCGCTATTTTGAGCGGAGCGCAGTTAGTTAGCGCTCAGATGCAAAATTGTTTTTTAGGTGATACATTTTTGAGCATGGCTAACTTAACCAAGGCAAATCTCAGTGAGGCTGATTTTAGTCGCGCTTGTTTATATAAAGCCAATTTGTCACAGACAATCTGTATTGGTACAAAATTTCGTCACGCAGAGTTGCAAGAAGCTGACTTTAGTATGGCAATCCTTCGGCAAGCTAATTTTGGGGTTGCTCAACTTCAAAGAGCTTATTTGGGCGGTGCAAACTTAATGGGCGCAAACTTGGTTGGCACTAATTTTGAGGACGCAAATCTGTCTAAGGCAAATTTAACGGGTGTAATTATCGAGAGTACGATTTGGACTGGAGCTAATCTTGAAGGTGTAATTGGCATCAGAAAAAAATGATCTTAGAAGTCAAGTAGGCTGATTCGCCCGCTTCGCGGGCGAATCAGCTTCTTTTTGGGGGTGGTTTTTACTCATATGCGATCGCCCCTAGAAATTTTGATCTCACCTACAATAGGGATATATAAACCCTATATAGCTTTAATAGTTTTCTGATATATATCAGAGCTGTTTCTATAAGATAATGAATCAATCTACATCTGAGCAACAAGCTTCTGAAAGAAAGATTTTTGAGAGATTAAGACTAACATCGCGTCAGCACCGAATTTTACAGATAGTTAACCAAGGCAAACCCCTAAAGGAATTGGCTTATGAGCTTGGAACTAGTCGTGACGCAGCCGAAGTATTAGAAGATATTGCCGTCAAGTTAAATCATCGCCTCAATATCAGCCCTCAACCAGAAAGACAACAAGATCAAGCTTCATCCATATATTTGCCTAAAAAGTCATACCCAACAGCAGCCCACCCCTGTATTGACAATGAACTTTTAACTCCTCGTCAATGTGAAATCTTGCGCTTAGTCGCCAATGGATTAACGACCAAAGAAATTGCGAAATCCTTATTTATAAGTGTCAAAACTGTGGAAACTCATCGAGGACAGCTAATGCAGAGGCTAAATATTCACGATTTGGCAGGACTAATTCGTCATGCTCTACGGGTGGGGCTGATTAGTTTAGATGATTAAGTAGATAGGCGTAATTAAATATAAAACCCACAGAAGCTGATGCGCCCATTTCGTGGGCGAATC
>JANMFC010000161.1:0-28700 GCA_031377675.1 Pseudanabaena sp. OTE_70b_metabat_355 | reverse complement strand
GAAATTTTGTGAGGTGATCGCCCCTGCTTTGTTTTCAACTAGTGCGCTAGTATCTGCACCTTGCACAACGAGAGCATCGGATTTAATTTGTCCCTTGGTAGCTCCTAGATTTGTATCGTTATCATTTGCATTTATCATTTTTGTTCACCTTTATAATCTTTTTGTCTACGTTTCAAGGAAAAAGTAGAAAGGCAAAAGGAAAAATCGGATTATTTTTTACTTTTTACCTTTTCCTTTTTACTTGATCTTATGATTCGCCAGCCGCCTCTTGTTGGCGATAGAGTGTGTAATAACGTTCGCGCATTGCCATCAGATCTGTATGTGTACCCTGCTCCGCAACCCGTCCACTATCCATCACCACGATCAAATCAGCGCTGTGGATTGTCGCCAAACGATGGGTGATAAAAAATACAGTACGACCGCGAAACTCTTCGGCTAGATTTAAACAAACTTGACGCTCAGTATTGTAATCAAGGGCGCTAGTTGCTTCATCTAAAATCAGTAATTGCGGTTTTTGCAATACAGTTCGAGCGATCGCGATTCTCTGTCTCTGTCCACCTGAAAGCGATGCACCACGTTCGCCAACCCGTGATTCATAACCTTGAGGCAATTCCATAATGAAATCATGGGCGCAAGCAATGCGTGCAGCATCAATAATTTCTTCGGGCGTAGCATCGGGATTAGTCAGAGCAATGTTTTCTTGAACCGAGCCATCAAACAGCAAAGTATCTTGAAGCACTACCCCAATCTGACGACGTAGGGAATAAAGTTCCACTTTACTGACATCATAGTCGTCGATCAGAATTCGTCCAGATTCAGGTTCATATAAACGAGAAAGCAGTTTCGTGAGCGTACTCTTACCCGCGCCACTGGCTCCGACTACACCGACAAACAGGCCAGGGGAGATTTCTAAACTGACATTACTTAATTGCAAACTACCATTTGCCACAAAGCGGAAGTTGACATTTTCATAACGAACAGCCCCTGTAATCGCGGGCATGGGAATATTTCGTCGTCCCGCTTCTTCTTGCTCTTGGGGATAGTTGATGATGTCGCTGAGCCGTTCGAGCGAGAGAGCCGTCTCTTGGAAATTTTGCCAAAGCTGAATCAAGCGTAATAGTGGCGTGGTGGTGTAGCCCGCAATGATCCGAAACGCAATTAACTGTCCAAGGGATAACTGGTTGTTGAGTACCAGATATGCGCCAACCCACAGTAAAAGCAAGTTAGAAAGTTGATTAAGAAATTGGCTAGTTGATCCTGCGGTTGTGGAAGTTACTACGGTTTTAAAACCATCGGAAACATAACGGGCATAGCGGCGCTGCCATTCCCAGCGTGATTTTAATTCGATACTTTGGGCCTTTACGGTCTGAATCCCTGAAATGACTTCTACTAAATAAGATTGGGTAGAGGCATTGCGTTCGGCTTTGCTGCGTAACTGGACGCGGATGATCGGCGCAACGATAAAGGTCAATAGGGCAAATAGAGGCACTGTGCCAAGGGCAACCAAGGTCAGCAGCCAGCTATAGCAGAGCATGACGATGATATAAATCACCGAAAACACGGCATCTAAGACAACGGTTAGGGCTGTACCTGTCAGGAATTGACGAATGTTTTCCAGTTCCCCAATCCGACTGGAGAGTTCACCAACCGATCGCTTTTCAAAGTAACGTAGTGGCAAACGGACAAGGTGATCAATGGTTTCGGAACCGAGGGTTAAATCGATGCGATTGGTTGTGTTGACGAATAAGTATGTCCGTAGGGCGCTGATAATTGCCTCAAAAACGGAGATCGTAACTAGCAAAATACCGAGGGTATTCAGCGTCGCAGGGGCATTTTGAATAATTACCTTATCAATAATTACCTGCGTGATTAAGGGATTTGCCAAGCCTAATAACTGCACAAAGAAAGAGGCAACTAATACGGTGATTAAAGTGCCTTGATATTTTTTTAAGGATGGCAAAAACCAAGACAAACCAAATTTTTCTTTGGGCGTATCTTTGGTGGGTTTGATCAATAAAATCTGTCCCGAATCGCCCCACAGATCGGCAAACTGGGAAGTCTTTTTAGTGACAATTCCCTGCTCTGGAATCCCTAAGACTAATTCCCGATCGCTGGCTTTGTAAAGAATTGCAAAGGTGTCTTGCCAAGGCAACATGGCTGGCGTGGGGACTTGGGCGATCGAACTGGTGGGAATTGTCACCAATTGACCATTTAATCCCATTAATTCGGCGATCGAACCACATAGTTGCAATGAAAGTTTGGGCGATCGCGCAAATTGGCTATCGATCGCCCGTTTGACCACATGGCGATAAAAAGGGATCTGCCAATATCTCGCCAACATCTGAAAACAAGCAAGGGATGCGTCAACGGGACCCCGACCGTAAAAATGCGGAAAGTCAGTACCTTTAGGATCGGTGCGATCGCCGACCGATGGCAGGTCTGGCGCGTAGGGAATATCCATCGCCGATAGTACCGTTGGCTCCACCACCACCTCAGCTTTAACCGCAAAAGCATCTCGCAAACCAACTAGTCGCACATAACTGCCCTGTGGCACTTCCAGCACATCATCGTCTTTAATCGACTCAATCCGACTACCGACAGGCGCGGCGAACTTACCACTGCCATCACTACCACTGACTAACCAGACAAAATCGCGATCAAGTTTTGATAATGCTATTTTCCCTGCATCTAAGGTCATGACCACAGCATCGGGCAAGGCTTCCCGCGCTAACTGGGCAAGATTGTTTGGTGCTTGCGCCCGTCGATCCATTTCCATTGCCAAGAGATCAAATACTTCAACCGAAACAGCTTTAGTTGCAAAGATGGCTTTTAAAGCGGGATCGCGATCGCAAAATTGTAAAAAGTCCGAGACTTCCAATGCTAAACAAGTACTTTCAACGGAGGCAATTACGGTTTCACAAGGCACATTCCGCAGCACGCTTAGCCAACCGACCATTGCCCCAGATTTAAGGATCTCTAAAGTTGTTGGTGCGGGTGATTTGGGGACTTGTCCAATTAATCTTGCTTGCCCTTCCATCAGAATCAAAATTTGCGCGGGCATCGTTTCACGGCGCAAGATTACCTGTCCCATCCGATAGCGCAGTGGCTGAACTCGTTCACATATTTCTTTTAAAGTGAGAGGATTTATGCCCTGCAACTCTGGTACATGGCGCAGAAAATCGGTAATGGAGTCAGTTTTAGCTGTCATGAAAGGGATTATGAAACAATTAGGATTATTTTTTGAGATTATCTAAAGGCGATAATCACTTTTGATTCTCACCTTAGTATAAGTTAGGGCTTCGTAAGTTAAGAACTGCTTAAGAATAAAACCGAAGAGAGAGTGACGGCGCTTCGCGCCGCCACTCTCTCTTCGGTTTTATATTTAATTGGGTCTAGCTACTTACGCAAAACCACTAGCTGATTTTGTATAGCTGTGCTAGCATCTTTTGTAAGTCTGCTGGATAATAATGGCAAAAGTCCTTGTACTAAATGCATCCTATGAACCGCTGAACATCACCAATTGGCAGCGAGCAATTGTGTTGGTCATAAAAGGCAAGGCGGAACAAATCGAGCATAATGGCAAGATGATTTATCCTGGGATGCCGTTGCCGACAGTGATCCGAATGCTGCAATATATCAGTATTCCCTACAAAGAAATTCCCCTCACCCGCCGCAACATTCTCCATCGTGACTCTCACTCCTGTCAGTATTGTGGACATACAGGCGATGACCTTACCCTCGACCATGTGATGCCGCGATCGCGTGGTGGTGTTGACAGTTGGGACAATATTATTACTGCTTGTGTGCGTTGCAATGTCAAAAAGGGCAATCGCACGCCCAAGGAGGCGGGAATGCCTCTAAAGAAACAGCCGCGCCGTCCCCACAGTGGGTTACATTTTGAGGTGACAAAATATCTGCGATCGGGCAACCACAATGAATGGGAAAAGTACATCATCAAATGAAGATTAAATATAAAACCGAAACAAGCTGATTTGCCAACCTAGCTGGCGAATCAGCTTGTTTGAGTTTAAATGAAGCGATCGCTATGCAATTTAAGCTAAACTGATAACCGCAAATAATAATTGCAAAATAATTGCAAATAAATCAAAAGTTTTATGGCGACTGTTTCTGAGAACCCTCCCACAATTAAAAGCCTTACCCAAAACGGCGCAGCCGATCCAGACATCAATGGCAGTGAAAATCTTGGTGTCATCGTCAGACGCAAAACTCGCCCCGTACAGGTAGGCGACATTACCATCGGCGGTGGCGCACCCGTAGTTGTGCAGTCGATGATTAACGAAGACACCCTCGACATTGATGGCTCGGTCGCAGGAATTCGCCGCTTGCATGAAATTGGCTGCGAAATTATGCGCGTTACCGTGCCTAGCATGGCTCATGCCGCCGCCCTCTCAGAAATCCGCCAAAAACTTAAGCGCACATATATGGATGTGCCATTAGTTGCCGACGTGCATCACAATGGCATGAAAATTGCCCTCGAAGTCGCCAAGCATATTCACAAAGTCCGCATCAATCCAGGACTATATGTATTTGAGAAACCCAAAGCAAACCGCATTGAATACACACAATCCGAATTTGACGAGATCGCTGAAAAAGTTCGCGACACCCTCAAGCCGTTAGTTTTATCGCTCAAAGAACAGGGCAAAGCGATGCGGATCGGCGTAAATCATGGCTCCCTCGCCGAACGGATGCTATTTACTTACGGTGATACACCTCAAGGTATGGTGGAATCAGCGATCGAGTTCATTCGTATTTGTGAAGATCTCGATTTTAGAAATATTGTTATTTCCATGAAGGCTTCCCGCGTTCCCGTGATGATCGCCGCCTATCAACTCATGGTCAAGCGTATGGACGCTCTGGGTATGGACTATCCCTTACACCTCGGTGTAACCGAAGCAGGCGATGGTGAATATGGCAGGATTAAATCCACCGCAGGTATTGCCACATTACTATCTCAAGGCATCGGCGATACGATCCGCGTCTCTCTCACCGAAGCACCTGAAAAAGAAATTCCCGTTTGTTACAGCATTCTCCAATCCCTCGGACTCCGCAAAACAATGGTGGAGTATGTCGCTTGTCCCTCCTGCGGTCGTACCCTATTTAATCTCGAAGAAGTCCTACACAAAGTCCGTGAAGCCACTAGTCACCTAGTCGGCTTAGATATTGCGGTGATGGGTTGCATTGTCAATGGACCGGGGGAAATGGCGGACG
Source organism: Pseudanabaena sp. OTE_70b_metabat_355 (assembly GCA_031377675.1). Classification (GTDB taxonomy): domain Bacteria; phylum Cyanobacteriota; class Cyanobacteriia; order Pseudanabaenales; family Pseudanabaenaceae; genus Pseudanabaena. Next base: position 23,471 of record JANMFC010000161.1, on the reverse strand, counting down.
CAGACTATGGCTATGTCGGCAAGACCCCTGGGATCATCTCGCTCTATCGCGGTAAGGAAGAAATCAAGCGTGTTCCTGAAGCAGAAGGAGTAGAGCAGTTAATTGCTTTAATCAAATCCGATGATCGCTGGGTTGATCCTTAATCAACAGAATCATAAATTATTGGGGCGGCTTTGCCGCCCCAATAATTTATGATTCTGTTGGATTTTCGTTCTTTAAGATACCCACTAAAATTCGCAATAAGTCCTCCAGATCGGTTGGCACACGATACAGGAATAAATCCTGTACGATGCAACGCTCTTGACGGTGCATGATCCCAAATTGCCAAATATTTCCTGTCGAAACCGCGCCATATAAAATTGCAGATTTATCCAATACGCGATCTAAAGCAATTAATTCCACTGCTAACTGAGTAAAACCTTTTTGTAAATCCGCATTTTTCGCCTCTATTACTAATAAGTTGGCTGGCGAATGAATGTAATAATCTAACTCCCCTTTTAACTGGCGATCGACATTGAGATTATAGGCAACTCTCAGCTTTGCTTGAGTGTAATGACTCAAATCAATCAACAATGGCGCAATCAAAAATTCACGTCTAGCAGTTTCACTAGTAAGACTAATGTAAGGTAAGCTCTCTTCGATGCGTTGTTTTAGGTTTTGCAGCCGATCTAACTCTCCCGTATATTTCGGTAAAGAAAGATTTTGCAATTGCAAGCTATAGCCAAAGTACGCCAGAATCTCCTCAGGCTCAACATTGAGCTTGAAATAATCCGAGAATGTATAGTCTTTATCAAGCAAAAGTTCGAGAGACATTGTTTAATAAAATCTTGGTTGTTTGGTTTAAAATCGTCCAATTCAAGAATTAATAGCCTCCAATGAACTTTCTAAATTCTTGATCTCCCTAAAGTCTAACAAAGCCTCGCTTAACATTTCTAGTTGATTAACCAATAGCGATCGCACTCGAATTGCTGAAAAAGATGGCGAATAACCACAACGATGAGTCAACAAGTCGATCGATCGCCTGCATTTATTTTCCCATTTTTAACCAGCCAAAGATACCATCAACGCTTAGGTCTAAATTAACTGTATCTAAAACTGGTAAGCGATCGCCTCCTGTCATCAAAACTGGCTGGCGCTCTGGCAAAAAAGTAAGGATACTGCGATCGCTCGGATCGAGAAACCAACCTAACTGCGTGCCATGACGAAGACTATGCAAAATCTTACCAATCACCTTGTTGGCATTTTGGTCTGGCGAAAGTATCTCTATTATCCAATCTGGGGCAAGATTAAATTGATCGGGAATTTCCCCATTTTCAAGAAAAGGAATATTTTGCCATTGAAAAACAGCAATGTCGGGGACTATTGATCGATTATCAAAACTACAACGTAACTCTGGAAAAGCATAAGCAATTTTTTTTACTTCTGAGACCAGATTAATTTCTTGGCAAAGTTTGCCCTGTAATCTACTATGTCGTCCTTTTGGCATATTTTTTTGAATGATTTCATTGTCAATATATTCACTAGCTGGTTTAGTCTCTGGCATTTCCAGAAACTGCTCTAGAGTTAGAGGCTTAGTGATCGGCTTAGAAATTGTTGAAACCATATAAATAATCCAAAAATAATCTAAATAAAAATCTAAATAAAAATTCTTATACTAGCGATCCTAAATGAGTTGTGAGAGGCTTCGACTTCGCTCAGCTAGCGGATATAGTTGGCTGAGCGAAGTCGAAGCCCTATTTTTCTCATAAATGAGTTAGGACTGCTATACGAGCGATCGCTATTGCTGTGAGAATTCATTCGTGCTTTCTTCAGCTTGTCAAGTTGACAATGCTACTCAAGACGTTGACTCCAAATCACCGAAACGTTCTTGATAGCGAGCTAACAGGGTCTCAAGTTCTCTGACTCTCAGTCGTTCCTGATCGGCAAATTGCCTTTCCTGATTAGCAATTTGTCTCTCTTGCGCGGCAGTTTGTCTCTCCTGCGCGGTAATTAATCTCTCCTGCTCCGCAATTTCATTGGGCGTTAAGATCCAGTTGCCATCAAGATCGTGCCAACGCAGCCAGAGCCGATCAAAACCTTGATGTTCACCGTGCCAGAAGCCTAAGCCTAACTGCGCTTCTTCTAGCCATACCCCTTGACCTGCGATCGCTAAAGGCTGATAGCGACCAGCAACCAAGCTAAAGGCTTTAAGCTCTTCGGTATAGCGATTAAATACAAAATAATAAGGAATTTGTAATATCTGTTCATAGACTTGCCACTTGGTTGGCGGTTGATTGACTTCGCGCAATGTCCGTCCCAAGTCTTCTTGCTCCGTACCAGGTGAAATCAATTCGACCACCACAAGTGGCGTAACTTCTTCTTGCCAAATCACATAACTTAAGCGCAAATCTCGATTTTCATAAAACCGCGATACATTGACAACACCAAACCAATCGGGGCGCTTATACCAGTTAGTGTGGCGCTCATCATAATAAAGATTTAAGTCACTGCCTGTGAATATTTCCTGACTGGAATAATTGGGAGGGCAGAAGGTCAAGCGCAGTAATTCTGGCTGAAAATCATGAAATTCGTCTGGCAAGCCTGATTCCTCCTGATCTTCGCTAGGCAGGTCATACATAGTCGGTAGATTTGCTTTAGGCGATCGCGATATTTTTGTCTGATACATTTTCTTTGATCCCGCAAAATATGGCTTAGGAATGAAAATTTAGGTTTTAATTGCTTTGATTCTTCTAATCTACATCTGCGCCTAGCGATCGCAATTTTTCGGCTAATTTATTCGCCCTTTGTTCAGCCTGTTCAGTAAGTTGGCGCTCTTGCTCGACTAGCTGACGTTGTTGTTCGACTAGTTCACTACCCCAGAGGAGTAAATTTTCTGAGCGATCCCACCAACGCAACCAAGAACCATGTTGCTCGGCTTTTTTGCCAATCCAGACACCCAAAAACAATCCGATACTCTCAATCCAGTAGCGCTGATTTTGATTAGGTTTCTGAATTTGGTATCCATCATCAATCAGGGTATAAACCTCTAATAAACCTGTATAGGGATGAAAAATTACATATACAGGCACTTTTAAAATTTGCTCATAAAAATACCACTTGCCGTAGGGATAATGGGGGGCGATCGAATATTCTGTACCCTCATCAGTGGCGGAGATAAATTCCATCACAATTTCGGCATTATTGCCTTCAGCGTGAGGCGTATAGCTACGGCGAATTTCTCCAGATTTAATTGGGTAAGCTGAGGGGATATATATCCAATCAGGAGCTTTAACAACGGTTTTGTCGTTGACATTGGCACATAGTCCAAAGTTAGAGGCGATGACCATCGATTCTAGAATTAATCCAGCTAATTCTAGAGATTCACGCAAGGCGGCGGCTAATAGGGGTTGAAGGTTACTTTCCACGGGATCATCTGGCAATATAAAATCTTCTGGTAGTTTTTCCCAAGTAATGCGCGGTAGCACTGACGAATATCTTTGGAGTGTTTGCATGATCTTGTTACTCTTTTGAGGGCGCTCGCTAACCAAGTTTAGTGACGACTCCCATCCCTAACTCGCAGACGAGTATAGCGTGGGCTTCTCAGCTAATCCTGCTATTGCATCGGAAGCACACTGAGCTTTGTAACGACATCGAGCGCCCCTCGACACCGAGAAAGTTAGACTTTCCAAGCTTAGTTTCTCCATCGGAGAAAAGCTTTTTATCCTTCATTCCTTGAAAATTTTACATACAGGAGGCAATTACAAATTAATGTTATACTTCCCTTTAAAACGCCCTATTTTCAGTTGTCAAGGTTTATTATCAACCAGCACTTTCAGCCTTGTTGATTTCATGATTATAACTGAAATATTGGCTTCGTTCAAGATAACTGTCCATCTGCGGAGCATTGAATCCCTTGATGGACGCGCTTTCTGTTACTGAGCCTGTCGAAGTATCCCGTCGATCATCCTTGTAAACGGATAGAGCGCGGGGCTTTCGCTTATGAGCTAAAGGTGAACTGACTGTATGGCATGGTGGGGTAACTCCTAATTTTGATGTCTAGTTTTACAACGCTTTGCGTTCAAATTTTCCTTGTGATTCATTGCTTGGTATTGACTGCGCTAAAATGCCCAAGATTTTTGGCAAATTGTCGAGATAATATTCGGTTAAATCGATCCAGACATTGCGATCGCTTAGTTTCAGGAATTTCCAAATAGTTCCCGATGTCACCACACCATAAATTTCCTTGATTTCGTTTTCTTCCTGTCGGTTAAAGTACTGTGCGGCTATCATTTCGGCAATACATTGCCCCAGTCCACCGTTTAGGTCTTCTTTTTTTGCCTCTACCAAAGTAATGATCGGGGCGGTGATTAGCAATAAATCATCGGAATAACTAATTAAAAAATCACAATTTCCATTTAACCCTTGAGCAGCATCAACTGTAAAGTTAATCCCAGAGAAAATACCAATATGATTAAAATATTGTCGTCTTAAATCGATTAAAATCGGCGCGATCAGCATTTCTGATCGCGATTTTTCGGTATTACTCGCTAATGCTAAGGAAAGATTTTCCTTGAGCGTCTCGCTGAGTAAGAGGCTCGGTTGTAGTTCTGCACAGTCAGCGAATAGGTCGGCTTTTTCAATTAAGTTAAGCTGAAAAGCCTTTTTGACAGAACTAAGACTAAAATCACTGTAAGACATATTTAACTGAGTAAAATATTTTCGTAGATTGATTTTAGGTTAAGTGCTATGTTCTTCCAATCATAATGTTCAGCAACATATTGAGCAGCCCGATCGCCTTTTTGTTTAGCGATATCAGGATTATCTAAAAATTCTTGGATTGAGTTAGCGATCGCCTCAATTTCTAAGTCCACAACCCAGCCAAGATCCTTTTCCTTGACTAGATCTGACAAAGCTACGCCTGTTGTCACTAAGGCAGGTGTACCTGACGCTAAAGCTTCTAAAACCGCTATACCAAAATTTTCGGAATGTGAGGTAAGCGCATATAAATCTGCTCCCTGCAAACAGATATCTTTTTTCTCACCACCCACAAAGCCTAATCTATGAGTGCGATCGCTAAGGTTATTTTCTTGGATGAGGCGATCGAGTTCAGCCTCATATTCTGGATCACCGCCACCTGCTAAAACAAAGGCAAAGTTTCGATTATGTAATTTGCTCAAAGCAGGAATTAAGCAATCTAGTCCTTTTTTGCGATGTAGTCTCGACAAGAAAAGAATAATCGGAACTTCTAAGGGAATATTGAGCATCTGGTGAAGTTTTTCACGAGCATTAGCGATCACCCCAAGTGGAGACACTCCATGCGGTAATACAAAACTACATAAATTCCAACTTAGACTTTCAAGTTCTTGTTGTTCCTGTACAGAAGTGAGGTGTATAGCTTCTGCACTACACAAGTTTGCTTTCTCAATCAAGTTAAGATAAATTTGTTTTTTCAGCCTTTTTTGCTGTAAAGACCAATGACAAAGCTGACCGAATGGACGATTAATGTAGGGAACTTTTTGAAGTCGGCTGATCGCCATTGCAATTGTTGAAGGATAGGAAAAAATTCCGTGAATGTGGATGAGATCATAATCGCGTATATGCTGCCATAGCCAAGCCGTCAAGTCACTCGAAAAATCAAACTCGCGTACCGCATGAACAAACGGCGAGAACCTTGAAAAAAATCTCACTGGTACATCTTCGTATTCATGCAAAATGCGTAGTTGCAAATCAATTACCATACGTCCATTGTCATTTGTAGTCACGATTTCAGCATCGACACCTGTTTTGCGAAGACTCTTGACCATCTGAATCACAGCAACGCTGGGACCTCCCCTTACTTTAGCAATCGATGGAATTACATGCAGAATTTTCACTGTTTTACTTTTAGAATACTTTTAGAATACTTTTCCAGTATATTCTCGGTATATTTTCAGTAAACTAGCAGCGATCTTACCCCAGCTATAATTTTCAACAACATATTCAGCAGCGCGATCTCCTTTTTGTTGAACAGTTTCTGGAGACTCAAGAATTTCTTGAATTGTCGCAGCGACCCCTTCCACTTCCAAGTCTACCACCCAACCTATATTTTGTGATTTAACTAGCTCAGCTAAGGCTACTCCTGGGGTGACTAGGACGGGTGTTCCTGATGCTAGAGCTTCTAGCACTGCAATACCAAAATTTTCAGAATGTGAGGTAAGTACATATAGATCAGCTCCCTGTAAACAAATATTTTTTTTATCACCTTCGACAAATCCTAGTTTGTAAGTGCGATCTTCTAGACTATTTTTTCGTAATAAATAACCTACTTCAGCTTCATACTCGGTGGAACCACTACCTGCTAAAACAAAAGCAAAATTGTTCCTTTGATCGTGGACTCGATCACATAGTTTCGCTAAAGCTGGAATAAGATAATCTAATCCTTTTTTAAGATGCAAACGTGATAAGAATAAAATCACTGGAGTTTCTAGGGGAATATTCAACATTTGGTGAAGTTTTTCACGCGCATTAGAGATCGCTTCAGGAAAATCCAAACCATGCGGCAAAATAAAACTAGATAAATTCCATCCTAAAAGCTCCAGTTCTTCCTGCTCTTGAGCGGAGTTAAGTTGTAAAGCTTTAGCGCTATATAGGTTGGCTTTTTCAATTAAGTTGAGATATATTTGTTTTTTAAAAGTTTTTTGCTGTAATGACCATTCACAAAGCATTCCATGGGGACTATTAATATAGGGAATATTTTGAGCGCGGGCGATCGCCATAGCTACAGTTGAGGGATAGGAAAAAATTCCATGGACGTGCAGCAAATCGTAATCTCGCAAATGCTTCCATAGCCAAGCGGTCAAGTCAACTGAAAAAGAGAACTCACGCAGTTGATGAATAGATGGTGAAAAGCGCGAAAAAAATCTGACTGGCGCTTTTTGATATTCATACAAAATATTTAGCGGTACATCAAGCAAAGTATTTCCGCCATCATTGGTCGTTACAATTTCAACATCTACGCCAATATCTTTAAGGTTTCTGACCATCTCAATTACAGCAATACTAAGCCCTCCTCTGACTGCGGCTAAAGATGGAATTACATGGAGAATTTTCATATATTAAATGTCTAAGTGTCACATTTTAAACATGTATTGCCAATAATTTCAAGAAATCTAAAATTGATTCAGTAAAAGCTGAGAGAGATATTGTTTGAATCGATCAAAGCCATAGATTTCAATCACTTTTTGTCTCAGAGTCTCTGGCTGATAAAGAATAGGCAATGAATATTGACCCTGCAAAATTTGCACAATCGTTTTACCTATTTCCTCTATATTATCAGGATTTACTAAAACCCCTAGTTCGCCATGACACAAAGCATCGATCGCTCCATCCTGATTACCGCCAATTGTCGGCTTGCCGCAGGCTAGAGCCTCTAAATAGACAATCCCAAAACCTTCACCTTTACTAGGCATCGCAAATACATCACAGAGATTATAGTGATCTGACAGCTCGTCGTCAGGAATAAAACCAGCTAAAGTTACACAATCTCGTACATTTACTTCATCGATTATTGACTCAATGCGATCTCGATCATTCCCTTTGCCAACCAAAAGATAATGAATATTAGGAATCTGACGACGAATTTCGGGTAAGGCGCGAATAATTTGATCGTAGCCTTTGTAGCGATCGCCACTAGCCAACCGTGCCACAGTAAGAATAATCGGTTGATCGGGATGAAAATGATAGCGATCTAATAAATATTGTGGTTTGGGCTGGATACCTAATTTACTCGCATCAAAGGTATTTGGTAATAGTGAGATTTGCTCAGGTGAAATATTTTGTTCCTTGACAATGCGATCGCGAGTATAACCACTAACCGAAATAATCTTTGGTGCAAATTTTAGTCCATTGATTCTGGAAATATCTTCCAGATCCCATGCATCGATCCCATGCACAATTACCCAATAAGGAATTTTTAGTAACTTAAAAATATTCAAGGCAAGAGGTGAAAAATTAATATGCCCGCAAATAATCAAATCGGGTCGTTGCCATAGAGCCGCCCAAAAAACTTGAACAGCAAAGATAGGCGTATGTAAAAAAGAAGATTTCCAGCGTCCTGTAAATTTGAATTTTGTTTGAGGAGCAAACCTTATATCGTTTGTTGCTTCAACATCATTTTTTAGAAATATGAGGCGATCGCTATTTAGTAAAACTTGCTCTAATGCTTGGATAAAAAAGGCGGAATAAACCTGAATACCACCCTTATATTCAAAAACATCAGGCAACCAAACATGAATTCTGGAATATTTTGACATGTGTGCTTGAGTGTAATGTCTAACCAAAAAAGCGTACAGCATAAAGAGATGCATAAAGTGTAAACATCTGTAAAACTAGTCCCGTAATAGCTCCTTCAAACCCAGCCCCCCCGACTATATTGATTACTGAAGGCAAATAAGAAAAATAAACTGCGGCTCTAAATGCCGTAAAGTCTTTAAAAGGTGATGTAGCTTCATTAAACCAACGAGCTACTATTCCTAGTAATATCATCAAAACACTACCAAAAAGTCCATAATAAATGAAAAGCTCTCCTGGTGCAGTAGTAAGTACGGATGTGCCGAAATCATCTGCCGATAATCGACCAGTTAATCGACCTACAACGTTGGTAGAGGCAATTGTTGGCTTATCAGACCATAAGAAGCGAGGCACCCAAAACAAAAGAAGACGTTGCCATAAAATTCCCGCATCTAGGGTTACATCGCCCTGAAAGTGGATAATAGAAATCATTGCTGATACTGACTCAGAGTTTCCAGCGCTATTAAAGGGAGTAAGAACAATGTCCTGATATTCTTGCCATGAAAGCGACTGTAAAGTATCCCAAGCCTTTTGGAAGAAAGTTATAAAAGTTGCATTTCCTCCCAAGACGGTTGAGGTGATCACGCTTCGATAAATAACCAAAGTTGGAAAAATCAACAGCAAAGAAAGAACACCAATAAACAAACCAATTATCAATGCTCTAGTGCTGACACGCCTATGTGTGAAGAAAAATATTGTCCCGAATGGGATAATTACAAAAGCCAGAAATCGACCTTTTGATCCACTTATTAATTGATAAAATAATTCTAAGGCTATAAAAATTAGTGAGGTTCTGGTTATAAACTTATTAGCCGATCTGTGTGTGTTTTTTAAATCTATAGTAGTATCATTATCGCGCCCAAATAATAGTGCTAACCCATAAAACCATGCAACTTTATACAGAGGTTCAAATTGAGCTATAAAACTCGCAACACTAAAATCAACACCTGAATTTTCAGCTTCAGAAGCACTTAGATAGAAAAATTTGCCTGTAGCTATGCTGGAAATACGAAAAAGCAGTCCCAGTCCCATTAATAAAGAAAACAAATTTATTTGATGTCGAGGGGTACGAATAAAATCTAGATTGACTAAGTTTTTACGAGAAGTAAACCATTTACTAGATGAATTTTTCAGTAAATCCCAGACTAGATAGTAACCTACGTTTTGAAATATTAAGCACAGTACCAGCATATTAAATGCTTTTGGTAATGAAGTACCTACTGATTTCATCAAGTCTTGGATTGGTTCTGGAAAGACTTCTAAATACAAATCTATAGCCACAAAATAAACAGCTAAGCCCAAAAATATTGAGTTGCAAAAATGAATTGTGGCATTGTCAAAAAATCTATTGTGATCGCAATCGATAAGAACTAGCCAGACCGCTATAGATAGGCAAATAATCAGTTTTAATATCGATTCGTTGATACCGAACAGTAAAGTAACGAGAGAGAATACAGCTACTAATAGAAACAGCCCAGAGATTGATTTGTCGTTATCCTTTTTCGCACTAAGAATATTTCCTAAAATATAAATTGGAGATGCCCAGCTAAGGAGACCAAAGAGGAATAAAGTCTCCTTGAAACCAATTTTAAAGTTTGGCTGTGTCGGAGAATCGTTTGGATTTTGGTTAATTTTTGTCATCGGTTAGCTTCATTTTTATGACTTGTGAAATTAATTAAATCAATTTCTAATTTTAAGTTTTGAAATAAAACCATCTAAAATTAGATATGCACTTAGCCTTTCTTCTTTTGTGAAACATCCTAACGTAATTAATACTAAGGATATGCCTAAAAATACAAGTGATATAGTTATAGTAGCCAATAAATTAAAACTAATAATTGACGGCAAAAAACTAAGTATGAGCAAGTTGATACTTGCGAATGTCATCATCCAAAGAAACTTGCGATCAGACTTATGGATATCAGCTAGGGCAGGTCTAATATAAGCAATTAAGGCAAAAAACACACTGACTGCTTGACCGATCAATAATCCTATAGATTTGTACTCTGGGATTAATAGCATCGAAACCAATACCATAAGAGCTAAGCTTATAACTTGGATTATAGCGATCACACGGGTATTACCAAGGCTTGTTACATATTGTCCCATCATTCCTACAACGCTGCTAATCGCGGTAATCCAGATTGTAATTCGCGATAGTATGATCGCATCTTGAAAGGTTGCTCCAAATAATAAGCCTATTATCCAGTCTAAGTTAAAACTTATCACCGCGCTTGTAATTAATAAAATGCCCCAAACTACCCGAAAATGTAGCGACTTTAGCTTCTGGTATTCTTCTGAATTACCTACAAGGCTAGCAGAAAGAGCAGATATTAAAACAGGTGCGAGCGTTGCCGGTAAAAAACTAACAAACTGCGATAAAGATTGTGCGACACGCAAATAACCAACTTGCTCGATTCCTCCACTCTTGCTAACATACCCCAGCAGTGGTAATCCAACAAAGCTTACCAAAAAGTTACTTGCATAAAAAGGAAGACCAAACTTGAGAATTTTAAGCGCTTCGGGAATAAAGTGATCTAAACGCAACTTAATTCCATATTTGCTGAGAACGGGTAGAGTTAGCCACCAACCGTAAAATGTCTGAATTATTGAGACTATGGCAAAGCTCCAAATCGCTCCATTTAGCCCAAATTGCCATGTTAATAGCAGTGTAATGATTGCTCCTGCTATCGCTACTATAGTGTTTCGCTGAGAAAAAACTTTGAATTCTTGGAGGGCTACAAGATAAAGCCAAGATGGATTGCCAATCGATGTTACGCACAACACAAATGCTATCAGAATTAACCAAGGTTCAATACTTTTTTCACCTATAAAATCACGGGCAATTTCTACTTTAAATATACATATGCTGATGGCAATGGAGATACTAGAAATTTGCATTAAACAAGCCCCCACGCCAAACAATCTGCCAACGGATTCAGTGCCGCTTGACTCATATTGTGCGCCATAGCGATGCATAGCTGCATCAGCACCAAGCTTAGAAAAGCCATCAGCAGTTTGTATTGTATTTTGCACTAAATTATATATGCCCAACGACGAAGGGCCGAGAAGCCTAGCCAAAATTGGTAGAGAAATAAAACCAGCAAGTTTAACTATAACATTAGTCAAAACAAGCCAGAAACTTCCTTTAATAAATTTCATTCCTATCTAAAATCCAGAAATAATCAGCAAAAATAACAGAAATTTATCAAAATAAGTGGTGAGTAAGTCATGAATTTGGCATATATTTAGCAACAATTAGAATTTCACCTCCGAATAGGTTCGGCATGTATTTACATCCTAATCGATCCAATGATTGTTTCATTTCTGTGCTTAACAGATAATGTCGAAAAAATGCTAGCGGCACACTACCATTAACAAAATTTTCCTCTATTTTCAATTCGTTAATAGGAGCGATCAAATACTTAGTAGCTGTATGAAATGTATAAAAATGCAAGTGTGTTTTGTCCATCACCCCACCATCAGTGTACTCAAATTTACCCAGAATGAGCTTAACTCTCTCTCTCCAATTGGCAATATTAGGTAGTGCAATAATTATTTTTCCATTGGGTTTTAGATACGGTAAAAGCTTACAAATAACTTCTGTTGGATTGATTAAATGTTCTAAAACATGGGAAAGAACAAGCACGTCAAACAAATTTTGATACTTATCTGGTAAAGTCTCTTGCTCAACATTCATATAAATGCAAGAACTTAAATTTTGACTTGCCTGATCGTATTCAACTTGAGAACAAGTAATACCCACAACTTCAATATCTGGATAGATAGATAGAATTAATTTACCCGTATCACCTGCGCCGCAACCAACATCAAGAATTGCGCGATCGCTTTTATCAATAAACTGGAGAATGCTAGAATTACCTTTATTTGAATAAAAGGAGTTGCTGTTAAGTGCAGATTTCATTAGTTAAGTAGTATCTCTTAATCGATGTGTAAGGGAAATTGTTGTTTGCCTGTATAGGCTTGCCAGCGATTAGGCAACCATTTTATTAATGCGAACAAAGTTTGATTGAGACCAGTTACTTGATTAATCGCTCTGATAATCTTAAATCCTTTATCGTATTCTCCTCGCACAATAAACTTGAGAGCAAACCATAAATGTGATTGCAGAATAATTAGTACCCAACCTTTAGATTCTTCTATGTCAATTAGATGAGAATCGTTAAATAGAGTTTTTACCATTTCAATAACTTCTAGAGAATTGCTTATGTTTTCAAAATTAACACCTGATAGTTGAAGACTATGAGAACGGACTGTAGCAATAGGTGTTTTAGAAAATAAAATGTTGCTATGACAGCAAACTCTATAGATCCATTCCCAATCGGCTGCATGTTTCCAATCCTCTCGAAAACCGCCGATTTGCTCAAAGATGTCTTTTTTAAAACACATTCCCGTAAGATTCCCATTTACTGAACCCGCCTGCAAAAGCAAAGGAACTGACTTATTAGGTTTCATCTGTTCTATAGAGCTTGTTAGATTGTAATGATTTTCATAATTATGTACTGAAAGACTAGAAATTTCTATACCATTAGAATCAATTTGATTGAATGCTGTCAAAATTAAGCTGGCATCATATTGGGTAGAGGTCATTAGTTTTACAGAAGATTCTAAGCAATGAGGCAATAAAAAATCATCACTGCATAGCAAGATCGCATACAGTCCTTGTGTTTGCCTAATTGCCTGATTTAGATTAGGGAAAAGCCCAAGATTTTTGGCATTGCGTAAGATTTTGATATTTGGCAAAAGTGCATAACGATTTAATATCTCCTGTGTGGGAAGGTCAGAAGCATCATCAGCAATAATTAGCTCCCAATTTTGATAAGTTTGAGTTATGACACTATCAATTGCTTTTTCCAAATACTCACTACGATTATAAACGGGTAATACTATTGAGACTAAAGGGTTTGTGAGCATAGAAATAAATCAATGTTTTTGAAGTAATTGATCGTAAGTTGTAATTATTCTTTGTCCGTAATCATCCCACGAAAGTGAGGTTTTTGCTCGTTTTAAAGCATTTCCACCCATTTCAGCTCGCTTATCTGGATTTTCGTAAAAATATAAAATCTTTGATTTTAAAGATTCCACATCCCGAATTGGCACAACAAAACCATCTATACCATCTCGAACTATGTCTTCACCTCCAGTATTTGTCGTATGAATTATAGGCAGTCCACAAGCCATAGCCTGTGGCTGCACCATGGCAAGCCCTTCTTCAATTGAGGCAATACAAAAAACAGAACATTGGGAATAAAACCAGCGTAATGTATTTTGTGGATGCTTACCTTTTAGAATAATACGATCACTTTTGTATTTTTCTAAAAAGATATTTGCTTCTGTGTTGACACTTCCAACTAGCCATAACTCAGCATCAGGTAAGTTCAACTCATAAAATGCTTGTAATAAATATTGCACTCCCTTGCGTAAACTAATCCCGCCACAATGAATTACTCGAAAGGTATTGTCTTCCTTGCGGACAGGATAAAATTCCGTCAACGAAACGCCGTAAGGAACATGAATTAGCTTTGATTCGGGTATACCCTTTTCTAAAAAAGTCCGCTTAACAAATAAACTGGGGACAGAGATTGCGTCTGCCTCTTCATAAGACTGTAACTCGCGATCGTAAACACCTTGGTGAGTTGCCGTGAATTTTAATCCCCAGCGTTCATATTCGCTCTGTAAAATCTCGGTTTGATATTGCATATGACTACTGCCACGCTCAACTACTGTCTTAGCACCCAACTCTTTAGCACGTTGAAAAGACCAAAAACAAGCCCCCGACCAGCCTACAAATATATCGAAATCGCCGCTCAGATTTTTGACTACATTACGGTCAAACCACTCTAGCCAAAATAATTGCATGTTGAGATCTGTCTTTACCCAACTTGGTAGTTTTGACCATCCTCGTTGGAAAACTTCTAAATACAGAAGTGAATTTACTAAGCGAGAATCTATACCAAATTCCGCTGTTTTATACGTTGGATAAGTTGTGATCAAACTATTCAAGTGGCTATGCTTTTGTAATTGCTGTGCTAAATTAAATGCATGAAATCTTCCTAACACTGCAACGCTAACTTTCATAAGCTCCTCAAGAATTGAACTACCGAGCGAATCAACCCAACAGATTTGTTAAGTATACTTGAAGTCTTAAATATATAGCCATGTTTAAACTTTTCAAGTTGAGATTCACATCCTGTAGAAACAGCCCATGGGAGTAGGGTTTTGTATGCTTCTAACCTGTCTTCTTTCGACAAAATATTACTTGTATTATAAAGCTGATTAATAAAAACTTTTTTAGAAACTGCCTTAATAGTTTTTAAGTTAATATTTTTGAAATGTTTTGAAACTTGAGGAATAATGACTTCATATGTTGTAACAAAGTCTGAAAGAGTATTTTGCAATCGATTTATTGTGACTGTGTTGGACTTGCGAACGCGATATTGACTCACTATTTCATGTTCATAAACAAATGATCCTAGTGGGGATATTTTCAACCACATTCCCCAGTCTCCACTAAGGTGGCACTCCTCAGGAAACCCCCCAACTTCATGCCAAGCACTTTTTTTCATTGCAAAAGAAGCAAAAGAAACTTTCGGTCCTCCCAATTGCTCATAAAAAGTTTTGGGCGGATTGGTCAATTTATTTACGCTCAAAATATAATTTTTTTTAAGAACTTCATCATCCTCGTCAATTGTCTCAAAACCACTTCTAACTAATATAGGAGAACATGGTTGATTGAATCCTCTTAACATCACGGCAACAAAGTTCTGCAAAGCTACATCATCACTACTTAAAAGAGAAAAACAATCTGAGGATAAATTGGACACGACAAAATTCCAGTGAGCAATCATGTTGAGATGTTCTTGAGGACGTATCACTTTAATTCTATCACCAAACTCTTGCAATACTTGTGAAGTTTCATCGGTACTATGGTTGTCTGATACCACTATTTCAAAAGGTGTGACTGATTGATTTAACAGAGAGTTAATTGTTCTTTTTAAAAATTTTCCTTGGTTGTAAGCAGGGATTCCAACTGATAAATGTTTCATAATTAACAATTAATATTTAACATTTTTTAACGACTTTTACTACTAAACGGTGCCTAGTGTAGACGATAGATTCTGATCGGATTCGCCAATCTAAACTGGCTGAGACAGTTAGCCGAAGAGCTAGAACCATTGTGGGAAAACATGTCTCACCTTAAGTTGCTAACCAAATCTAGTATCTATAAAACTCAAAAATTTAATTAAAAATTTGATTGAGTATCTTTTCAATATAACAATTATGGGGATTTTATATCCGTATTTTCTAGTAAGCTTTAAATTCTCGAAAAGAAAACTAAACTTCTTTTGTTTAAACGCTATTGAAATTCCATGAATAATATAACTAGAAATACGATAATCCAAAAACTTTTTTGTTTTTCTCCCATCTATGTCTAATGGATATAATGTGTTTTTATATTCATTGAAAAAGTCAAAATACTCCACTATAGTCGTCTTTAATTCAGCAGTATTACTAATTTGTTCCGTATGTTGCCTATAGTAGCAAAGTATAGGCTTATCAATCAGTATACAGTCTGTTGCCAAAACAATTTTTTTCCAGGTGATCACATCTGCATCTAGAGATTTACTGTTATTACCAAAATATCCAATTTCAGATAAAACATCTTTCTTTGCACAGATAGTACCTAAAAAGCCACCTAAATTTGTATCTATTTTTTGATTCAAATAATCGAAAAAGTTATAGATGCCTACTGTACAAACCTTATAATCAAACGCATCAGATAACGGCTCAGTTTGAAGATCATCCTCGTTTCGGCTATATCCTATTCCTACTGCCCCATGAGAAAAACCTCTTGCTTCCAATTGCTGATAAATAACTTCTAAACAATATGGCGATAGCTTGTCATCAGCACACAGGACTTGAATATATTTACCTCTGGCTCGTTTTACTGCAAGGCTCATATTCGGATATAGACCTATATTTTCGGAATTTTGAAAATACACAATCTTATCACTCCCAAACAAGTCAACAACCTCCTTTGTATTGTCTGAAGAATAGTTGTCCGATATAACAATTTCGTAGTCAGTAAAGGTTTGATTCAATACACTTTGAATCGCCTCCCCAATATACTTTGCCGTATTATATGTTGGAATACAAACCGAGAAAAATGGAGACTTTATTTCATCACTCATACTTAACTCCTTTTACATCTTTAAGAGCAATTACATGCATATCCTGAGTAAAAACTTTGTGTCCCGAATTTCCTTGCTCAATCATAAGATAAAAGCTCAGAATCTGACGTATTATTTGCCACATTATAGAACGAATGTAACTTTTAATCCCATGAACTACTGGACTTCTTTCCCGAAACTGAACATTCGCAAAACCGACAACACGCAAAATCTGCAACAGCGATGTCGGCGTAAAGCTAAGTTCATGGGTAAAATCCCAATATCGCGTTCGCCCACCAAATAAACCATTAGCATTAGGGAGTTCCAATAACAGACAACCATCATCACGCAGTGCCGATTTTGCTAACTTTAAAAATGGCAAAACTTGTTCTTTATCCAAATGCTCCAGCACATTAAAAGCACTGATGCAGACATAATAATTTTGGTATTTTTGCAGCGCTTCAAATATATCACCTACGGCTACGTTTTTTAGCCCCAATTTATTAGCAATTTCTACCTGTTGAGGACTGCTATCCACACCATCCAAATCAGTGTATCCCTGAGTTTGCAAAAATGCTAAAAAACCTCCCCAACCACAGCCAACATCTAATATTGGCAAATGTTTATCTTTGGGTAAAAAACTCCCCCACCATACTTGATATTGACGATCACATTGGGGTCGATTGATTGATTGAATAAATTGGTCAGGATCTAGGTCTTGTCCGAGGTAATAGAGATAAATTTCTTGACGGTAGTCTTTAGTGGACATTATTTATACCAAGGTAAGTCTAGCTTTACGGGAAGGTTGACAAATTTTTAGTGCTTCTGAGTGTAAACCATAAGAATTACACATTACATTTGAACACTTTATAAATACGGAATTATTTCTTGAGTCGATCACTTAACCGTAAACCTAAAGCCAAGGCGGTCAAGGTGGGGTTGGAATAGCCACTAGTAGGGAATACAGCACTGCCAGCTATGTATAAATTATTTATACCATGAACTTGACAATGGCGATTTACAACACTGGTTTGGGGATTATCGCCAATGCGGGCTGTACCCATGTGATGATTCAGGTCTGAGCAGAAGTTTCGCCAGTTAGCGATCGCTTCAGGTGGGGCATTTGGTTGGAGGTGGAGTGGCAGCTTGAGAATCCCCAACTGCAATCTTTCAAACTCCTTAGCGAGTGCTTGGGCAAAAATAGTCACAGTCTTTAAGGTTTGGTCAGTAACTTGCCAATTGATTACGACTTTGGGCATACCCAAAACATCTGCGTCCCGTGTTAAAGAAATGCGACTGTTCTGATTGGGAGATTGTTCTATATGAGCCTCTAAACGAACTGCACCTCTTTTAGGTGAGAAGGAGCGTTTATCCCATAAATATCGCTTTGTCACTTTGAGTAAATCATCACTATCATTTATTACATAGCCGAGGTCTGCCAAAGAAATATTTGATATTTGTCGGTTTCGGAGGCTTCTCAGGATTTTTTTGGCGGCGACAATTCCACAATCTTGTGGATGTTCAAAATAAACATGGGCAGCTATATTGAGAATTTCCTGTTTAGTTTGAAATTCTTTGGAAGCCGTAATTTTGTGATAATACTTGACTTTATTGAGATAAAACTGATCGTAGATATTTTGAAAGTAAGTACGATGTTTTGGTATGATTTCCCCGCACTGGAAAGAAACATGATCTTGAAAGTATCTTCCAACTTGATCGTACCTATTTCCAATACCTTTAGGATTTTTCTGATTAGAAGAAAGTAATAGTCTTGCGGACTCAATTCCACCCATACAGATAATATAGTTTTTTGCTATTACAGTTGCCGATTTACCAGATAGGGATTTAATTTTTAACGATTCGACCTGAGATTCACTGGAATTTGTCACAATTTCTGTTGCGTTAGCATGGATTAAAGCGGTAATTTTATTGGAGCGCTTGATTTTCTCTCCATAGGCGATCGCGAAGTTGGGTTGAGGACTCCATTTAGAGAAATAGGGTAAGAATATGTTGGGATCGTAGGCAGGAGGAATGATGCCAAATTTTTGCCAAGGAGCATTCTCGTAACTTAGTTGATCGAGTTGCAAAATCGCTTCAGCGCGTCGATAAAATGGCATAAGTTGCTCTTGGGAGATTGTCCAACCACTATGTTCTACCCAAGGTCTAGGCTGAAAATCGATCTCGGCTAAAGGCAATGCCTGTCCGCCCCAAAGAGTAGTAGTACCGCCAAAAATACGGGTGCGTCCGATGTGAATCCCATTATGGGGCATTCCGACAATCTCGCTATCATAGAGTGCCTGAGTTGGCGGTTCGGGGTTCAATCCACCACTTTCTATTAGTAAAACTTGAATATCAGTATCAATAAACTCTAAGGCGATCGCTATACCCAATGCTCCTGCCCCGATCAAGCAAATATCGGCATTTAAGCAAATTCCTTCAGCTAAATCATTAAAATCTTGAATCATAGTTAAATTTTAAATTGTGTTTATGTCGAAGCCCATATTTGTTGAACTAATCCAGCCAATTCATTAATTTGAGCTTGTGAATATAAAGATTGAGAAACACTGCGAATATTCTGGCAGACGCGATGGCACTTTTGAGAAGAAAATAGAGTAATCCCATTGGAATTGTTTTGTACGGCATAATTCAGCATCAGTTGAGCCAAAGTATCAGAATTGTTTAAGTCTTGGTTTAGGTTCCTAGACCATTGCTGAGATGTTTCTGGATTGAGTTGCAAGAAATTATTTATTTGCTGAAATCGAGTAGCGATCGCTCGGTGGGTGATGATCGACTGGTTTTCGACAGGCTTAATCTTCTCCAAATTGCGATCAACTATATTATGTTCAAATTGAATCAAATGGCTGAATTGTGGTTGAGAATTAGTGATCAATTGTACTTGCTGAATATCGGTTCCAATACCAAAAGCGCGGATCTTGCCAGCTTTAACGGCATCTTCGAGGAAGATTAGTAATTCTGGTGATTGAGTATCGACTAGTTGACAATCATGTAATAGATAGATATCAATGTAATCGGTTTTGAGCGATCTCAAACTACTTTCTAGGCTTTTCTCGGCTTCATTTACCCCGAAAACATTGGTTTTAATTAATTTATTTCCTTGTTGAGTCAGAATTTTCCTGAGAAATGGATTCACTTTGGCAATTTTACGAGCTATCGCCGTGATTGCTTTGATGCCAGTGATGTTTTGAGGCGGTTGGATTCCAAATTTAGTGGTAATTGTAAGTTTATCTCGGCATGATTGGCTGAATCTACCTAGCATTGCCTCCGCTTCGCCATAACCATAGTATGGAGCTACATCAAAATGGGAGACACCTTCCGCAAGAACTGTAGATAAGAGGGACATTCTCTCTGATTCCGAGCCTGCCCCCATCAATCCAGCACAGCCAAAACCGAGAATAGAAGTCTGAATATTGGAATTAGCTAAAGTGATTTGTCTCATGTGGAATTTTAAATCATACTTATCTAAGAGTTCTACTAAGTTGCTAATGATTAGCTGCTATGTTGTAAGATGCTAATCGATCTGTGTGAGCATAACTTTAAGTCGATTATGGTGATTGTATCCACTAACAACACATCTTTCTCGACCCGCTTTAGCTATTGCCCTTCGTTCAGGTTCATGTTCCAAATAGTAGCGTATTTTTTGAAGTAGTTCGGCGTTTGTGTCAAAAAATTCAGCTTCCTTCCCTTCTATAAATAATTGTTGATGTTCGTCCGTGCGCTCAGTAATCATAAATCCGCCAGTGGCTGGAATTTCTAAACTTCTACTAGTATGGCGATCACGGTTCATCTGACGTAAAAAACTGAGATTAATTTTACTGCCGCATATTACTTTGATATATTCTTGATTATAAATTCCTTGACGGACGACTTCTAAATTAGGATGATTAGTCCTCCATTTTTGCCAGTCAGGTCCCCAGACGTTGACCTTAATTCCTTGCTCCGCCAAGTACAGCATCTTCTCAGCGCGATCGCGTTCAAAAGTACCAACAAAACTAACATCCGCGCCCCATTTAGCTTGATCCTCTAAAGTCATAGCAATTGGGCGATGTAAGTTGCGATCGTAAGCTTGGTAAATGCAAAAAACCTTTTTTGCGCCCAGTTGAGGCAATTCTTGCAGGTTGCGCGGCTTAGTCGTAAACACTAGATCAAACAGGGAAAGAGACTGTCTGAGATAAATCGAGCGATTATGACGCATAAAAATATCATCTTCGGAATAAAAGATGATCTTAGAATGAGGTAGGTTTTGCTGTATTTGCTTATAGGTATCAGGATAAAGCGTTAGCACTTTTTCTATCCAAATTAAATCGGGAAAAAATTTTTGTGCAATTTTCGGCAATTCTTCATTTAAGTTAACAGTGTCAATAGGATAACCTAATTTCCATCGGATACGATACCAAAGGGATAGGTAGTTTGGATTAGTCGTAACTGAAGAAACCTCTAAAACCTCATGCCCCAAATCTCGTAAAGCCAACAGTCTCTGTTTTGACCTTGACTCGTCCCTTAGTTCCGCCACAAATAATATTTTCATAGTCCTAAACTAGATTTAACACCTTGGATATCTTCGTAGAAACTCCAATTTTTGATTATCTCTTGGCTTCTCGCTCCTGCGACTATAGAGTTGGCGATCGCCCACCGCATCACGTTTGCTAAAGCCGCCACATTACCTACTGGAAAGATAGCACCATTCTGCCCCTCTAAAACTAAGTCAAGAGCGCAGCCAACTTGATCGCTTACCACAACAGCTTTACCAGCATTCATTACCTCATTAATTGCCAAGCCCCAAGGCTCAAAGCCAGAAGGTAAAACAAATATATCACACAAATCATACATAGCAGGCATTTCTGATTGATTTTTAAACCCCAAGAATTTAATAGATTGCCAACCTGTTTCTTTGGCAGAATTTTCAAGAGATGTCCGTAAAATCCCATCTCCTACAAAGAGTAAATAAGGCTCTGGCTCTTGAATACCATCTGATGAAAGTAACCGATATGCCGCCAATAAATCCTGTGGACGCTTGACCGCCGTTAGTTTGGCAGCATACAAAATTATTGGTCTGTTTGGTTCTAAATTAAGCGATCGCCTTAATCCTTCTCGATTTTCCTTAGCTAATTTTGCTTGGCACTGAAAAAAGTCGTTGTCAACCGCATAAGGTACAGAAAACAAACAATCTTCACTAATCCCATGGTTTCTATAAAATCGATGGTTTAAGGTTCCAACATAAAGAAAAGCAGATATTTTTTTGAACAAAAAATTTAGAAATATTTTCTTTGTGGTTTTCTTAAGAAAATTACTTGTTTCCGACAAAACATTGGATTCACCTCTCATTAGAATGGGGATATTCAGTTTGCTTGCAGCCCAAATAACCTGTAAACTGCAAAACCAAAACCAGCCATGTACCCAAACAGCATCAAAGTTACCCATCTCCAATTGTTTGGTCACATCTTTGGCAACGGGCTGATGAAAAATATCTTTCCATTGCTTACTTCCCCAACAATCTAAAAACTGATAATCATACCCGTCAGTTAACGGTGTATCCCACTTAACTAATTTCCCAAAGCCAGGATCTTTATAAGCATTTAGAGAAAAATCACTATAAAAAAAGACCTTAAGTTCAATATCGGGATCAGATGCTATCTTTCGCAGTAAAGGTGCCTGATACTGGATTGGATGGGAAACGAAGTAAGCTAATTTGACCATTTTTTAACCCAGATATTAATTTTACAATCAAGTAAATCGTTATATTGTTTCAAACATTTTGAGTTTACTTAATAATCATGATTCAGCCCGATCACTATGGCAACCATTCAAAATCAAGGATTTGCTTCAAGGAATATGGACATGATACAGGAATTATTTCAGAGGCTATCGCAGGCTATCGCAGGCTTACGCATTGCGCTATTTCTGCTCTTAAGATAAATTTTATCTAGTACTCTCTCGCAATGATTATAAAGCACTTTTGACTCCAGCAATGAGTCTAATTCAGATCGAAAATTATCAATCTCATCTAGCCAGCCCTTGGCACAGTAACTTTTTTCACTTTCCCAATATTGATAAAGCAGTAGGTATTTGATGAGTTGCCTCAAATAGCTTTCGACCTTATGCTTCTGCTCATTTCCCAAAGCCCTTATTTCCACAACTAGGTTTTCCCAGTCAATATTTTGAAGATCACGGGTTTCCAGTTGATCGAGAGTAATCTGTAGCCATTGAGAATAATCTTGCTCATAAATCACTGAATTCATTAGTTTTTGCTTACCTTTTTATGTTGGATAAAAACTTAGCCTCCTGCGAATGACAAATCTCAAAATTTCTTGAAAATACCTTACTAAGTAAAATGTTATATGTCTGCCCTAAAGGTTGGTAACACTATCAGCATAACTATAATTTGCTTGTTTAAATTTGTAGATCTTTATTAACGATATCATCGACTGCATAGGGGCAAACATCAGGCATATCCAAACCAGTTTCAGCGATCGCATCTAGTTTTGCTTTTTTATAGATCTTATCTAGATATTCATTTGTCATATATTTTTTAAGGCTAGGACTATCAGATAGATAGTCAGCTACATTTGAACGCTCTCTTTGAACTGTGACTAACCAACTTCGCGATCGCAGTTGTGGCTGATAATCCCATTTGAGCAAGTGATGAATTATCAAACGTATGCTACTCAACAAACTGTCGCGTTCCCGTTTGGACAAGTCCCGCACCTCTTCTACTAGATTTTCAATATCCAACTCCGTCAAATTACCTGATGCTAGTAAATCAGCCATAGCTTCAGCCCATTGGCTATAGTCTCGCTCGTATAATTTTTCCATGTCAGCCTCAGCGATCGCTGTTTTAGTTTAGCTTGTGTCATAGATAAATATAGCGATCGCATTTAAGCTGAGTTAGAAAGTGATCGCAGTTTTGCCTCGACCATCATACGCACTACATCCTGCATTTTATATTTAGCTTCC
>JANMFC010000160.1:0-8205 GCA_031377675.1 Pseudanabaena sp. OTE_70b_metabat_355 | reverse complement strand
CGCAGCGTGCGCTACAGCTTGTTTGAGTTTTAAAACTTTCTTGTGTTTGGTTTGCTCGACAATTGCTGTAAGCTTCTACAAGCACTAATTTTGATAAAAACGCAATGGTAGCTACATCTTCTCGTCAGCCGAAAATTATTGTTCTTGATGATGATCCGACAGGTTCGCAGACTGTGCATAGCTGCCTATTGCTGACTAAATGGGATGTCGAAACTTTGCGGATCGGACTTGCCGATGCTTCGCCGATTATGTTTGTGCTGACCAATACCCGATCGCTTACGCCCGAAGATGCCACCGCAGTAACTCGCGAAGTGTGTCGCAATCTCAAACCCGCGATCGCTGCCGAGGGTATTCAAGACTTTATGATCGTTAGCCGCTCCGACTCGACTTTGCGTGGACATTACCCCATCGAGACGGATGCGATCGCCGAAGAGTTAGGTGATTTTGACGCGCATTTCCTTGTGCCTGCTTTTTTTGAAGGGGGACGCTTTACCAAAGATAGTGTGCATTATTTGATCGTTAATGATGTGCCAACACCCGTGCATGAGACCGAATTTGCCAAGGATTCGGTGTTTGGCTACAGCTATAGTTATTTGCCTGATTATGTCGAGGAAAAAACGAAGGGGCGAATTCCTGCGGCTAAGGTAGAGCGTTTTTTATTGGCTGATATTCGCTCAGGATTACGCCAGCGATTATCGCAATTACATGACAATCAATGTGGTGTGGTTGATGCCGAAAATCAAGCCGACCTCAATCAATTTGCATCGGACATTTTGGCGATCGCCGCTACAGGAAAACGCTTTTTATTTCGTAGTGGTGCGAGTTTATTAACCGCCCTTGCTAAGTTGCCCCCGCAACCAATTCCTGCGGAAGAAATGTCGAAATATATGCGATCGCACAAGGCTGGTGTCGCGATCGTTGGCTCCCATGTCAAAAAAACGACTGAGCAGTTAGAAAATTTGCTCAAAGCCCCCAATACCGTTCCCGTAGAAATCGATGTTTCGCGTTTATTAACAGATACGGAATCTCAATCAGAAATTCTCAAACTAGAAGCTTTAGCTCAAATTGAACAAGCCCATGCGATCGGCAAGACATCGGTGGTGTTTACCAGTCGCAAAGAATTAGAATTTGCCGATATCTCAACTCGACTTGCCTTTGGTCAATCGGTTTCCGCCTTATTAATGGCGATCGTGCAGGAATTACCGACTGATATTGGCTTTTTGATCAGCAAGGGCGGCATTACTTCCAATGATGTTGTGAGTACGGGGCTTAATCTTCCTACTGCGAGACTGTTAGGACAGATTTTAGCGGGTTGTTCAGTAGTACGGACACCTGAAAATCATCCCCGTTTTCCTGATTTACCAGTTGTCTTATTCCCCGGAAATGTTGGCGATGCCAATGCTCTTGCTACTGTTTATACAAGACTGGCGCAAGGTATCGAAAACTGAATTAGTTTTCTAAGTGCCTTGGCTTAAAGCCCAAACAAGCTAATTTGCCCGCTTCGCGGGCAAATTAGCTATATCTCATAAAAGAAAGCGGTGCGTGGCTATCGACCTACATTTGTCGTGAAAGTTAGTTCAAAAGGTGGAAAATCTTCCCCATTTTTCGCGGAACCACTCAACTTAAGCTCATATCGCCCCACCTGTGGAAACCTAACCTCTAGGCTTGGTAATCCTAAATAACGCTCAATAATTGCCAAAGAATTTCCAACCGTAAACCGAATACTCCGATCGCTAAGCGATCGCACCTCCATCCGACAATTACATTTTCCGTAAGGAATAATTTCGCCGCCGCGTTTAGTCAGCGCCACCCAAATAGTCGATTTTTTACCCGCGACAGGGCGATCGTTTGGTTCGACATGAATTGTGCCACCAACTTCTTGGGAGGTTCTGACTTCATGGGTGATCGCCGCCGTAGTTGTCATTATCACCAGTGTGACTGAAGTTAATAAAAACGTATATTTAGATAAAAGTCCAAAGATAGACCCAGTTGGCTTAATCATATTATTTAAACCTCAAATATCCGCGAAAAATAAGGGCAGAGCCTTCGCTGATGCCCTACGCGGTTTAGCCGCAAAGTCGAGTTGAATTTTAGTCTGCGCCTATCATGACTGCATTTGCTCTGGCAGTCAAAAGACAGCCTGTCAAACATAAATATAAAACCCAAAAATCGTTTCGGCGGGCAAAGCCCGCCGAAACGATTTCTGGGTTTATTAAATGTGATATGTTAAATACCTGATTCGGTTCTAGCGAGTAGCAGTCGCTAGAGGAAACGGGGAAAGTCTGGTGTGAACCCAGCGCTGTCTCGCAACTGTGATGAGATTGATCGATTTCATTGATTAATCCCTTAGTCAGGATGCCCACCGAATCACAAGAGTCTCTTTTAGAGGCTCACAAACCAAGTTCTTATTCATCTGCGAGGCATAGATGAGGGTTAACGAATATAGAGTGAAATGTGGTTCTTGGCAACCTCGGTTTATTCAAGATAATTTTTTACTGATTGGATATCATGCATTGAGGGGTTTTACGAGTATTGGTCGAGGGTTTATACTCTACGTTGTGGAGCCACCCGCCTCTGAGTTTGACTTGAATTTTCACATTTGGCAATTTACGACTGAATTTATCGCAACCGAATCCGCCTCGTCCTGTTTGTTGGCAATGGGGGTAAATTCAGATCAGATTGCGCCGTTAATGCAGGCGATCGCCTCGTATGATCCTGATCAAGAGATCCTCATGGCGATGGAGATTGATCAAAAAATCGAAATTTTTTCTTTGCAAAATCTTAAGATTTCGCCATCAGAATGTTATAAACAAGTAAGCGATCGCTGGGATGAGTTCGCACCCGATATTCTTTGCAGAGGTTTTATTTGAGGGCGCGAAGCGCCCTCAAATAAAACACTACCAATGACTTGCCAGATATTTAAAAAGAGTAGTTGATTGAATGGAAACCACAATTAAAAAATCAGATTTTGTGTTAACTCCCTATATGAAGAGTAACAATCTTTGGGCTACTTATCAAATCCTAAATACAGTTATTCCTTATATATTTTTATGGTTTTTAGCCGTCAAAACCGCCACAATTTCTTTCTGGTTTCTTCCACCGATTGTGGTTTTAATGACCCTCTTTTCATTGCGCTGCTTTTCTTTGATGCATGACTGCGGACATTATTCACTATTTAGTTCTAAAAGGGCAAATCGGGTAGTCGGTTTTTGTCTCGGCGTGATTAATGCCATCCCTCAATACCCTTGGTCAAGAGGTCATGCATATCACCATAAAACTAACGGTGACTGGGAGCGATATCGTGGTGTCGCCTCCTTTATCTCTACCGAAGATTTTGCTAAACTCACCACCTCGCAACAAAAAATGTATGGGATCTTGCGACATCCTCTAATGTCATTTTTAGGAGGGTTTTTCTACCTTGCGATCAAACCCAGATATGCCTTAATCGCGGGAATCTATGATTTTATCGGACATCTATTTAATTGCTTATTCAAGCAGCCGCGCATGGGTTTATCGGCAATTATTTATTCTTATAAATCAAGAAATTGGTATACGGGGGGTGAATTTGTAGATTTGTTGTTAAATAATATATGCGTGATTAGTCTCTGGGTTTTTCTGAGCCATTTACTAGGCGTAGGTTTCTTCTTTGCCGTTTACTTTACGAGTTTGACTTTTGCCGCCGCAATCTTTATTTGCGTATTCTTTGTACAGCACAATTTTGAAGGGGCTTATGCCCATAAGACTGAAGGTTGGGACTATCTGTCAGGTGCGATCGCGGGTAGTAGTTATTTAGAGTTACCAACAATCCTCAAATGGTTTTCAGCAGATATTGGCTATCACAATATTCATCATCTTTCTGAGCGAATTCCTAACTACAATCTTGAAGCCTGTCATCGGGCAAATATTCGCTTTCTCTCACAGGTAAAGGTGCTACATCTCAGCAATATGTTGGACTGTAGCAAATATATTTTATGGAATCCTGAATTGAGTAAATTGGTAACGATTGCCGATTTTTATCAAGCTGAGACTATTGCTCAAGACAAAGAGCAAAGTATGCGCGATCGCCATACATTAGAAGAGTTATTAGTAAATAAGTAGACTTTTTTATGACAGCGCAACGCGCTGTAGCTAATCAATGCAGTTTAAAAAAGCAGTAATTTTATTGTCAGGTGGATTAGATTCGGCGACGGTGGCGGCTCAGGCGATCGCCGATGGTTATGAAGCGATCGCCTTATCCTTTCGTTATGGTCAGCGTCACGAGCGCGAGTTAATCGCCGCCCAGCAAGTCGCTGCTGCGTTAAATATTCGCGAACATTTTATTGTGGACGTAAACTTGGCACAATGGGGCGGCTCGGCATTAACCGATGCCAGCATTGCTATACCCATAGAGGGCGTACAAGTTGATCAAATTCCGATTACCTATGTCCCAGGGCGAAATACCGTATTTATTGCGATCGCCTTATCGCTAGCCGAAACCAAAGGTGCAGAAGCGATTTATTTGGGAATTAATGCCGTGGACTATTCTGGCTATCCCGATTGTCGTCCTGATTATTTGGAGGCGTTTCAGAAGTTAGCGGCGCTTTCGTCTAAAGTCGGTGTTGAAGGTCATGCCCCACAATTAGTTGCGCCTTTGGTGATGGATTCTAAAACCGATATTGTCCGACGGGCGCAGCGTTTGGGTGTGCCAATTGAGCTTACATGGTCATGTTATCAGGGTGGCGAAGTTCCTTGTGGTGTCTGCGATTCCTGTCGGATTCGCGAGAAAGCAATCATTGAGGCAAATTCTTCCAGTGAATAATTAGATTGCGCGGCTTCGCCGCCCAATCTAATTATTCACCAACTTCTGCATCCAGAGCCTTACGCGCTATACGAGTGACATAAATAGTCACAGCAACTGTGGCGATAAAACCAACAATCCGAATTATCCATTGGAGAGTGATATCTGTCGGTTGATTGTCACCACCAATACGCGCTAAGTCACCTGCTAAAGAACCGATATAGACATACATCACCGTGCCAGGACACATCCCCACTGAGGCGATCGCATAGTCTTTGAGGCTAACACCTGTGATCCCAAATCCATAATTAAGTAGATTAAAGGGAAATATTGGAGATAACCGAGTCAATAACACGATCTTGAAGCCAGCCTTAGCCACCGCCTGATCGATCGCCGCAAATTTTTGATTACCCGCAATTTTCTGACTAATCCAATCTCTAGCCAGATAGCGCCCCACCAAAAAGGCGGCGATCGCTCCCAATGTTGCACCGATCAATACATAGATCGCCCCCCAAACCACACCAAAAACCACACCTGCTCCCAAGGTCAAAATTGAACCAGGAATAAAAGCAACTGTGGCAATGATGTAAACTAAAATAAAGACGAACCCGCCCACATATCCCAAATTTTCGATCCACTTTAAGGCTTGACGGAGTAGTTCTTGGGGATTGAAATTATTAAGATTTTGAATATTTACGCCATCTTGGGCAAAAACTGGATTAATCGCGCTCACACTAATGAATAAACAAGCGATCGCGATAACGACAACATTGAGCAAATTTCGCCTAGCCATTAGCAGCATCCAATCAACAGATAGATCGAAATTAACATCTTTTAGTTTAACTCTGAGCGTCAGTTGCCAGCGAACAAATTACATTGAGATGAAACCCGAACCGACCTTACCGATATCGACAGGGATCTAGTCTGCTAGAATCAGGGCTAGGTATTTACCGTCTTGTTTGTTTTTTAGTTCATGCCCCACTCGTGGGGATTCCCCACCTGTAAGGAATAATTTAGAGCCTCGTCACCGCCATGATGCAATCGGAAAATCTTCGTCAACGGGCTGCCGTTTTAGGTTTGCAAGTCTTTAGCAAGCGCTCAGCCGTGCGGCTTGGCATTGTAACCCAAATATGGCTAGATGTCGATCAGCGCCGCGTTACAGGGATGACATTAGCCGAGCGCTTTGTGCCAGGGACAGCGATCGGGATTGGCGATACGTTTTTTATGTCTCTTGACAATATTGATTTGCTCGGTCCTGACGCGATTTTGGTGGATGACGAATCGGTACTTGAAGATATTTTGGTGACGGAGCGCTTCACCACACTGATTAATAATGAAGTTGTTACCGAGTCGGGGGAGCCACTTGGTAAAGTCCGCGATTTTAAATTCGATCCTGAAACAGGCGATCTGCTATTTTTGATTGTTGCCTCAATCGGTAATCCGATTATTCCCGCTAGCTTGATTAGCACTTATGAACTTGATGTGAATGAGATTATCGCCGTTGGGCGCGATCGCATCATCGTCACGGAGGGCATGGAAGATCGGATGACCCAACTGAGCAAAGGTTTACTCGAACGCCTCGGACTTGGTAAAGCTCCTTGGGAAGATGACTTTGAAGATGACTACATGCCGCCAACAAATGTGATTCGTGATAATACTTTGTCATCGGGTACGAGAAGCAGCTATTCACCACCACCGCAGCAGCAACGTCCGATCTATCGTCAAGAGCAGTCATGGGATGATGGCGACAATTGGGCGGAGGAGCGTGTTCCTGTAAACCCGCCACAGCAGCAACGTCGTCAAGCCAGAGCCGAAGTTCGTCCTGAGCCATCCAAACCGATCGCTCCACCACCATCATCAAGCAATAATTACGATGATGATTATGATGACTTTGAGGATGATTATTTAGACTCGAATCAGCCTAATTTTCGTAATGAAACTCAAAAACAAATCCGTGATGCTTGGGGTGAAACCAAGATTCCCGATAAGTCGAAGCAACGCATTCCTGAAGACGAGTTTGACGAAATTTAATGCTACCGCGTGACCTGTTAAATCATGTTGAAAACCGAGAAACTGTTAGCCGTTTGCTGGATTTAGGCGATCGCGCTATTCAGACATGGGAAGTTGTATGCAGTGATTTTTTATCACCGCCCGAAGCTGCCGAAGGCTTGCGCGTATTTTCTAAGATGACGGAAATTCATTGCCTCGCGTGGGGCGGTTATGAACAAGCTGAACGACAGAGGATTGCGATCGCCCGTTCTGAGTTACCCCTTGATGTCTCGATGGTCAGCCTCACGCCAATCTCTATTGCAGGTAACTTCTTATTTGACACCGCTACTCATCGTGATTTTCTCGGCGCAATCCTTGGGTCAGGAATTGAGCGTCAAAAAGTTGGTGATGTGAATGTGTTAGGAGAGAAGGGCGCACAGGCGATCATCGTGCCTGAATTAATGGAATATTTACAAATCCATTTCAATCAAGTCCGTACTGTTCCCGTCAAGGTAACGGCGATCGCTTTAGAAGATCTCAAGATTCGCATACCTGTTACCAAAGAACTAACTTCCACTGAGGCTTCCTTAAGATTAGATGCGATCGCTTCTTTTGGTTTCGGAATGTCGCGCAGCAAAATGGTGGATTTGATCAATGGTGAAGATGTGCGCGTCAATTGGAAGACGGTATCACAGCCCAATTATCAACTCAAATCTGGAGATCTAGTAGCGATTCGCGGCAAAGGAAGGCTAACAATTGGAGAAATTATGATCACCAAAAAGGAACGTTATCGAGTGCAAATGACGCGATCAGTGTGATTTTGATTCTTTCTCCTTCCAGCGATCGCGACATAGTAACTCAAAGAAGGCAATTATCACTATATTCTCGATCGTATGGAACATCCCCACGAAGGCGCTCAAAGACGAATTGATTTATTGATCGCCCAGCATCCTTTTGCGATTATTTTAGGCTGTGTCGATTCTCGTGTAGTTCCTGAACTAATTTTTGATCAAGGAGTTGGCGATTTGTTTTCGGCACATCAAGAATTGTCTCCATTTGTTACAGACTAACAACGGGGAAAGTGAGTTTTTCGGGATTGTATACCGTACAGAAGAAAAATAATCGGGATGATAGGATTCGAACCTACGACATCCTGCTCCCAAAGCAGGCGCGCTACCAAGCTGCGCTACATCCCGTTGCAGATATATATGTTACTACATAATGCGCTAAATTAACAAAATTATTTTTTATTAGGGACTTACACAAAATAATCGATCCTCAAAATATAGAGGCGGACATAGCCCACCGCTATATTTTGGGGTTTTATAGGGATCATTTTTTCTTTGGAGTTCCCTTAATGTTTTGTCCTGTCTTGCCGATTTCTATACAGCCTATTCAGACTTCTTGGCTTTTAAGTCAGCGCAAGGCACTGTATCATG